>CAYLLE010000014.1:0-46474 GCA_964384485.1 uncultured Spirochaetales bacterium | reverse complement strand
GGTTGAGATATAATTAAAAAAGGAGGGACCTGTTTTGAAACTGTACAGCAGAAACCAGCTGCTCCTGTTTGTAGCAGCGACCTTTGTAATAACTTTTCTTATCGCCCTTGGTCTTGGGGTGTTCAACCCCCTTTTCGACCGTAATGAAGATGAATCCCTCGCTGATGATATGGAATACGAACCTCCGATTCTAGAGCTGCAGACAAATTCGTCAACCTTGGATGGATACATCCAGGTGGATGACACTGCCCGTTTTGATCCGGATGAACTCGCGAATATTTCGGTTTACGAAAATAGAAATAAGGCGGTGGTCAATATAACCACTGAACAGCTCTCCTATACCTGGTTTTTAGAGCCGGTACCCCGTGAAGGTTCATCCGGTTCAGGATCGATCATTGACAAACGGGGTTATGTTTTAACAAATAACCATGTCGTCGAGAACGCGTATAAGGTGTTTATTACCCTCTCCGACGGTGTACAGGTGGAAGGAAACGTGGTAGGTTCGGATCCGGAAAATGATCTAGCCGTTCTTAAGTTTGACCCTCCAAATGGAAAGGAACTAAATACCATACCTATGGGTTCGTCCTCCAATCTCAGGGTTGGTCAGAAAGTATTAGCTATCGGGAATCCCTTTGCGTTTGACCGGACTTTGACTACCGGCATTGTTTCGGGACTTGGGAGACCCCTTCGGACGGATCATAACCGACTTATACAGGATATGATTCAGACGGACGCTTCTATCAATCCGGGAAATTCGGGAGGTCCGCTTCTGGACTCCCAGGGAAACATGATCGGCATCAATACCATGATATATTCTCCATCCGGCGGTTCTATAGGAATCGGCTTTGCCGTTCCTGTTGATACGGCAAAAAGGGTTGTTCCCGAGTTAATTGAATATGGATTTGTAAAACGGGGCTGGATCGATATCTATCCGATTCAGCTGTTCCCGGCCTTAGTAAATTATGCTGGTCTGCCAGTAGAAAAAGGTATCCTTGTTTCAAAAGTGTATGAAGGCAGTAATGCTGATAAGGCCGGAATCAGAGGCGGTTCCCGGAATAAAGCTGTAAGCTATGGGTCAACGGTAATTCAGCTCGGAGGAGATATTATAGTCGGAGTTGATGATGAATCCGTTGCAAGCCTGGCCGATCTGTTCAGCGCCCTGGAGGATAACAAGCCCGACGAAACCGTACCGGTTGAGATAATCCGCGGAAGAAAAAAACATACAATCGAAGTTAAACTGTCAGAGCGTCCTAAGCAGCTTCCCTGGTAACTGCCGTGGCTAAGTTTAAAGTTGTATCGGACTACGACCCTGCAGGAGATCAGGCCCAGGCCATTGAGAAGCTTTCCAAGGGGATTACAGACGGGTTCACCTTTCAGACCTTGAAGGGGGTAACGGGTTCGGGAAAAACCTATTCTGTGGCGAAAATAATAGAACAGGTGCAGCGTCCCACTCTGGTGGTTTCACATAACAAAACATTAGCCGCTCAGTTATACCGTGAACTTACGGAATTCTTTCCCGAGAACGCTGTTGAATATTTTGTATCCTACTATGATTATTATCAGCCCGAGGCGTATGTGGTTTCCAGAGATCTCTACATAGAAAAAGATGCAAGCATAAACGACGAGATCGACCGGCTTAGGCTGTCTGCTACCCGGAGTCTCACGGAACGGAAGGACGTTATTGTCGTCGCTACCGTTTCGTGCATCTACGGACTGGGGACGCCGACCCTTTTTCGAGAGATGCGTCTGGTATTTCAGGTTGGTGAACATCTGGATATTAGAGATGTGCGCTTAAAGCTCATTAGTCTGCAGTATGAACGGAATGACGATGTTCTTAAACGGGGCTGTTTCAGGATTAAGGGTGATGTATTGGAGATTTTCCCGGCATATTTAGAGGAAGCTTTCAGGATACAGATGGAATGGGATGAAACTTCGGTCATCAAGAAGATAAATCCTGTAACGGGAAACACAATTGAAGAACTCGATATGATAACCCTGTATCCGGCAAAACATTTTGTAATGCCGGAAGACCAGGTTCGGAAGGCTCTGGATGATATCCGGCAGGAGCTGACCGACAGATTGGGGGAACTGGAAAAACAGAAAAAGCTCGTTGAAGCCCAACGGCTCAAAACGAGGACCGAATACGATCTTGAGATGCTGGAAGAAATGGGATACTGTCCCGGCATCGAAAACTACTCCCGCCATTTAAGCGGCAGGAGTCCTGGTGAACGTCCCGCGGTACTCCTGGATTATTTCCCTGCTGATTTTATCACCTTTATCGATGAATCCCACGTTACCGTGCCCCAGATACGGGGAATGTACGCCGGTGACCGGTCCCGGAAGCAGTCATTAGTGGATTACGGTTTCAGATTGCCGTCGGCGCTGGATAACCGTCCGCTGTTTTTTACAGAATTCGAGGAGCTTCTTTCTGAAGCGGTGTTTGTTTCGGCTACCCCGGGGGATGAAGAACTTGAACGTTCTGCACAGTGTGTCGAGCAGGTTATCAGACCCACCGGTCTCCTGGATCCCGAGGTAGCGGTAAGATCCACTGAAGGCCAGATAGAGGACCTTTACGGGGAAATACGAAAAAGGATTGATTCAAACGAGCGAACCCTGGTCACCACCCTAACGAAAAAGATGGCCGAAGACCTGACCGATTATTTCGCGGGGCTCGGGCTGCGGGTCCGCTATCTTCATTCTGAAATAGAAACGTTTGAACGGACCGAAATCCTCACCGATCTGAGGCTCGGTAAGTTTGATGTCCTCGTCGGAATCAATCTGCTCCGGGAAGGACTTGATTTACCGGAGGTCAGCCTTATCGGCATATTAGACGCCGATAAGATCGGGTTTCTGCGCTCCGCCACTTCTCTTATTCAGACCATTGGACGGGCAGCGAGGAACGTGAACGGTAAGGTAATTATGTATGCCGACAGGATGTCTCATGCAATGGAGGAAGCTATCCGGGAGACTACAAGGCGGAGAGAGATACAGGAAAAATATAACCGGGAGCATGGTATTACTCCGCAGACAATCCGGAAGGCGGTCCGGGACATCCTCCTTCGGGAACGGGACGAGAAAAAAGAAAACCAGAAAAAGTCGATAGAAATAATAAAGAAGAGCTACAATATCCTGGTTCCGAAACAAAGGGCCGCCTTGAAAAAAGCCTTAGAAAACGAAATGCTTGAGCACGCAAAACGGCTTGAATTTGAAGAAGCAGCTGTGATACGTGATGAGATCAGAAAACTTGAAGAGATGGGTTCCGGCTGACTTGGTTAAAAAAGGATAAGATCTAAGGGACCTGCTGAAACGTGGGGAAGGAAACGGTATGCGGAGTGATTCGGGTTGTTCCACTCCGACATAATACGGTCAAACGTGTATCGATAAGCCTCTGTTACTGTCACCGCTCCGTTATTATCCCTGTCTCCGTGGACGGCACTGTCCAGGAAATAATGGGTAAAAACCCCGTTTTCTAAGGCAGCGTCTTCATATGAATATTCCCTCTCTCCCGCAGCTGAAATAACAAATGCTTCATCCTGGGCTATATCGGCATTGTCGAGATGGGGGTAGGCAAAATAAAGATACAACGATTTTAACGCATTGTTCCCGGTGATGCCGATCGTTCCACCGGTATAATCCTGCGGAACCTGATCAACAGAGGCGGAGGTTCCTATAAAACCGCCGGAATTACATGCGTCGATGATAACAACTTTTTTCCTGACCGGTATTTGGGAAAGCAATGATTTCAGCTCATCATCACTCAGCATCATGTCTTCATCAGTTTGAATTCTGCCCCCGGATTCGTATACTGACCCATACATTAGAAGCCGCTCCACTTTGTCATCCCGGTCAAATGCTTCCCCTCCGGGCTCTGAAATTGAGTACTGTCCTGCGTGCCCGGAAAAATAAAACACGAATACGTCATTTTCATTAAGCAGCCCGGCGGTTTCCTCAATGTCTTCCATGAGCTGCGCTTTTGTTGCGGCACTGTCTGTTCTTACTTGTCCTTGGTAGCCGTATTCGGAAAATAGAGTGAATATATCAGCTGAATCCTTTACGGTGTAAGCCAGATTCGGTCTGCCCGAAACATCTTCGATGTATTTGCCTACACCGTAGGATAAGATGTACGCGGTATAATCCTTATTTGGAATACTGCACGCAGTCAGGAAAGCGAGAAATAAAAGGGCAGTCAATATTATGTAAAACAAATTTTTTTTCATTTTCACCATACTAGCTGAATAGTCATCTCGGCACCTGCTGAAATTGCGGTGCTTAAATCTCTCCTAAAATATAACTCAAAGGGCAAGGAAAATCCAAACTTAAATGGTAATGAATTTGTAAAATATAAAGTAATACCAGCAGAAATACCAATCCCGGGGTAACTGAAAAGCAGGGACGCGGAAGAGTACTGGGCAAAGGAGTAGGAACCCCAAATCGCGCCGGTAAATTTGAACCTGCTCATTTTTAGCTGCCTGCCGCCGAAAGAAAATTCAGCACCGGTTTCCGCCGCAAGTCCGCTGAACCCGGAATAATTAAGAGCCCCGAATGTGATTGACGGTTTGAATGCGAAAACGGTAATACCTCCTCGGATATAAAACCAGTCCGTAAAACCAAGGAGATTTCTGACACTTAAGGATGATCCGGTCTGGGACAGCAGCGGATTGTCATTATATTCAGAAAAATGGACTTTAACCGCGGATGAGAAAGAATTGCCTATATTAATATTTAGACCCGAAACACCGGTGTGGGAAATGACAAAAAGGAGTAAACATGGTATAGTTTTCTTCAATATCATATGTTACCAGTATTTTACCGGAAAAGCCGGCCTTTATCAAACAAGGGCTATTATTATCTATCTTTTTTCATTCTCATTTTTACGCTTATTATATTATCATGCGGCAGAAACTCTGAGATGACAGAGCTGGAACTGCCGGAAGTGCCCCTTATTTCCGGCTTGCCTGAATGGGGTGTGGTGAACACGGTATATGCTCCTGTTATGGATTACAGCAGCCGGGAAAGTGAAATCATAACCCATTTGCGAAGAGGCGCTGTCGTTAATATAATTAATAGGACACCTTATCAGGTGAAAATCGGCAGTGCCAACAGTTACTGGTACAGAATTCATTCGGAAAGTGTCGACGGCTGGGTTTATGGTGAATATCTTTTACTCTATGAAACTCAGGAAAAAGCAGCGAATGCAGCAAAGGAAATACAGAAGTGAGTGATTTCGTTTCCCTTTTACCGTATATTCTTCCACCGCTTCTCGGCGCGGTTATCGGCTATGTTACCAACTATATCGCAATAAAGATGCTTTTCCGGCCCCTTACCGAGAAGCGGATTTTCGGAATCCGTGTTCCATTTACTCCGGGGATCATCCCTAAACAGAGATACAGTCTGGCTGACAGTTTAGGATCGATGGTGTCAAATCAGCTCCTTACCGAAGATTCAGTAAGAAGCCACCTGGAAAAATCCAATTTCGCAGCGGATCTGAATAATGGAATATCTGCTTTCACCGAAAAATTTCTGGATACCGTTCCCGGAGAGGCGCGGACAAAGGAATTGAAAGTATTTGTTGAGAGTTTTGAAGATACTCTGGAAACGGTACTCAAAAAGTTTGTACGGTCCGAGGGTTTTGAAGGAATTATCGAATCAGTTGCCGTAGAAATTGCCCGAACCTTCTCGGAGATTAAAATTTCTTCACTGACCAGAGATCACCGGAGAGTAAAAATTATCGTACAGCGGTTTATCCGGCGTCTTCTAAGTGATGAAGTAAGGGATCAGCTTTCAGAAAAGGCGACTAAATGGGTTACGGATATTCTCAAGCAGAATGAACCGGTCGGTTTCTTCATGACTCCAGAAATCAGAGACAAATTGGTAGGTGCTCTGGATATTATCTATGATCCTGTCCTAGATTCAATAATAAAGTGGCTTAACCGGCCGGATGTACGCAGTGAGTTATCTATCCGGGGGAAAACACTCCTGTCGGATATTCTGGAGAAACTGAACGTGTTTCAGAGGTTTATTATTTCTGCCGGGCAGTACGACCGGACCCTGAACGAGCGTATGCCGGAAATTATTGATGATATGATCTGGAGTCTCCACTCTGCCGGTCTGGATATCAAAAATAGAGAAAAAGTCCTTGATGGTATTGCTGATGCTTTGGAAAAAATCAGTAAGCAGGGGTTGGCGGATCTTACCTACAAAACAGGGGTCAATCCCCAGGAAAAAATAACCCAGCTTGTAAACGGTATTGTTAAGTGGGCAAACGGCCCGGCGGTAAGACGACGTATTTCAGAAGGGGTTAGTAAAATAGCTCAGCAGAATGCCGACCGCTCTGTCGGTGATCTTTTAAACCAATACCTTGAACTGGATGAAAAAATGATCTCCGGAAGACTTTCCAGGATGATGATAAGCTGGCTGCATAAACCGGAAACCTCAGTGGGACTTTCTGCCCGGATTATACGCCTGATTTCAGATTTCCTGGACCAGCTGGAACATATTCCCGTCCGGCAGGCAATAGGTATTGACCGGGAGCGTAAAGAACGGATTGATTCCTTTCTTTCCAGACAGATGTACGGAATTATAGATTCAGGATTATCAGATGTGCTTAAAACGTTTAATGTTGAAAAAATGGTGGTAGATAAGGTCAACGGCTTGGACATTCAAAATGTGGAGGATCTTCTTTTAACCGTGATAGCGAAACATCTCCGCTGGATAAATGTTTTCGGAGCTTTATTAGGATTTATTATCGGGAGTATGCAGCTTGTATTCGGATTGTTCTCTTAGGAAAGAACGGGATATGAAAGAAAAAGAATTACCGTCAGTACTCATTACCCAGAATTTTTTCTGTGAAATCACCGACTGCCGCGCGGAAAAACCTGATCTATCATTTAATCCGGTAATTTACTCAAATTTTCGGGAAGCAATGGACCGGCAGAAAGATTTTACTGTCCGGATATTCGTTTTGGATGACTCTTTTTCGGATCAGGAGATCATCGCGTTTTTGGATACAATGAAAGAACAGTCGGAGAAAAAGCCGCTATATTTCCTTTATGCCCTGCACGGCCAATCTTCATTAGGCACCTACCGGAAATACTTGAATCTGGGATTTGACGACATCGTTATGCGGCCCGGCAGCATTGAATCATTGGAGATCCGTGTTTACGTTGCTGAACGTATGCTTAACACAAAAAACACCCTTCTTGAGGAACGGGAATTCTACCGAAATGCCGTAAAGCAGGAAGAGGAACTGTCATCGAAGGTGTTAGACCAAAATTTATCTTTAAAGAAGGCTTATCAGGATATTGAGTTTCTGAATCAAAAACTTGCAAAAGTGAACGAGGAACTTGAAAAACTCGCCCGGTATGACAACCTGTCCGGTCTGCTGAATAGGCTGAACCTATTTTCGGTTATGGACGTTGAAATCGAGCGTTCACTCCGCGGGAACACGGAACTTTGCGGTATAATGATGGACATTGATCATTTTAAAAAAATTAATGATACATACGGGCACCCCTGCGGTGATATTGTTATCCGGGAAATCGGGGTAAGACTGAGGAAAGATCTCAGGAAATATGACAACGCCGGCAGGTACGGCGGCGAAGAGTTTTTCATGATTCTTCCGGACACTTCTTTAAAAGAAGCCAGGCAGATCGGAGAACGGTTCCGGGAAACACTTTCTTCCCTTCCTATTCAATGTGAGAACGAGGAACTCAGGGTAACGGCGTCATTGGGGATTGCTCAGTTCAAGCCCGGGGATTCCCGGGACGACTGGCTGAGCAAAGCTGATAAGGCTATGTACATGGCAAAGGAACTCGGCCGGAATCGGGTTGAGGTAGAATAACTTGTGGAAGTGCCGGCTATGCCGGTGATTCCATACGGTACCCTACGCCCCGTACGGTCTGAATGTGTTCCCCCTGAAGACCTAACTTTTTCCGCAGACCAAGAATCTGTACATCCACCGACCGCTCCGTAACGGGATAATCTTTTCCCTTCACCGCGTCGATGATCTTATTCCGGCTGAACACCCAGCCGGGATTCCGGGCAAGAAATTCCAGAATAGAGAATTCGGTAGCCGAGAGATTCACCGGCTTGCCTTCGCTTGTAACTTCGTGCCGGGCAATATCCATGGCTATACCATGAATTGTAATTCGTTCAGGCGGCTCGTTCTTTACTTCGTCCCGGTTCCTTCTGAGCACTGCTCTGATCCGCGCAATAAGCACCTTGGGGCTGAACGGTTTTGTGATGTAATCATCAGCTCCGACTTCCAAACCGGATATGATATCAGAATCTTCAGTTTTTGCCGTCAGCATGATGATGGGTATTTCAGCGGTAGCTTCATTCATTTTCAGCTGTTTGCATACTCCGAGCCCGTCAATACCTGGAAGCATAAGGTCTAGAACAATGATGTCCGGAAGGATTTTCTTGGTGTGGGAAATTGCATCCTCACCGGAAGTAACTGTGGCCACCGAATATCCCTCGCGTTCAAGATTATAGGCAATGAGTTCGCAGATATCCTGTTCATCGTCAACAATTAAAACTGTTTCTTTAGCCATTTCCTGAATCCTTATCTATGGGTTTAATTCCACGTGTTCGCCTTTTTTCGCAAAGACCACCCATTCACACATGTTTGTGACGTGATCGCCTAGACGTTCAAGAAATCTGTTCAGAAACATAAGTGAAGCTCCCTGGGCAATTTTGTCCGGGTTATCTTTCATAATACCCAAGACTTCATCAAAGAGGTGTTTATGAATAGAATCAATTTCGTCATCCCGGGCGGCAACTTCAATAGCTTTTTCCGCGTCATGCTCCACAAACGCGGTAATACAGTCATGAACCATATTAATACCAAGCTGTGTCATTTTCTGAATGTCCGGCAATGTTTGCAGCAGTTTTTCATCGGAAATAGCTTCCACGCTTTTCGCTAAGTGCCTTGCGTGGTCTCCGATCCTTTCAAGATCGGTTACGATTTTGGTTGAGGTAAGAATTTCCCGTAAGTCCGTGGCAACCGGCTGTTCCAGGGCAATCAGCTGGGTACATCTCTCTTCGATTTCCTGCTGAAGCTCATCAATTTTTTTATCACCATCAATAACCTGTTGAGCAAGCTCCGTATCTCTTATTGAAAGTGAGATAAGGGCTTTACGGAGTGCTTCTTCTACCAGAGTTCCCATTCTGACAATATCCTGGTATAGATCTTTCATTGCTTCAGCGAAATGTGTTCTGCCTTCCATTAGTTTTCTCCTGAATGTAAAATTACAATCAATAATATCATATTAAATCTGACTCAACCGAATTTTCCGGAAATGTATGCTTCCGTCCTAGAATCTTTCGGATTAAAAAAGATATCTTTTGTATCTCCCGTTTCCACCACCAGACCGTTCAGGAAAAACGCTGTCTGATCGGATATGCGTCCCGCCTGCTGCATATTATGGGTAACAATAATGATTGTGTAATTCTTTTTAAGTTCATCAATCAAGTCTTCAATGCGGGATGTTGATATCGGATCCAGGGCCGATGTAGGTTCATCCATAAGAACGACATCCGGTTCCACCGCCAATGCTCTGGCGATACAGAGCCGCTGCTGCTGCCCCCCGGAAAGACCCAGGGCCGGTTTGTGGAGCCGGTCACTCACTTCGTCCCAAAGTACGGCCGCTTTGATGCTCTGTTCGACAATCTCATCCAGCCTGTTCTTGTTACGGATGCCGTGAATTTTGGGACCGTAAGCTACATTGTCGTACACGCTCATAGGAAAGGGATTTGGCTTCTGAAACACCATTCCAATTTTTTTTCTGAGCTCAATCACGTCAAAGTCTTTGTATATGTCTATCCCGCTGTATAGTACTTCTCCGTTAATGGTAACTCCATCGATCAGGTCGTTCATGCGGTTGATTACCCGTAAGAAAGTGGACTTCCCGCAGCCTGAAGGACCGATCAGCGCGGTAACGTTATTAGAAAGCATGTTCATGTTCACATCTTTCAGAGCCTGAAAAGATCCGTAGAAGAGATTGAGATCGTTGATCTGTATTTTAGGTTCAGAATTTTCCATGACAACTCCTTGAATGTTGCGTTAAATTCACTTACCAGCCATCCTGTTGACCCGGCTGATCAGTTTGGTGGTAGAGAAGTTTACAATAAGAATTATAAAAACCAGAATTGCTCCGGTAGCAAATGCCCGGTCGTAGGAAATAGCTTCGGAAAAGAGCGCGTAGAGATGGAGAGACAGCACCCTGGCCGAGGATGAAGGGCTCCTGACAAGCTCGTAATTTGAGCCTAATGTATAAAGAAGAACTGCCGTTTCTCCGACTACCCGGCCTACACCGAGAATGATGCCGGTTAAAATTCCGGGGATGGCGGCTGGCAGCGTTACTTTGAAAATGGTCTGCAATTTGTTCGCTCCTAGAGCCAAACTCCCCTCCCGGTAAGACTTGGGAACCGATTTCAGGGCTTCTTCGGAGGTCCGGACAATTGTCGGGAGAATCATCATTGTTACCGAGAGTGTCGCGGATATAAATCCGATTCCCAGGCCCAGTATATTCACAAAGAATATGTTCCCGAAAAGTCCGAAAATAATGGAGGGAACCCCTGCCAAAGTTTCAGTTCCTACCCTAAGAAATCGAATCATCCGCCCCTGTTTGGCATACTCTACCAGGTATATGGCGGCAAAAAGACCGATCGGGGTCGAGAAGAGCAGGGTGAAAAGAATAAGTACAATGGTATTTATGATAATGGTGGAAACTCCGCCCCAGGCTCCGGAACGGGCGGGCGGCTCAATAATAAAATAGATGTCAAGATTCAATCCTGTCTCTTTTACGCGGACGTCCTGAAGCACGATTTCCTCCTGACCGAGGAAAGTACTGTAGAAGCTCAAACCTACCGCGCCGGGTACCGATGCCAGCCTGTTTAAAAGGTCCTCCTCCGAATAGAGCCGGGTAACATTGTCTCCCAAGGCCTCTATTGAATCGAGCAGGTTCGAGTAGATAGTGTCATAGGCTGTGCCGTTTTGACGGTCAGGAATAACTATAAAGGGGCGGATCGGGAGATCAATTCCGCCAATCTGATTCCAATTTGTAACTCCGCCGGAAAAAATGCTCATCAAATCGGGGTTTTCAATACTCTGCAGCTGTTTGTTGTTTTCGATTTTTTTAACCGAAGGATGAACTCCAACGGAAATCCGTCGGAGCGGAACAAGCTGCACCCCATTTCCCCGGATCAGATCACGGTTCTCCGCGGCGATATATCCAATGGCGCCTTTATTATTGGCAACCCGTTCCACCATTTCCTCAGGAGAATTAACAAAAGCCACATAGCCGCCGAATTCTTCCCCGTTCAGGATGATTTCAGACGCTTCCCGGGTAAACTCGGTGTCAGGTTTAAACGCGAAGGGCACCACGTCGAGGTTCTGTTCGGTGTAATGCCCCCAATCCTCCTGCCTTCTTTTTGTGTAGCAATTATTGAGTGCTTCCGCGGTAATATCATCAATTCTTACTTTTTTGTTGGTTATGATGATCATCTGTTTCCCGTTGGGCAAACCCAAATCAACCGCTTCTTCTGCCAGGGCGGTGACTTCATAGGTAGGATACTGAACAGAATAGAATCCTTTATACATGATGTAGAAAACAATCCACCCGAGTACAATCAATGTGATAGCGACAAAAAAGTAGATTATTCCCTTGGCGATATGCTCCTGCCGTTTCGTTTTTACTGTGTGGGGTGATACTCTCATCTAATTTTCCTTGATGGTTCTTTTTAACAAGACCTGGACCAGTATGTTGATAACAAGTATGAAAACGAAAAGAATGATACCTGTTGTGAATAAGCTGGTTTCGTGGGGACTCCCGACAGCGGCGTATTTTAAATCGGTAACAATGTTCATGGTCAGGGTTCTCGTGTGGGATACCAAGCTTTTCGGCATCATCGGTACGTTTCCCGCGACCATCAACACCGCCATGGTTTCTCCGATGGCCCGGCCCACGGCTAACACGATCCCTGCCACAATACCGCTTCTTGCCGCGGGGACAAGGGTTTTTATTATGGTCTGCCATTGAGTGGCCCCGAGGGCCATTGAGCCCTCTTTCAGTTCAGCAGGAACCGAACGGATGGAAACTTCCGTTATATTGATGATTGTGGGCAGCACCATGATGGCGAGCACGATGGAAGCGGTAAGAATCCCGAGACCGGTGTTGCTGACGGTAAGGTTCCTTATAACAGGTGCTATAAAGAAGAACCCGAATAATCCGTATATTACCGACGGGATTCCGGCCAACAGCTCCACTCCGCTTCTAATGAGCCTGCTGGACCGCCGTTTCGCCATTTCCGACATAAATATTCCTACCGCCAGTCCGATCGGTACGGATATTACTAGTGCTCCCAGGGTTACGTATATGGAACCCATAATAAAGGGCAGGATTCCGAAACTCGGCGGATCAGCGGTGGGACGCCAATTTGATGTGAACAGAAATTTAAATAAACCAACCTCTTCAAAGAGCGGCAGACCTTCAATAAAAATGAATATGGTAATGAAAATTACACCGAAAATTGATACCGACGCAAAAAAGAGGAAAAAATATTCTGCTCCTCTGCTGACTATGTTCTTTTCCCGTTTCACCTGCTTTCCTTCCTCAATTTCATGATATGATGCATTTCCCTTACCGTTATGTTAGGATAATGTTAGATTTCTGTTAATCCCGATGAAAAAATTTGAAAATCCTGTCATTTTTTTTAAAAAAAAGAGACTGCCTTGAAGGACAGTCTCTTCAATAAATTTTACGTAATCAGTTTCTTATTCCGGAAGTGCGATAAATCCTACTTCTTCAACGATAGCCTGACCGTCATCGGAAAGCAGGTATTCAACGAACGCTTCTTCAACACCTTCCAGTTCTCCGGTATAAACAACGTTCAGGTAGCGCCAGATCGGATAGCTTCCGTCGTAGACATTTTCGATTTCAGAGGGAATACCATCTACGGTAACTGCTTTAATTCCGGGGTCTGCTTCGAGATAACCGAGACCGCAGTAACCGATAGCATTCGGCTGGGAGCCGACTTTCGCTACCATGTCGCCGTTTGATGTTACGACAACTTCTTCACCGCTGAATTCTTTATCAACAGCCTTCATCACTTTAACTTCAAATGTTTCGTAGGTACCGGATGCTTCGTCTCGGTTAAAGACAACAATTTCGGCATCGGGTCCGCCGACTTCACTCCAGTTGGTGATTTCTTTCGCGTAGATCTTTGCAACTTCTTCCAGGCTCAAATTGGAGATCGCGACAGATTCCTTGTTTACGATAACGGCAACCGCATCCATGGATATGGGGGTTGATTTTACTCCCTGCTCGATTTCGGTGTCTCTGGGTTCCCGGGAAGCACCTCCGAGGGAGTACTGTTCGCTTAATACACCTTTGATTCCGTTACTCGATCCTACACCTTCGTAACTGATGTGTACGTTAGGATGGATGTCCTTCCATTCTTCGATAGCAGCCGTGATAATCGGATCAACAGTGGTAGATCCGCCGAAAGCATAATCACCGGAAAATCCGTCTCCCTCTTCTTGATCGCCGCCGGCAAAAAGAAGAGTTGTACTGAGCAGTACAAGACTAAGTACAAGTACCAATTTTTTCATTTCAATTCCTCCTGAAAATGATTTTATTTTCCCTTGTTAAGGTTGCCCTAATGATTACGGAGGAAGTATAAAGGCTTTATAAAAATTAAGTTAATATTGTGTTAAAGTGCCGGTGAACCAGTCCGCAATTGCCCGCAGCCGGTTGGAAAGGCTCTTTTCTATCCGGCTGGCTAAGCCGAATAGGGAGGCGGCTTCGGCGCTGCAGTGGGCATACAGGAGCAGATTGCCGGATTCAGGCTTGATATAGATTCTAATCTGCAGTTTGCCCGGTTTCAGAACCCGGATCAGCTTGTACCGGAGTGATGTTTCATTTTCCATCGAAAGGATGAAAGATTTCCCGTCGTAAAGATACTGGAGCTTGGAATAGTATTTCCCGAAAGATGAATCGTGCTGATAAATGTAGAGCTCTTTTTCTCCGGGAAGATCGTTCCCGGAAACCTGGGGGTCCCTGATCCTGGTGTCCCGGTCAAGATCTTCAACCGGGTACACTTCATGGTAAAAGACACGGTACCGTTGTCTGGAATGAGAAAAATATTCGATCCCGGTCATAGTGCTGACCGACAGTAAAGCATTATATATTTCCAGATTGCTGTACATCTTTTTCAGCGGGATTAAAAAAAGGTACTGGATGCTGATATTCGGCTCCGATTCACCCAGGGAATGAATATAATCTCCGAGAGAGCGCCCGGAGAACATGACTTCCGGAGCGAGTTCCGTGGAAGCAGTGTTCTCCATCTGTAAGGTTTCTCCTTCTACTTGCAGTTCTTCGATTTGCTCTTCGGAAAGATTTTCCAGCGGCAAAATTTTTCCGAACTCCTGGAATAGTTCATTTCCAGCATAAACAGCTCCGGATAATACCAGCAGAGCAACCGTGATTGAATAAATAGCTTTTCTCATGATAAGGTGAATTATAAAAGAAAAAAAAACGAATGGAAAGGCACTGGTAATGGAGTTAATCCGGTTTTCTTGAAATATGGCAGAAAAAATATTTTTTACCGGCGGAGGAACAGGCGGCCATGTTTATCCGGCATTGGCCGTATTTGATGCTGTCAAGGATAGATGGGACGGAAAATTCGCCTGGATAGGATCAAAAAAAGGCATGGAACGGAGTATTTTAGATAAATATTCCGGTTCCATTGAGTATTACTCGATTGCTTCAGGAAAATTCCGCAGATATTTTTCTTTAAAAAATATAACGGACCTGTTTCTGATATTAACCGGTGTTTTCCAATCTATAGCTATTTTAAAAAGAGAGAGGCCTGTACTCCTGTTTTCAAAAGGGGGGTTTGTTTCCGTGCCGCCGGTAATTGCCGCAAAACTTCTCGGGATTCCCGCCGTTACCCACGAGTCGGATTTTGATCCCGGCTTGGCTACGAAGATCAATTCCCGTCTGGTCCGCCGGATTTATGTGTCCTACCAGGAGACAGCAGGATTTTTCAATCCGGCGCTCCGTGATATCACCAAGGTAACCGGAAACCCTGTTCGGCCCGATATCCATACCGGCCGCCGGGATTCCGGACTCGGTTATTTTGGTTTTTCGGGAAAAAAGCCGATCCTGCTTATTCTTGGAGGAAGTCAAGGTTCCCGGGAAATTAATTCATTGATAGCAGGTTCCCTTTGCCGTCTTCTTCCGGTTTTTGATATCATTCATCAGGGAGGAGATGAACTCGTATCAACACAGAAACGAGGGGAGGGTTACTTTCCGGCTGCCTTTCTGGGAGATGAATATCCCCACGCCGTTGCCGTTTCCGATATCGTTTTTGCCCGGTCGGGAGCCGGAACCCTATGGGAAATTTCGGCCCTCGGAAAACCTCTTCTCCTGCTTCCGCTCTACAGCGCCTCCCGGGGCGATCAGGTGCGGAATGCTGAATATTTTCGGAAACGGGGCGCGGCGGAGGTACTGGAACCGAATCCGTCTCCTGAAAAGGTAACGGGCGTACTCTTAAAATTGATACAAGATAAAGAACATATGTCGCATATGAGTCAAGCAAGCCGGGCCATCGGAGGAGCAGAAGCCGCTCTACTGATAGCTCGGGACTGCTTAACGATTGCCGGAAAAGGGGACATTGAGCAATGAGTTTTACAACCCTGGATATTGTCTTTATGCTGATTATTCTTCTTGCTGCCATTAGAGGAGCACTCAGAGGCTTTGTGAAAGAAGTCGGCTCCACCGCCGCTCTGATACTCGGTATTGCCGCGGCTGTCTTTTTCTCCGGGACAGGTGCACAATTTCTGGAGAAATATATCGGAGATACAGTATGGACCCAGCTTATCTCTTTTTTAATAATATTCATAATAGTATACTTGGTGGTAAAGCTGTTTCAGAACGCGTTGTCGAGTCTAGTGGAAAGGATCAACCTTGAGAAGCTTGACCATGCCTTGGGTTTGTTTGTGGGAATTGCTGAAGGAATATTCCTCGTTTTCATCATGCTTTTTCTGATAAATCTGCAGCCTTTTTTCGATCCGGCGGGAATAACTAAAGATAGTTTTTTTGTCCGGATGCTGCAGCCATTTTTACCTTATGCTGCTGAATTATTCAATTTTGGACAGGACACTACTGATGTTTGAGAATGTTATTGGACAAAATGACGCGCTGGACGACATAAAAAGAGATATAGCCGCGGGTACTTTACCCGCGTCTCTGTTGTTTCATGGACCGGAGTACACCGGAAAGCTCACCGTGGCCCTTGAAATGGCCCGGGTTCTTTCGTGCCTGAAAGACTCCGCGCCATGGAATTGTGATTGTACTTCCTGCGGGAATCACCGTTTTCTCACCCATTCGGAGATGCTGCTTTTAGGGAATCGTTATTTTAAGCAAGATATTGCGGCATGCGGCGATACTCTCCTTCGAAGCGGCAGTGAAGCGGGTAAATATCTCTATATTAGGGCGATACGGAAATTGGTAAGGCGGTACGACCCCGTCCTGTGGGAAGGGGAAGAGTCAAAACTGAGCGGGATATCCGAAGCTGCCCAGGAGACGGAGGAACTGCTTGAAGAATTTTATCCCGGTAGAGACCTCCCTGCTCCTGAAAAGATGAAAAAAACGATGAATAAAATCACCGGACTCACGGATAAACTTGCCGATGCGGTTCCCGATACCATTCCGGTAAACAACGTCAGAAATGCTGTCGCCTGGTCCCATATTACCACCCCGGGAAAGGTAAAAGTCATAATAATCGAAAATGCCGACAGGATGAGCGATGCTTCCAGGAACTCTCTGCTGAAAGCTTTGGAAGAACCCCCGGCAGGAGTTTATTACCTGCTATTAACTTCCCGGAAAGGCGCTTTGATACCTACGGTCCTATCCAGACTCAGGCCGTACCTGTTTAAAGTAAGGAGCCGGGAAGACCGGGAACAGGTTTTCAGAAGGATTTTCAGGCTCAATGAAAATCTTGGATGGGAATCTCTGAATGATTTTTTCCGGGACCGGAGGTTGAGCGGTGAGAGCAAAGAGAGTGAAGTTCTCCTGCAGAACGCAGCGGACTTGTTCCTTAAGGGTGTTGCGGAAAAGGATATCCCGGAGATGCGGTACATACTCGGTGAGGTGGAAAATGCGGTAAAATCTTATCCGTTTAAAGAAGGGTTCAAGTATTTTCTTGAGGTGCTGACTAACCTGCTTGCTGTCCGGCTGAAAGAAGAGCTGGACGATCCGCATACCGTTCGCCGTCATCATATCTGGGACCGGTATATTCATGAAGTTCTTTTATGGCGTGAGACATTCAACATGAATCCGGCACTCTGTTTGGAAAATTTGTTTTTAAATATGCGCAGGAGCAGATAGGGAACAGTATGAGAAGTTTTGTACAGCGTGCCCTAGGCAAACTGAATAAACTGGATAAATCTCAAATCCGGAATTTTATCCGGGATTTAGCTTTGGAAAATGAACGGTTAGAGGGTGTTCTTCACTCACTTGATGAAGGGGTTCTTGTGACGGACGAGAACAATATCACCATTTTTATGAACCGGAAAACCGAACGTCTCCTTCCTTTTACTGTTAAAGATCCCCAGGAAAAAATCATATGGAATACAATCAGAGATTCTGAAATCAGTACATTTCTAAAAAATACCCTTCTCTCTCAGGAAACGGTTCAAGACAAAGATTTTACCTTAGAAACCGGCGGAAGAAGGAGAACAATTTCATTTACGGTTCTGCCGTTTCTCCGGAACGGGAAGATAACGGGAAATGTAATCCATCTTGATGACGTTACAGATAAGCGGATTGATGAAGCGAGAAACCGGCGAATGGAAAATTTGGCTTCCTTGACAACCCTTGCCGCCGGGGTTGCTCATGAAATAAAAAATCCGTTAGGCTCTCTCGGCATTCACATCCAGCTTATTCAGCGCTCCCTGACTAGAAAAGAGGAGGTGGACCGCGATGAAGTGCTTGGATTCATAGACATAGTGAATGAAGAGGTTGAACGGCTGAATAAGATTGTTGTTGATTTCCTTTTTGCTGTCCGCCCGATGGACACGAACTTAGAAGAAAAAGATTTAAACAATCTCATTTCCGATCTCATCCAGTTTCTGCAGTACGAATTAAGTGAAGAAGGTATTGACTCGGAACTGCACCTTGATGAAACACTACCAAAGCTCTTGCTCGATGACCGGTTCATGAAACAGGCTCTTTTGAATATTATAAAAAATGCCATAGCGGCAATGCCCGGCGGCGGTAAACTTATCATAGAAACAGCGCGGTTGGATAATGAGGCTGTTCTGCGTATTACCGATACCGGTGAAGGAATGAGTGAGGAGGTTCTGAATAAGATCTTTGAACCCTACTTTACCACAAAAGATTTCGGGTCGGGAATCGGGCTCACCTTGGTGTACAAAGTAGTTAAGGAGCATTACGGTGATATCTCGGTAGATTCGAAGGTGGGGAAGGGTACGACTTTTTCAGTGCACCTTCCGCTGCCGCAGAAAGAAAAACGGTTGTTGGACTGGAAGGGAGAGGAACAATGAATTTTACACTCCTTATTGTTGATGATGAAAAAAATATCCGGGAAGGACTTGGAAAGGCTCTCGGGCAGGAGGGGTATGAAGTAATACTGGCCGCTAACGGGGAGGAAGCATCAAAACTCGTTGAAACCGAAACCGTGGACCTGGTTATTGCGGATCTCAAGATGCCTAAGATGGGAGGGCAGGAACTTTTACAGCGGATCGCGTCAGCTTATCCTACCGTTCCGGTAATAATTTTGACCGGCCACGGTACGATAGAATCGGCGGTAACCGCAATGCGTGACGGTGCATTTGATTTTCTCACCAAACCGGTCAATCTTGACCGTCTGTCCATTCTGGTAAAAAGAGCCCTGTCAAACCGGGAGCTTGTACTGCAGCATCGGGCTCTGCAGGAAGAACTTGAGAAACAGCGGGGACTGCGGAATATTATCGGCAGAAGTCCTGCTATGAAAAAAATTTTCGATGTTGTCAATCAGGTAGCGCCTACAAAAGCTTCGGTGCTCATAACAGGCGAAAGCGGTGTCGGGAAGGAACTTGTGGCTGACGCTTTACACAGGCTTTCCAACCGGAAAGATAAGCCTTTCATCAAGGTGCACTGCGCGGCTCTGTCGGAAAACCTGCTCGAAAGTGAACTGTTCGGTCATGAGCGGGGAGCATTTACCGGCGCGTTGAACCGGAAGCGCGGCAGGTTTGAACTTGCTCATAACGGCTCGATCTTCCTCGACGAAATCGGTGAGATCGACCAGAGTATTCAAATCAAGATCCTCAGGGTGCTGCAGGAAAAAGAGTTTGAGCGGGTAGGGGGAGAGCAGACACTTAAAGTGGATGTCCGGATAATTTCTGCGACTAACCGTGATCTGCAGTCGGCCATCGCGGAGGGAACATTCCGGGAAGATCTTTTTTACCGGCTCAATGTTGTTAATATTCATATACCGCCTCTACGCGAGCGGAAGGAAGATATCCCGCTCCTTCTTGCCGCGTTTATTAAAGAATTTGCCCGGGAAAACGGAAAGCCCGTGGAAGGTATTGACACTAAAGCAAGAGCCATGCTTTACGCTTACCCATGGCCCGGAAATATCCGGGAGCTTCGGAATTGTATTGAAAGCGCGGTAGTAATGAGCAAAGACAATATTATAACACCTGATGATCTTCCCCCGTCTGTTAAAAGCGATTCCGGCGAGAATGATATCCGTGTTCCTTTAGGAGCTTCCCTGTCCGAGGCAGAACGGGAAATAATACAGCATACCCTGAGCGCGAACAAGGGGAACAAAAGTAAAACAGCAGAAATTCTCGGGATTGGGCGGAAAACCCTTCATCGGAAACTTAACGAATACGGGATTTCCTGATCCCGGCAGGTGCCTCTAATCGCGGTGCAGTTTTTTCACGAACCGGTATTTTTTATTTAAGATAAGATGACCTAAACCGGCAGCTGCCCATGATAGGAATATCAGTATAATTGCCGTGTTTTTTGGTATGATATGCCAAAGAACGGCCGGTATATTCAGTATCACTGTAGCTGAAAGCAAAATAACGAGAATTTGTTTAACATTGTATCCGGCCTCCAGCAGTTTGTGGTGAATGTGTTCTTTATCCGGATTATATACAGGCAAACCTCTCCCTAGCCGTCTGCAAATCGCGGTTAGTGTGTCAGATACCGGAAGTAAAAATAATGTTATCGCCGGGAACAGTATGGATATATCAACAGCCGTTTCGGTTTTGATGAGCGGAAGAGCCGCCAGAGTAAACCCTATAAAAAGACTGCCGGAATCTCCCATAAATATCTTTGCGGGAGGAAAGTTGAAGACCAGGAACCCCACAAGACTGCCGATAAAAATGAGAGAGAATAGGGCGGTAAGTAAATTCCCGGTGAGCAGTGAAATTATCAGTACCGTTACCGAGGTGATAAATCCGAAGCCACCGGCAAGGCTGTCCATTCCATCGATGAGATTAACGGCGTTCGCGATACCCACGAGCCATAACGCGGAAACCGGGTAGGTAACGATTCCCAGATTGACCGGTTCCCAATGAAACGGCAGGGACACCGTTTCGATTCTGATTCCCCCCAAAATAAGGATGACTGCTGCGGTTATTTGAATAAAAAACTTCAAATACGCCCTGAGATCGTGGAAGTCGTCTACTAAACCCATGATATGTATCATGGTGATCCCGCCTAAAAGCGGAAGGAGGTTGACAAAACCCTTCCCTTCCGCGGAAAAGAGTTTTCCTATAAAGCCGATGATTAAAAAAGAAATGAGAACTGAGATGAAAATTCCGACTCCCCCCAATCTGGGAGTGTTTTCTGTGTGTATCTTCCTGTGATCGATCGAGTCGTACCAATAAAAGGTATGGGACAGTTTTAATATACCTGGAGTTATCAGGAGATTAATAACTGCCGGAAGAATGAATGCAAATATATAAATTGCCGAACTTGCCATGTGATGTTTCAGATTCCTTATATAATGTTACAATGGGAATACGATGATGTTTTGTGCGTAATATCCTATCCCTAACTCCCTTTATTGTCAATGAACTCGGTAAGACCGGGTGAGAACGGCGACTTCCGAGTAATAAACAATCATCTTAAATCGTGTTGAAACAAAGATTTATTTTTGATAAATATTAATATGCCGTATGACCAATAAGTCATTTTTCGTAGTATTCGTTAATTCTGCGGAAAGATTCATTTATTTTTTTTGTTATCTCGGTCGCGACGGCCATTTTTTCTTGATCGGCGGACCATCGGTCCGGGTGATACCGGACAAGCATCTTCTTGTAAGATTGTTTGACCTCGGTCAGCGGAGCCCCGAAGGGCAGTTCCAGGCGGGCAAAGTCCTTCCGCAGCAGAGCTGTGGGATCGTTCTCGTACCTGCGGCCGCCGTCTTCCCGGTGCTTCCTGTTAAAGCCGGGCCGCTTTGGAGTGCTTTCCTCACCGGTCCGCATATATTCGTCCAATTCTTCCCACGCTGTGTCCAGATCCGGATCTCCGCTACGTCGAAAACCATGTGTTTCAGTAGGTGTGTTGATGACCGATTTCAGTAAATCGCCGAGCCTGTCAAAAAAGTTGTCCAACCTAATATCTCCTTATTCGAAATATCCAAGCTCAAGCAGAGCTTCGCCGTTCAAAACGGCAGCTCCCGCGGCGCCTCGTATGGTGTTATGTCCAAGGATGACCATCTTCATTCCCATCACCGGACAGTACCGTAACCGTCCTACTATGGCGGACATTCCGCCGTATACCGGCAGATCCCGAAGAGGTTGCGGACCCGCGGGATCATCTAAAACGATGACGGGACGGGCGGGAGCACTGGGAAGGTTATGTTCCTGTGGTAATCCGCGGAAGTTTTCCAACACCTCGGTAACTTCCTGAAGATCGGGAGAGCCTTCTAACCTTACCGCCGCGGTTTCCATATGACCGTCTATGACCGGAACCCGGCTGCATTGAGCACTTACCGTAAATGCTGCATCCCTTATGCCGGTGCCGTCCGGTTTTCCGAGTATTTTCACCGTTTCAGTTTCCATTTTTTCTTCCTCGCCGTTTATTAGAGGAATCACATTTCCCAATATATCCAGAGATGAAACCCCCGGATATCCGGCTCCGGAAACCGCCTGCATGGTGGTTACGGAGACGGCGTCAATGCCGAAGCGGCTGTGAAGAGGAGCCAAAACCATGGCGAGAAACATCGTGGAACAGTTAGGGTTTGTTATGATCTTTCCCGGAGTTTTCTGCTGCCGCACAAGTTCATAGTGATCGGGATTTATTTCAGGGATAACCAGCGGGACATCAGGATCCATGCGGTGATTCTTGGAATTGCTGATGACCCAATGCCCCTTTTCGGCATAACGGCTCTCCGCATGACCGGCTACGGAGGAATCGAGACCGGAAAAAAGTATCGTGCAGTCCAGGTCGTGTTCAAGTGAAAGAACATTCATATCACCGATTTCGGCAGGAAGCTGAACCTGCTGTTTCCAGCCGCAGGCTTCCCGGTACTTTTTTCCGGCGGAACGCTCGGACGCAACAAGGGATTTGATTTCAAAATAGGGATGATGAGAGAGAAGAGTGATGAATTTTTGGCCCACAGTTCCTGTTGCCCCGAGGATGCCAACCGGTATTTTTTTTCCAATGTCCCGCATAGCCTTGATATCTAGCCATAATTTTGGGCTTTGTGCAATAATGCCGTTTACTATAAAAACCGGAGCAAATTGCAAGACAGCCCCGCTAAACACGGTGAATTAATTTATACTTTGTGCCATAATCGTGCTGATGAACGCATCTGATAGAATACCTGCCGACTTCCGGTCCGATATGCGGAACAAAATAGAAGAAACCGGGGGTAATGAAGTACTTTTCATCGCTGAAACCGATGAAGACGGAAACATCGAAACGATAAACACGGCAGCCCGGGGTAACAGTTACTCGGTTCCTGCCTTGATGCCCCACATGAAAAGGGGAAACGTGGTAATACACAACCATCCCGGCGGAAAACTGGAGCCCAGCATTGCCGATCTGCGGGTTGCCTCGGAATTGGGTAATCTGGGTATCGGTTTTTTTATTGTTGATAATCAGGTGGAAATTCTCTATGCGGTTGCAGAACCGGTACCTCCAAAATCTCTGGAACAAATAAACATCGCAGATTTGGAAGAAATAATCGGTGAAGGCGGTCCGTTTTCAAACCTTGTTCCGTGGTATGAACCAAGGGAGTCCCAGGCCGGGATGTTGAGGATGGTAGCGCGGTGTCTGAATCATGGTAAAATTGGTGCCGCCGAGGCTGGTACCGGCGTGGGAAAATCTATGGCATATCTTCTGCCTGTCATCGATTGGGTTGGAAAAAATGAAGAACGGACAGTTATTACCACGGCTACTATCAATCTTCAGCAGCAGCTTGTGGAGAAAGATATTCCCCTTGCTTTGCAGTTGACCCGGTCTAAAGTTAAAGCGGTACTTGTTAAAGGGAGAGGGAACTACCTGTGTCTAAACCGGTTATCCGAAGTTGTCGAGGAAGGTACCCTTTTTCCGGAAGAAAATGAGGAGATTAACGCGATACTGGAATGGTCCAAAGACTCTCCCACCGGGAGCAGATCAGATTTATCATTTTTACCGAAAAATGAAATTTGGGACCAAGTACGATCGGAAGCGGACGGCTGCTCCGGATTCCGGTGCAGATTCAGAGACCAATGTTTTGTGATGCGTGCGAGAAGGGAGGCGGCATCAGCAAATATCCTTGTTGTGAATCATCATCTGCTCTTTTCAGACCTGGCCATAAGAGCGGGAGGTATGGGGTTTGATTCTACTGCTGTTCTTCCGCCGTTTCACCGTATAATCTTTGATGAAGCCCACAATGTAGAAGACAGCGCTACGTCGTATTTTTCTCAAAGCCTTAGTAAACCCGCTCTCCTGAGACTTCTCGGAATACTTTTCCGAACCCGGAGGGGCAGAAATACCGGACTGCTTCTCCGTCTTCAAAATTTATTCAGCGGAGATGAGGAGAAGACGGATCTATTTCAGAAAGTTCCCGGTCTCATCGATGGTCTAAGAATACAGGCGGATTCCCTGGAAGACTCATGTTCACACCTGTTAGCCCGGGAGGGGGTTTACCGGCTTACAGATGCTGAAACAGACGAGATAAAATCGTGTCTGCTCTTTCCATTGGAGGAACTTAAAATAAAACTCTCCTCCTTGGTCAGGTTTATTACTAATCTTCTGGATGTACTGCCGGATGATCTTGAAGATGAATACCCGGTGCCTGAGGTTAGAATGACCGCCCGGCGGATCGGAACCCTTATTTCGGTATGCGATAATTTTATTGAACACCGGGATCATCCCGAATCGGTTTTCTGGCTGGAACGCCGAAGATCCAGGATGGGAGATTTTATCCGGTTCGTGATAACCCCGCTCGATATCAGGGACATGATGACTGAAACAGTCTACACCCCCTATGAATCAGTGGTCTTCGCGAGCGCCACATTGACGGTAAACGGCAGTTTTAACTATTGGAAGGGCCGTGTCGGGCTGGGAAATGCGGATATCATATCAGAGATTTTTCCTTCTCCTTTCCCGTACCGTGAGCGGGTTTTGCTGGGAGTACCCTCCGATGCGCCGGCTCCTGATTCCGAAATATACCAGGATTTTCTTAATTCCCTAATAAAAGAGATACTCCTCATATCGAGAGGACGGGGCTTGATATTATTCACCTCCTACCGGATGCTGAATGCCGCGTTTTCAGCGGTTAATGAACAATTGGAAAACGAAGGAATTCCTGTTCTTAAGCAGGGCGATGATGAACGGAGCCGTTTGCTTGACAGGTTTGTAAAGGAGAAGGCAAGCGTACTATTCGCCACTCACAGTTTTTGGGAGGGCATTGACGCGCCGGGTGACACACTGGAAGTTGTGATCCTCTGCCGGCTGCCTTTCAAGGTTCCGACTGATCCTGTTCATACGGCGCGAATGGAATACATCAGGAATTCGGGTGGCAATCCTTTTTTTGAACTGGCCCTGCCGGAAGCGGTAATGAAGCTGAAGCAGGGATTCGGCAGGCTGATGCGCCGGAACACGGACCGCGGCGCGGTTATAATCACCGATGTGCGGGTTGTAAATAAACGCTATGGAAGGATCTTCATCGAGTCTCTGCCTGAAACGGTGAAGAGAATAAAGCCCTGCCGGTTTCTTTTAGAGGATTTTGAAAATTTCATCACACAAAGTTAGATGATTCTGAAGGAAATGCGGTTCTAAGCAAAAAAAGGGGCTGCCTAATTATAGGCAGCCTGGAAATAACTTCTGAAACACGTAGATGACTATTCAATAACTGCCAGAATATCTGACATCTTAACGATCAGGTGTTCATCACCTTCGATTTTTACGGTTGTTCCGGCGTATTTGTCGTACATTACCCGATCCCCGTTTTTTACCTTGATCACATCAGAATCGTCACCTACAGCAACAACAGTACCTTCCTGTGTCTTTTCCTGAGCGGTGGGCGGGATTACTATGCCGCCCTTTGTCTGAGTTTCACCCATTTCAGTTTTAATGAGTACGCGGTCGCCTAAGGGCTTTATTTTCATATGTTTCCTCCTGAATTTTTATTACACCGAACGTATATGGATTGTTAAGTTTTCAAAAATATAAGCATGTTCAAGGTATTTGGTCAAGAGTTAAATGTTGCCTTTTTTTTTATTTTATTCCTTATTATATTTGATACATGAAATTAGCTGATCTCGTGGAAGCTGAAGCGAAGAAAGGAAGAAGAGCACTGAAAAACCATCAGCCCAGAGAGGCTGTTCTTCATTTTAGAAGAGCGCTGGATCTATGCCGGCCTGAACAGAAAAATTGTCTATGCCGGATTCTGTATTATCTTGGAATTTCCCTCCAAAAACTCGGAATGACGGGAGGGGCTCTCCGGAGCTGGTCGGCTGCCGCCAAAATCAAGAAAAAATCACGGTCGGCCCACATGCTGAAGCGGTACGCGAATGAATACGGGATGCCGAAACAGAAGAACGGTGATCTAGATGATTACAAAGCTTTTTATTCGGTTCAGCTGCTTAAGTATCTAAATACAAAACAGTCCAGGAAAATTGTTACCCAGGCAGAAGGTGATATGATCAAGGCTCTGATAACGGACAACTGGAAAGTCATAAAAAGGCATATCGCGCTGCGGGCACTCAATTCCCAGGATAAAATGACCTTGTTTTCCCAGATAAAGATTATTTTCCCATTTTACGTGAGTGACGAATTCGAGAAAGATAATACTGTGGAGGTAGATTTTAATAAAAAGCAGAAAATGTACCCGGAAACCAAATGCAGATGCGGCAGCGGTCTCCCCTATAAGCTGTGCTGCGGGCGCATTCCCGGGCAGGATGAGATTGTTATTGGCGTGTTTTGATACAATTAATTCCTTTTTCCTCATGGTTGGGTAATAATGACCCGTGTTTATTTGAAATCATGGGGTTCTCTGATCTCCGCCCGTAAATGTTCTATTCAGGTAATTCTTTATATTGTAATTAATTATAACATCCAAAATGTTCTGTGGCTCTTTGGCATGATTATTGCATCTATAGTTGTACGCAGGAGGAAGACATGCCACAGAGTACAAAAAAGAAAGAACCGAGAGTAATGAGTACAAAGATTTCAAGGGACGATGAAAATATTCTTTCTATGTATTTGAAAGAAATAAACAAGATACCTCTTCTAACCAGAGAGGAAGAAGACCATTATGCGCGAAGGGCCGCGGATGGCGAAAAAGAAGCTAAGGATATGCTGGTACAGGCGAATCTCCGGTTTGTGGTTAATGTAGCAAAAAAATATCAGAATCAGGGTCTCCCCCTTTCTGATTTAATCAGTGAAGGAAACATCGGATTGATGAATGCCATTGAGCGTTTTGATGTTGATAAGGGTTACCACTTTATCTCCTACGCCGTGTGGTGGATACGTCAGGCAATCCTAAAAGCTATCTGTGAAAAATCAAGAATGATACGCCTGCCTCTGAACCGTGCTAATGAGCTGGTACAGATTGAGAAGGTGAAAAAAGAGTATCAAGGCAGGAGAAGTGAAACGGCAAAGCTGAAACAGATCGCGAAAACGCTGAAGATGGAACCGTCCCATGTCGCTGACCTATTGAATATTTCTCGGGACCTTATAAGTCTTGAAACGCCGGTATACGCGGAAAAAGATTCATCCATACTAGGGGATTTTGTAGAGGACGAAGGATACAGACCTCCGGAGGAGCAGGTAATTGAAAACTCCTTAAAGCAGGACATAAACGCCGTACTGTCTACACTTTCCAAAAAAGAAGCGGAAATTGTTCAGTATCGGTTCGGGCTTAACGGAAGAAATCCGCTTTCTCTGAAGGAAATTGGAGACCGGTACAATCTAACGAAAGAGCGAATCCGGCAGATTGAGAAGAAAGCCCTCAAGAGACTGCAGCATCCGACCCGGAGTCAGTATCTCGAATCGTATATAGCATAGCCGCGGTATTACGGTACCGTGTTAATATAGATTAGGAAAAAGCCTCCTTATAGCGGGGGCTTTTTCTTTTTTCAAAGCACTAGTATAATAAATATAACAATCTAAAAAAGGCGCAAATTTTAATTCGTACGCGTCAAATAAGAATTAATCTAATACTTGGGGGTATAGAAAGAAAATGGCTGAAAAATACGTCTATTATTTCGGCGAAGGAAAAGCCGAAGGGAAAGCCGAAATGAAGCCCCTCTTGGGGGGTAAGGGAGCAAACCTTGCCGAAATGACCAACATTGGGATACCGGTTCCGCCGGGATTTACCCTTTCGACCGCGGTCTGTGAAGAATATTACGAGAATGATCGTAATTACCCTAAGGGGCTGGAAGATGAGGTTTTGAAGAACCTCGAGAAGCTGGAAAAGATGATGGGTAAGAAACTCGGGGATCCGGATGACCCGCTCCTCGTGTCCGTACGCTCCGGCGCGGCAGTCTCGATGCCGGGCATGATGGACACGGTCCTTAATCTTGGTCTGAATGATCAGGCTGTCTCGGGTTTGGCCGGCAAATCAGGCAATGAAAGATTTTCCTGGGACGCCTACCGGAGATTCATCAATATGTTTGGTGATGTAGTGAAAGGGGTACCTCACGAAGATTATGAGGAAGCTTTACGGTCCATTAAAAAAAAGAAAGGTGTTGATCTCGATACTGATCTTGATACTGAAGACTTGAAAGAAGTTGTGAAGCAGTACAAAGCCGTTTATAAAAAACACACCAAGGAAGATTTTCCCCAAGATCCTATGGATCAGCTTTGGTCTGCAATTGATGCCGTGTTCGGCTCCTGGATGAATCCCAGAGCTATACATTACCGGAAGATCAATAATATCCGCGGCCTCAAAGGAACCGCGGTAAACGTTCAGTCTATGGTTTTTGGAAATTTCGGAAGTGATTCCGGGACCGGAGTTGCTTTTACACGGGATCCATCCACGGGGAAGAAAGTTTTTTACGGTGAATACCTTATGAATGCTCAGGGTGAAGATGTCGTTGCCGGCATCAGAACTCCTCAGAAACTTTCAACTCTTAAAAAGAAGAATCCGAAAATCTACGAGCAGCTGGAAGCGGTACAGGAAAAACTTGAAAATCATTATAAAGACATGCAGGACTTGGAGTTTACCATTGAACAGGGAAAACTCTTTCTGCTGCAAACCAGAAACGGTAAAAGAACCGGTGTCGCCGCTGTAAAAATGGCTGTAGATATGGTTGAAGAAGGATTGATTGACCGGGAAACAGCGGTAAAACGGGTTACTCCGGATCTTCTCGATCAGGTCTTTCATCCCATGATCGATCCGAAAGAGAAGAAAAAAGTCAACTCAATCGCAAAAGGTCTGAATGCCTCACCCGGTGCGGCCAGCGGCGCCATTGTTTTTACCGCGGATGAAGCCGAAGCATGGGTGAAAGACGGTAAAAAGGTTCTGCTTGTTAGAAATGAAACTTCACCGGAAGATATCGGAGGTATGCACGCGGCGGAAGGGGTACTCACAGCTACAGGCGGAATGACAAGTCACGCCGCGGTAGTTGCCCGCGGTATGGGAACTCCCTGTGTTGCCGGCTGTAAGGCAATAGAGATATCCGGAAAAACCATGAAGGTCGGAGATAAAAAATATAAACAGGGTGAAGAAATCACCATCGACGGAACAACCGGTGAAGTCTTCGAAGGTCATATAGGGTTAATCGAACCGAAGATTTCCGGTGAGCTCAATACATTCCTGAGCTGGACCGATGAAATTCGTATGTCCGCCGACCGGTCCGGTCTTCCGAAGGGTTTCGGTATAAGAACTAATGCTGATACTCCGGCTGACGCGAAAAACGCCAGAAAATTCGGAGCCGAAGGTATCGGTCTCTGCCGGACGGAGCATATGTTCTTTGAAGAAGATAAACTTCCGTTTTTCCAGGAAATGATCGTCGCGGAGGATATTGAAGCACGGACAAAAGCTTTAAAGAAGCTGCTGCCGCTGCAGAAAAAAGATTTCAAGGGCATTTTTAAGGCGATGAACGGATTTCCCGTCACAATCCGGCTGCTTGATCCGCCTCTTCATGAGTTCATACCTAAAACGAAAGCAGAAGCAAAGGAACTTTCGGAGAAGATCGGGGTCAGTACCAAAAAGATCCAGTCAAAGGCTGAATCACTCCATGAATTAAACCCCATGCTGGGTCACCGCGGATGCCGTCTTGGTATTACCTATCCGGAAATTTACGATATGCAGGTGGAAGCAATCATTACCGCGGCTTGTGAAGTTGCTAAGAGCGGTACCGATGTCAAACCGGAAATCATGATTCCCCTAGTCGGAACAGAAGCAGAATTGGCAATTCTCAAAGAAAATGCTCAGAATGTTATCAAGAGTGTTCTGGAAAAGAAAAAAATGGATATCGAGTATCTTATCGGTACGATGATCGAAATTCCAAGGGCTGCGCTTACAGCTGATGCAGTCGCTAAGCACGCCGAGTTCTTTTCCTTTGGAACGAATGACCTTACCCAAATGACACTCGGCTTCAGCCGGGACGATGTCGGTTCTTTCCTCCCCGAATATGTGGAGAAAGGAATTTACGACCAGGATCCTTTCGCGGTACTAGACCAGGAAGGTGTTGGACAATTGGTCAAGATGGGAACCGAAAAGGGCAGATCTGTGAGAGAAAATCTCAAGGTCGGCATTTGCGGCGAGCACGGCGGTGAACCGTCCTCCATCGAATTCTGTTACAAAGTAGGCATGGATTATGTTTCATGCTCTCCCTTCCGTGTTCCTATTGCAAGACTTGCGGCTGCGCAGTCTGTTTTATCGAACTAAGGAAGTAAGCATAGAGCGGGTGCCTCAATCGAGGCACCCGTTTTTTAATCTTCCCCATTTTCTCCGGAATCAAAAACGACTCCTCCCAGGTTAAACTCAGACATATCAACATTTTTCCGAACACCCAAGAGATCTTCCTGTTCACGGATCAGTTCGGGGAACCGATAGATGTAGCGGTCCTTGCTCTTCTCGGTCACTTCTCCCTGTTTTTCTCCGGCGTATTCAGCGATGTACCTGTCACGGAAAGCGGACGCGTTTGGAACGGCTTCTTCTTCGTCGGCAGGCTCTAAAGCTTCAGGGTCTACCCTTTCCGGATTATCATATATCCGGTTGTTGATATGCTTTCTGAAGTTCTTCTCACAGATTTTCCGGTTTTCCTTTTTTTCCCGCTGCCGGCGGATAAACGGAATAAGATAAAAGAGCAGAGAGAAAATAAAAGGCACGATACCGAGAACGATGAATATAACACTATCGGGATTCGCGAATATATTTGCGGTTAACGTTTGAACCATCAGGTAAAAGCGGGATAGGGGATCCGTAGCATTTGCTATCGTCATTCCGCTGAAGATCATAAAATATGACCCGAAAACGAAATTGAATCCGTTAAAGAATCCGATCCACTTGTTTATTGAAGATTTGTTCTCGCTGAACTTGATAAGAGGTTCCTTCTCACGGTAAAAATTACGTTGACCCGCCGTCCCGGATGTATCGCCCGTGCGGAGGAGATCCGGGAACCGGTAGATTAGTGTTCCCGTTTCGGTTACATCAGGTTCTCCGCTGTATTCCAGAAGATATACGCTCATGAGCCGGTTTGCTTCCGCGAAATTGAGACCGGACAGGTTCATCAATTCTTCAAGCGTCACAATCCCCTGATGATCCTGGACATAAACAATAAATGCCTTTCTCAGGCGTTCCGGCCACTCTTTCTGTTCTTCCCGACCCGTACCGAACACAAAAGAAAAAACCGCGAGATGGAGCGGATCTTTCTTCCTCTTCTGCGGAGGTGCCCAGGCACTCCTGCGGGAGCTCTTTTCAATACGGCTGTACAGGAGAAGGCTCAGGAATATCCGGAAGATTTGGCTGGTCAAGTAGAATCCGGCGAAACCCCCGCCTCGGGATCGGGTGGAACCCCGGGAATCTTTGGAGGAAGCGGATGCAGCAACGGAAGCAAACAGAGCCAGGAGGAGGAGGGCAACGAACAGAACAAAGTAACCGATCAGGGTAACCATAATCCAAACTTTAAAGAGGAGCGACAATACCCGCCCTGCTTTTTCCGCCGCCTTTCTCAAACCCCGGCGGATTTTGGCTCCGGGACTGTTTACAACATTTTTCATTCCCCGGGGAAAATAGTAGAGAATCTCCCCCGATTCAGTCACCTTCATCTGTCCGGAATATTCCCAGACCACTCTGGCCATCGATTCGTTGACCTGATGATTCGGCAGACCGGTCGCTGCTATTAAATCGGCAACGGTTGACTCATTTTTCCGTTTTTTTAAAACGGTAACAAGTTTTTTTTCAACCTTTGCCTGGTTATAATCGTAAACTTTTTTCTGTGTTTTCATGATTATAGTATACAAAATTTATTGCTTTTTTGTATCCAAGTTATGGGGGCACTACAAAAAAAAAACCGCCGGAGCAATACTCCGGGCGGTATTCCCTGCCGCCGATCAGAATCGAACTGATGACACGAGGATTTTCAGTCCTCTGCTCTACCGACTGAGCTACAGCGGCAAGTATTGGCCTATTATTCCGAAATCGGATAAGAATGTCAACCGAAAAAAAAATTATGCGGCAATTCCCGGTAAACCCGATCTAAATTTATATATTATATGAAATTATGACCTATTCTCAATCACAGAAGGAATTGACCGGGATTTGCTTAAGGGTTAGGTGTGCGAAATCTCCCAAGATTCTTCATCGGAAATTAACTGTTTTTTCATAATTCAGCAATACTGACGGCATATCTTCTTGTTCATGCTGCCTGAAATCCTGATGCGTTACAGTGAAGGTACCCGGATTTTACTCTTCGCCTTAATTTTGTTCTTAACATTTAAGGTAATTTCCCGGGGAGGAAAGGAATCACCGATTCTTATTCTTATTCCGGTAATTATGGTTATCCGGATTGTTCTGCCTAACGCGATACATCCGGGGCTGATTTTTTTCTATACCGACTGGGCATTGGTAGTTGTATACATCATATGGTGCAGACTGGACGGTAATATTTCAAAACAGGAACTGTTTTTATTTTTTTTATTAACTCCGGGTTTTCTTCTGACCGGTATCCTGCTGATTGCCCCCAAAATCACACATGACATTCTCCGTTTCCCCGATATTCTGATCCTGCTTCCGTTCTACGGCTATCTGCTTTCGGTTATCCACCGGAGGAAAGGGGACGGCAGCCGATCGTTTAAACTCGCCTATATTAGATGGCCGATTACCTTTTTCTTTCCGCTCTATTGGATGGCGGTGCTTTTTTTAGGATACACCCATCCGGGAATTATAACTATTGGATTAGCATCGTTCCCTGTTTTTCATGTTTTCATGCTGCTGCTATTTAATACTGCTCTACAAAAAGGGGAGCGGATTAAATTCAATGCCGAAAAACAGCTGCTCGATCTCCTGAGCCGGTTTATCACTTCCATTAAAGAGATGTTATACAAGGAAGATCCGAAACTGCTTTTCAGTACCGTTACCGAGAGCGCCTCCAGAATTACCCACAGTCAGGGGGCGCTGGTGCTAATGGCTGAAGATCTTAACGCGGATATGTTTCATGTTGAATCGGTATTCGGAGAATTTCCCGATTGCAGAAGAAATAATACTCTTTTTAAAACTGATGATGTCATCGATATCAGAAAGACTTGCTTTGAAGGGTCTTTCCGTTCCGGGCGTATGAATCAAAGAATAACCGGTACTGACGTAAAAGGAAAAAAGGCTGTTGTGCTTTCAGCTCCTCTGCAGGTAGATAATAAGGTTTTTGGAATTTTATCGGTTTATAAAACGGGAAAGAAAAAAGATGTCCTTTTGACGGAGCAGGACAAGAATATTTTCAGTGAATTTTCTTTCCATGTTTCTATGGCAGCCGACAGTATTCTTCAGTATCTGAGCATATTAGAAAAAAAGGAACAGAACCAGGCAAACAGCTTATCCGATTCTATTCAATCCATGATAACGGTGCAGGAAGCAGCGGAATCCGATGATTTCAGGACAGCTGTATTTCAGGATACCGTTCCCGGAATTAATACCGATTATTTTTCTGTACTCGAGACAAACCGCGGATTAACTGCTCTCCTGGCGGATGTAGCCGGCAGGGGTATCCATTCATCAATCACCATGGTAATCATCAGAACGGTATTTCAGATAGCCGCGCCGGCAGCAAAAAACACGGGTAAAATACTTGAATGGCTGAACCGTTCCTTGATCCGCGAAATCCAGGGTGAGCATTTAGCCGGCGCTTTTGTCATACGGGGTGACCGTGATAAAAAATCATTCGAGTATTCCGGATGCGGGCAGCTGGTGGTCTTTTATTTCCGGCACAAGTCGCTTGATCTTGAGCAGTTGGAAACAAAGAATCCTCCTTTAGGAATGGATCTCCGTACAAAATATTCGGTTAAACAGGTCAGAACCGAACCCGGTGATATACTCATTGCCTGTACCGACGGAGTACCGGAGTCATCCGCTCCGGACGGAAAGTTCTTTGGAATAGAAAATCTGCGCCGTATCATTTTAGAAAATTACAATCTAAACGCGGCGGATCTCAAGAAAAAAATACAATCCCGGCTTAATTATTTCTCCGAGGGTTCTACACCCCATGATGATAGAACACTCCTAATATTAAAAGTAACGTGAACAAATAATCAAACGAGGAGTAAAAATGGAATTAAAATTAAAGAGGAAAGGCGATATTTATATCATCAATATTGAAGGAGAAATGGATCTGTATAATGCCGAGCAGCTTCGGAATCTTTTCCATAAAATGGTCGGTAAAAATGTAACAAAATTTGTATTCAATATGGAAAAAGTTACCTATATTGATTCGAGCGGTATCGGCACCCTGATAAATATCTATTCAGTCACGCGGAAAAAGAAATTGAAGATGCTTCTTTCCAATGTCAGCGGGACAACCTTGAAGGTGATGGAACTCACAAAACTCGCGGGTTTTTTCCCGCTGGCGCCGACTATTAATGATGCTTTAAGAACCTTGGAATAATGCAGCAGGAGATCAACTGAAATGGGTCAGGCAATTAATATAGATCCGGATAGCACGCTATTCGATACTGAAGGTATGTTTTATAAAGAATTCAGCAGCGATTACCGGCAGATCAGGTATTATACCCTGATCGTCCTGCAGAAGGCGCCGTCTGAAATAAAGGAGCTAAATCTCCTCGAGCAGCAGCTGAGCGAAATTATAAAAAACGCCGTTAAACACGGCAATAAAAAAGATCCGGAAAAGAAAGTCAGGATATGGTACAAGTTCAGTTCACAGGACGCGAGAATTATAATTGAAGATGAAGGGGAAGGGTTTCAGAATATAGAAGAATGGAATGAATTCAATAAAAAACGTCTCGAATATTTTAAAGAAAACAATTTTGAGAAGCTGGCAGATTACGTTTCCTACCGGACGGCTAAAAGTGACGACTCCGACGGCGGCAATGCCCTTTTCGCAGCGGTTGAATACTGGAACGGTGGTTTCGTTTACAATGATAAAAGGAACAAGGTGGCTGCTTACAAAACATTTCCGAAACGGCACCACCGGATAAATGGACAGGAAGAGTGATGGAAAATGTAGATATCCGGGAATTTGAAACAGAAAACAGCAGAACAGCTGAAGAAGAAATTGATTCGACAGGAAATACCAAGGTGATTCAGCTGCAGAAATCGGCTGTAACCTCAGGGGAAACAATCGCGAAACTCATATCCAGCCGGTGGTACGTACACCGGGATTCTCTGCTTCTGGATGTTGGCGACGATTTACGGGAAAATCCGGATATACATGTTATCGGGGTGGTGGACGATGACACTAAGATAGCCGGAATCATAGTACGGCGGCATATCCTCGATCTGCTGGCCCGGCCGTTCGGCCGGGATGTGCTGCGGAATGAAACAGTCGGCAACATTCTACATCCAGTCCGCGCCTTTTATTTTGATATGAATGCCCTCTCCGTGGGGGAGCTCCTGGACCAGGAAACGGCAGGTCATCATATATCATATTACGCGCTAAAGTTCACCGATCATACATTCACGGGGATTGTCTCTTCGCAGGATATTCTGGTGTATCTTTCGGGGATTACCAAAAAAGACATCACCTTGGCCCGGAAAATACAAACCAAAATCGTAAAAGAATTTATCCAGATTGAACAGAAAAACTTTGACCTGGTCTGTACCTCGCAAATGGCCCGGGGGGTGGGGGGAGATTTTTATACCTACCGCAATTACGCTCCGGGAAAATGGTTCATCTGTATCTGTGACGTTTCAGGGAAAGGGATGGCCGCCTCACTCGTCACCTGTGCCCTCTGGGGAATGATCGACTCGTACGATTTTAGAAAAGGGATTATCCCCCTTATCTCGGAGCTGAACAGCTTCCTGATGGACACGTTTGATTTGGAAAAGTTTGTTACCGGTACGTTTCTGGATCTGAACGAAGAGACCGGGAATATTGAAATCGCCGATATGGGACACGGATACGCCTATTTCCTCAAGAAAGGAGAGTTTTTCAGAGTAAAGAGCTCAGACTCTAATCTACCTATAGGGATTTCCGATACATTAGATCCGAAAGCATTCCGGTACAAACTTCAAGAGAATGATTTTTTAATCTTCATAACAGACGGTCTGGTGGAACAAACAAATGTTGAAGGAAAAGAGATGTCCGTGAAACCGGTTCTCAAGATCCTGAGGGAGTATGAATCCCGGTCATTGACGTCCATCAAAGTTAAATTATTGGAAGAACTCCATTCCTTCAGAGGAACCAAACATCTGCAGGATGATGTCACGTTTTTACTGCTCAGGTACCTGAAGAACGTATAGGTGCTGATTTTACTGGAAGCAGCGATTTCAACGGAAATAGCTGAACCGGAAGGGCTTGAGTCCGGATTTAAAGGTGAATATTGACCTTCCCCCCAAAAATCCTGATACTGTTCCTATGGCTCGGAGAAAATGGGGTGCCGACGCGTACAAGAATATGCAGGGCAGGGAGAACAAATCTGAACCTCCGGTATCGGTGCGGAAAACTGAAAAGAAACTAGAAGGGTTTCTCAAAGCCGGCCCGCAGGATAAACAAGGAAAAATCAGGAAAGCGGCGAAATTTCTCCTGATCCTCGGATCGGATGAAGCTGCGAATGTGCTCAAGCATTTAGAGCAGAGTGAAGTTGAAGGGGTGATCAGGGAATTAACTAGAATCGGAGGTGTATCCAAAGAGGAGCGGCAAAAGTTATTCGAAGAATTCGGTAACGGATTCAGGAAAACCGGTCCGGTAAAACCGGTCCACGGGAAGGATGCCGCGAAGAGCATTCTCATCCGGGCGTTCGGTACGGGAAAGGCTGAGGAGATCCTCGGAAAAGCGGTGCCTAAATCCGGGTTTTTTGATTTTCTGAAAGAACTGGACGGTATACAAACTGCTCAACTATTAAAGGATGAATCGTCTCTGGTTCAGGCAGTTGTTCTGCCGTATCTGGACCCGGAAAGCGCTTCCAAGACTCTGGAGCGGTTACACAGTCGGGAACGGCTCGAGGTAGTCCGACGGATTGCCCGGATGAAGAAAATCGATTCGCAAATTGTTGATAAAATCGCCGATGCCCTCCGGGAGAAGGCGCACAGAATCGGCAAGACAGCAAGTGAGGATGTTGACGGAAAAGGAGTTTTAGCCGGCATTCTGAAATATCTTGATCCGGAAGTAGGGGAAGATATTATTGGGGCCCTGAAGAAGGAAGCCCCTGAGGTAGCCGGCGACATAGAAGACCGGTTATTTACAATGGATACAATACTGCTGCTGCGAGGGACCGATCTGCAGCGGGTTATCCGTAAGATGGAAGATAAAGAGATTGCCCTTCTGTTAAAAGGGAAAAGCGAAGAGATTCGGGCGAAAATCCTCGGTAACGTTTCCGACCGCAGGCGGGTTTTGATTACAGAGGAGTATAAAATTCTCGGACCAATGCCGAAACGGGAAGTAAACGAAGCGGCCAGGGATTTTATCCGTCTGCTCCGGTCAATGGAAGAAGACGGAGAGATAGTTATCCCGAGACATAATGAGGAAATAATAGAATAAGGAGATACATATCCATGAAATCAATAGAAACAGCCTATCTGCTGACAATACCGTCGTTTTTCGGGGTGGCAGGATTGCAGCGGTTTTATTTAGGAAAAGTCGGAACCGGCATTTTATGGCTAATAACGGGTGGACTCTTCGGGATCGGTACTATTTACGATTTGATCACGCTTCCGAAGCAGGTTAAGGAAGCAAGGCTTAAATCCAGACTGAACGGTATGATAGAAAAGGACGAGTTCCCCCCGGCGATTCAGTCCCTGCCGGAATCCCGGAAAGAGACCCTGGAACATATCCTGCTCAGGATCGCGAAACGGGAAAACGGAATTATAACTCCGTCTGAACTAGCCCTGGAGAGCGATATTCCGCTGGAAAAGGCTCAAAATTTTCTGGAGCAGGCATCGCAAAAAGGGATCGTTGATATGCGGGTTAAGAAGAGCGGACTTATCGTATATGTTGTCCCGGATTTTTTTCCGGAAGACCGGAAAAGCGATTTTGAACAATTTTAATTAAAGGAACTAAACATATGACAGCAACGCAGCTCAGGAAAAAATACATCGATTTTTTTAAATCAAAAAACCACGCGGAGATCTCGGGAAGACCTCTGATCCCGGAAAATGATCCATCAGCTCTTTTTACCATGGCCGGGATGCATCCTCTGGTGCCGTACCTGCAGGGGGAAAAGCATCCCGCCGGCAATAGACTCACTAACTTTCAAAAATGCATCCGGACGGGAGACATTGAAGAAGTAGGAGATCCGTCTCATCTTACTTTTTTCGAAATGCTGGGGAATTGGTCCTTAGGCGATTATTTTAAAAAAGAAGCAATAGAAATGAGTTATGAGTTTCTGACGTCACCGGAATGGCTCGGGATTGATCCCGACAACTTGAGTGTGACTGTATTCGCTGGAAACGAGTTTGTGGAAGCCGATGAGGAATCCGCTGAAGCGTGGCGCGCCTTGGGGATTCCTGATGAACGGATTCATTACTTGAGCATAGAGGACAACTGGTGGTCAATCGGGACCGGCAGCGGACCCTGCGGTCCTGATACGGAGATGTTCCTGGATACCGGAAAATCCGCGTGCGGTCCTGAATGCAGACCCGGCTGCCACTGCGGGAAATATTTCGAGATCTGGAACGATGTATTTATGCAATATAACCAGAAACCGGACGGAACCTTCGAGCCCCTTTCACAGCAGAGCGTGGATACGGGGATGGGGATCGAACGGACTGCCGCGGTACTTCAGGGAAAACAGTCAGTATTTGAGACGGAATTATTTATGCCGATTATCGAAACCGTAGAAAAGATTTCCGGTACGGCCTATGGAACCGGCGGTGAGACGGACAATTCCATAAGAATCATTGTTGATCACATAAAAGCCGCTGTATTTATTTTAGGTGATGAGACCGGAGTCACCCCCTCGAATGTCGGTGCAGGCTACATCCTGAGAAGGCTGATCCGGAGGGCATTACGGCATGGCCGGAAAATTTCAATTCCGAGAGATTTTCTGAGAAATCCCGCGGAAGTAGTTCTTTCGATATACCGTGATATCTATCCTGTCCTCAGTTCTAAGCGGGATCATATAATGGAAGAGCTTCGGCAGGAGGAGGAACGGTTTCTGACGACCCTTGAAAAAGGAGAGCACGAATTCGAAAAAATGCTTCCCAATTTGAAAAAGAGCAAAACCGGACAAATTCCGGGAAGGGTCGCGTTCAAACTCTACGATACTTACGGCTTCCCGTTAGAAATCACTGAAGAACTCGCCGGAGAACACGGTCTTTCGGTTGATCACGAAGGATTTCAGGTGGCTTTCAAAAAACATCAAGAGAAATCCAAACAGGGCTCGGACCAAAGCTTCAAGGGCGGTCTCGCGGATCATTCCGAATCCACCACGGCGCTCCATACCGCGACCCACCTGCTCCATAAAGCCCTGCGGATGGTTTTAGGGGAACATGTTGAGCAGAAAGGGAGTAATATCAATCCGTCCCGTCTCCGCTTCGATTTTTCCCACGGAGAAAAGATGTCGAGTGAAGAGCTCAGAAAGGTCGAAGAGATTGTGAATGAACAGATTCAGAAAGACCTGCCTGTTCATTTTGAAAACATGACATTAGGAGAGGCCCGGGATGCCGGTGCTATAGCCCTGTTCGGCGACCGGTACGATGAAGTGGTAAAAGTTTATACAATCGGAGACTTTTCTAAAGAAGTTTGCGGAGGTCCCCATGTTGAGCACACGGGAGCGCTTCGAGGATTAAAAATTGTTAAGGAGCAGTCTTCATCGGCAGGGGTCCGGCGTATTAAAGCGGTGCTTACCGATTAGGCTATCCCAGCTGACCGCAGGCGCCGGTTACCTCACGTCCTTTGTTGTAGCGGACATAGACGCCCGATCCGGTGATTAACTGCATCTGTTCCCAAGTCCGCTTGACGTCCGCCTCGTCCGGCTCACGGAACGGGAATCCCGGGAGCGGATTCCAGGGGATAAGATTGATGAGGACCCGGAGATCACCGATAAAATCCTTTAAGAGCCGGATATCTTCGGCTGTATCATTCAGCCCCTTAAACAGAACTATTTCCAGGGTGATCCTTTTTTTCCGGACATTCTGGTAATATTGCAGTACTTCCTTCAGTTCACTCAGAGGGTATCGTCTTACTCCCGGCATTATCTTGTCCCGTATCTCCTGACGCGGCGTGATGAGAGAAACAGCCAGACGGACCGGCGGACCCGCTTCCGCCAGCTGCCGGATTCCGGGAACGATTCCGGAGGTTGATATTACCATCTTTCTCATCCCTATATTTATGCCGCCGGGATGATTCATGATGTTTACCGCACGTTCTACCGCGGTATAATTCTCCAGAGGTTCACCCATTCCCATGAATACCGCGTTGCTCACGGGAAGGTCGGAAAAGGCAGCAATATGGAGGAATTGCTCGACGATTTCATGGGCTCTTAAATTACGTTTAAAGCCGAGGCTCCCGGTACGGCAGAAAGCGCAGCCCATTGCGCAGCCCGCCTGAGTGGACAAACAGGCGGTATATCTGCCGGAGCCGTCGGACAGCCGGACCGCCTCTATGCGGTGTCCATCGGACAGTTCGATTTGGAATTTTACTGTTCCGTCCGGATCATCGAGATGTCTGGTTACCCGGCTGGAGATGATCATCCATCCCGCTGAAAGCCGTTTCTGTTCTCCTTCCGGGATATTGGTCATTCGAGAAAAGTCGGTGACTTTTTTCTGTTGTATCCAGCTGAATATCTGTTTTCCCCTGAAAGACGGGGTCAGGGACAGCTTCTCTGTCAGCTCTTTAGGATATAAGGCGGAAACGGCTTGTTTTTCACTCACTTCGCTCTCTTGATCTTGTCCAGGAGCTCCGCAATATACGGATTCCGCGGGCCGATTTTTTGATACTGGGATAGGGTATCCATGGCGCTTTGTTTATCCCCTTGAAGGAGATAACAGTCGGCGATTTCCGCGTAGAGCCGGTGGTTCTTTGGATCATTTTTTAATAATCCTTCCAGGGATTCTATAGCTTCCTGATACTTTTCTTTCTGTTTGTTTATCATGGCCAGACCCAGGATTGCGTAGGTATCAAATTCTATATTAAGCGCTTTTTTGTAATACTCCTCGGCCAGGTCGAATTCTCCCATGTTCCGGTACGCGTCGGCAGCCCTGGTCAAAATGACTTTGTTCTGGGGATCATTTTTAAGAATTCTGTTCCAATAGGTAAGGGACTGTTCCTGCTGATTTAGCCCTCTGAAACAGTCGGCTAGTCCGAAAAGAGCATAGAAGTTTTTCGGATCCCGCTCTAATGCGTCCTCAAAATAGGGGATTCCTTCAGCGAATGTTTTCATTTTCCGATGACAATTACCGAGAGAAGTCAGAACCCGGATATCCACGTGTTTTTTCTGCCGGTCGTACATCTTTTTCCAGTAATAAAGGGCTTCTTCATACAGATTAAAGTCGTAGTGCAGATGTCCCAGACCAATCAGAGCATATGGATTTTCCGGTTCCATTTCCAATACCCTGGTGTACAGCTCTTTTGACTTCTCAAGGTTTTTCACCTTCCGGTAGGCATCGGCCACACGGGTGAGGACTGTAACGTTCCGGTCATCATGGTTCAGATAGATTTCCCAAACATCGATGGCTTTATGGTAATGCTTAAGAGATTTATAGCAATCAGCCAAACCGAACAGGGCGTAGTTATTCTGGGGATGAATTTTCAGGCACTTCTGGTAATAATCGATAGCGTCGTGAAACTGTTTCTTTTTCCGTGCCGCGTCCCCCATGCCGACAAGGGCGTAATTATTGTACTGATCCTCTTCCAGTATTTTTAAAAAACACTCTTCCGCCTGGGCTATATAATTTTCCTTCAGGAGCTGATACCCTCTCTGGGAAAGATCAATTAATTCCTGATTCCGGGATTCAATATCAGCCCGGAGCTGAGATTTTTTATCGTCAAAGTTATCACTCATGAACTTTCCTTTTTATCTTTTAGCCATATTTTTATAACATTAGCCATTTTTTCTATCAACGCTTCTCTTTTTGATTTATCAGGCGCAAGACAATACATTCGGAATGCTTCTAACGGCATATTATTTTCGTAGTAATGATTTCCTAACCTTATAATGCCGTCAGTATACCCCACAGTCAAGAATATTTTTTTCGCCTGTTCTAAATCACCTTTATTAAAATACTCGTTTCCCTTCCGGATAAGCACCGCTTTCTGCTGAGGCGTGACCGCTGGTACTGTACTCCGGGTGAGTTTAATAAATCCGTCTTTAGGAATATTTTTAAGTATTTCATGGTCTTTCATATTAATTTTTGTTTAATATAAATAAAATATACGAATATAAATTGATTCAATCAACGCAGCCCCGATATTTTACAGTTAAAACCTTCCATGTTTTAAGGTTAGTTTGAGAGTATTTTCGTTTCCTTTCTTTGTTTGTATAATTACAGGATTGTACCCTTTGTTGACCGTACCTTTGTATCATTCCGCGGTAAAAACGATTTTCCCACCGCAATGCCGAACGCCTTGAATAATGCTTCCGCCATATGGTGACTGCTGGTACCATACCGGCAAAGGGCATGAATAGTCAAGGTCCCCTTTTGAGATACTCCGTGAAAAAATTCTCGGATCAGCGACAGGTCGAATGTTCCGCTGAAATTCTGAGGAAATTCAGCGCGATACACCAAAAATGGTCTTCCCGACGCGTCGATTACCGCCTCGGATAAAGCTTCATCCATTGGGATGACCGCGTGTCCGTACCGCGCCACCGGTCCGGCTTCCAGTATCCGGCGGAGAGCTTCTCCAAGTACCAAACCGGTATCTTCGACAAGGTGATGCGGATCCACATCAAGATCTCCTTCTCCGTTGATGATGATGCCGAATCCTCCGTGAAACGCCATAGATGTTAGAAGATGTTCGAAAAACGGGATTCCAAGATTTACTGTAGCCTCGCTCCTGCTGTCAAGATCAAGAGAAAGACTGATCGAGGTTTCTTTTGTTTTCCTTTCAATGGTTGTGCTTCTCATGCTTTTAAACTCCCCTTAAGCAGTTCTATCAGTTCATTAATGCGGGTGTAATTGCATTTATAATAGGCGGGATTTGCTATGAGGTAAACCCCGATTTTCTTAAGCTCTCCCAATACTTCCAGATTATTCGCTTTCAGGGTAGAGCCGGTTTCCACTAGGTCTACGATAAAGGGTGTCAGTCCTAAAACAGGCGCGAGCTCTACCGAACCGTTTAACTTTATTATTTCCACCGGTATCCCCCGGTTGTGGTAGTAATTACGGGCGAATCGGCTGAATTTTGTAGCTATTTTCCACGGCGGAAGAATCATCTTCTGATCTATCCCTTTCCGGCCGGCAAGACACATCCGGGTCTTGCCGTAAGGAAGCTCGAGAAGACGGTAGAAATCAATCCCCGATTCGTAGAGTACATCCTCACCGCAGACTCCCAGTCCGGCAATCCCGTGATTTACATATACAGGCAGGTCCGAGTTTTTGACAAGAAGAAGCTCTAATTCTCCGGCTTTGTCCCGGGCCACCAATTCCCGGTTCCCCACTTCCAGTTCAATACCGCTTGCCTTCAGGTGGTCCAGGACTTTGTCTGTTAATCTTCCTTTCGGAAGGGCTATTGTTAGGTGCTGATTCATAGAATAACAATCCTCCCTTCCTTTTTCTTTTCTTTTGCCTGAATATACCGCGCAGCGAAAGTCTTCCCCTCTGCCTGGTCAACTTCGCCGGGGGGATAATAATGACTGGGATGGGGCAGATGATTTTCAATTTTACGGAGCATGATGGAAAAACCGACTGACGGCGCCGGGAATCCGAATGTCTTTAGCAGATTGTCGTACCTGCCCCCCGAGGCAATAGCTGAATCAATTCCGGTTTTATACACCTGGAAAGCGATACCGGTATGATACGGCTGGGTACCCATCTCGGAGAGGTCGATGCGGATGTTTTCAGGTAAACCGGTTCCGGCGTATTCACCGCGGATAACTTCAAGATAGCGGAGTTCTTCTATTTCCTGCTTGTTAAGAATAGTTCTGCCTTCCTGAATCAGCTTTCTGAATTCATCCAGAGTTCCGATAAAAAGGAACGTTTTCTTTAAAAATTCCTGTTTCGCCCGGCTAATACCGGGGAGATTTTTTAGCACAGCGTCTACCGTGTTGATGTCCCTTACCAGCAAGGCTTTCGTGAACCTGCTTCGTGTATCGGAATCGGCTTCATGAAAAACAGCAGAGAAAAAACGTTTGTTTCCCAGATGGATAAAGGAATCCTTAACCCCGATATCCTCCAATATTCCGCTCATCAGGCAGAGAATCTCTAAATCGGCATCCTTATCCGCTTTCCCGATTAACTCCGCGCCAATCTGGAAGAATTCATTTACCTGAATATCTTCCGCTTCCTGATGCCGGAGTATTGAATCGGCGTAGCTGAGCCGGACGGGTAGGTCGTCACCGGGAAAAATCCGGCTGATCTGTTTCGCGAGAAATAAGGTGACATCGGAACGCAGCATGAGAATGTCGCCCTCTCTGTCCACAAGCCGGTATATTTTCTCTTCATCTTCCCGTCCGATAAGGTCCTGATATACCTCATAGTAATCGAATATCGGTGTCTGTACCGGCAGATATCCCCAAAGACGGAATATCTCCTCAATATTGTGAACAATGCGGCGGTGCCGGTATGCTTCTTCTAAGAATATGCTTTCCGTTCCCCGGGGAAGCCGGAGAAACCGGTCTTTTTTCGATTCCAAAATATAACTCCTGATCAGATTGATTATTTAACAATTTACGGTTACATTCTCCGGTAGTATACAGAGAAATATTCGATTGAAAAAGTATGTTATCCGGGAGTCTGGTATGAAAAAATTAACAATAATTTCGGCGGTTGTCCTGCTTGCTGCAGGCGCTGTCTGGGGAACGGAGGAGGAACCTTCTACCGTATTTTCCGAATACCCGAACGCCGTGGGGTTTTTTGCTTCTTCCGATGCCGGTGCCGGATTATCCTATCAGCGCTGGTTCGGGCGGTTAGGTTTTTCCGTAATGGCGGGTATCGTGTATTATCCCGATGAGTTTTATTATTCCCGTTCCCTGGATTATTCGGTATATCCGGAGGTGCAGTTTTCCTTATACGCCCAGGATTTGACAACCTGGCTTTCCGGCATGGTTTACCTTTTCGGAGGGGGATTCCACGGCGGATATATCGCCCAGGGCTGGGACTGGGATGAGACTCAGATGGATTACATAAAGAATGTCGGCTCCTTTGTCCCCTATCTGGGTATATCCGCCGGGATCGGAATAGAAACGGTACTGTTTCGGCATTTTTCCGGCTCCCTCGAAATTGGGTACGCTCCGATCTGGAGCTATTACCCGTACCGGTTCTGGGTTCCCTTCATGGTCCAGGGCGCATTCCGGTTCCGGTTCTAATCGCGCAAGTCTCACCGGTTCGAAAGTACCCGGGCCAGGGGGCGGTTATCCCGCTCCAAAAGGTCCGGGTCTCTTTCCAAGATTCCGAAAACTTCCTTTCTCGCCTCGGTCATAATACCCATATCCCTGGAAAGATCGGCTATCTTTAGTTCCAGGTAGCCCGACTGTCTAATACCGGATAAGTCTCCGGGGCCCCGTATCTTTAAATCCTCCTCCGCTATCCGGAATCCATCGTTTTCTTCCAGCATCACTTTGAGACGCTTTTTACCCGATTCGGTAAGACTGTCTCCGTATACCAGGAAGGCGTAAGATTGGTGGGTACTTCTCCCGACCCGGCCCCGGAGCTGATGCAGGGCGGAGAGACCGAACCGTTCGGCATGTTCTATCACCATACAGGTCGCGTTCGGGATATCAACTCCAACCTCCACCACCGAGGTAGCCACAAGGATGTGAAGCGAACCCCGGACAAAGGCGGACATCATCTCTTCTTTCTGATCTTCTCCGAGCCGGGAATGGATGAGTCCCACCTTGTACCCGGTAAATACCTTTCGGGAAAGGTGCTGCGCCATGGTTTCGGCGTTTTTAAGCCCCGATGCGGTTTCTTCAATCAATGGATACACAAAAAACGCCTGTCTTCCTCGAGACAGTTCTTTCTTTACCCATTCATACACCTTCTGTTCGTTTCCCATCCGGGCCAGGTGGGTCACCACCGGCTTTCTGCCAGGCGGCATTGTTTTGATCGTGGAAACATCCATGTCTCCGAACACGGTCAGCGCAGGGTCCGGGGTATGGGGGTAGCAGTCATGGTGATCAGATCGGGATTCCGTCCCTTCGAGAGTACCGCGTCCCGCTGCAGCACGCCGAACCGGTGCTGTTCATCCACAATGACCAGTCCCAGGTCACGGAATTCAACATCCGGTTGAAACAGGGCGTGACTC
>CAYLLE010000013.1:0-48298 GCA_964384485.1 uncultured Spirochaetales bacterium | reverse complement strand
TTTCCAGCAGAGGATTTAACAGATTGATATAGGGACTTGCCACCCAGACGCCCGACGATACCGCGGGAGTTATCTCAACACACGTGGAGTGGATGTATTCGCATGCTTCTTCCGGCGGCAGTCCGTAATTTTTTAGCCCCCGGGCGATCACCCGGTCGTTAAACAGCGCGGGATGGGTAAAACCATTACCATCAAGATAAACTATCCGCGCTGATTCGGGAAGCAGGGATTAGATTGAGCTGACGAGCTCCATTTCTGTGTTGTCAGGCTTCAACTTTTACTCTATCATTCCCAATACCGGAGGTAAAATGTCAGTCAATAAAATGTTAAATGTAGGAATCGTCGGAATTGTTAGACGGGGCGGGAGCTTTAAAAAAGCTTTCGGCAGCATAGATGAAGCGAGAATTCATGCCGTATGTGATATCAACGAGGAAGGTCTCGACGAGGCGATGAAAGAAAGCGGAGCTTCCGAAAAGTATACCGATTTCGATGAAATGCTCGAGAAATCAGACATCGATATCGTTGTTATAGGAACACCGATGCAGCTCCATGTGGAGCAGTCAATTAAGGCCCTGGAAAAGGACATCCATGTACTCAGTGAGGTGGCGGCTGGTATTTCGGTTCAAGAATGCCGCAGGCTCGCGGAAGCGGTTAAAAAGTCCCGGGGGCTCTATATGATGGCGGAAAACTACATCTATATGAAGCCGAATATGATCATAACCGGGTTGGTAAAACGGGGTCTGTTCGGTGAAGTGTACTACGCGGAAGGGGAGTACATTCACGAGCTCAAGGCGCTGAACGAACAGACGCCGTGGAGGAGGAAATGGCATACCGGGGTTAACGGAATCACCTATCCCACCCACAGCCTGGGACCCATCCTTACCTGGATGCCGGGAGACCGGGTAAAATCGATTTGCTGTGCCGGATCGGGGCATCATTACATAGATCCCCGGGGTGACCGGTACGAGCAGGAAGACACAACAGTCATGCTCTGTAAAACAGAAAAGGGACGCCTGATTAAGATCAGGCTGGATATGATTTCCGACCGGCCCCATTCGTGCACAAATTATTCTCTTCAGGGCACCCGGGGGTGCTACGAATCGGCAAGAAGCCATGGTACCGGGGACCGGCACAAGATTTGGCTCGACAGTCTTGGCTTGGAAAAAGATACCTGGATGTACCTCGATGATCTTGATCCCGGTCTTCTGCCGCCTCAGTGGCAGGATGAAGAGAAAATAAAAGCCCTCGGCGCCCACGGCGGGGGAGATTACCTGGAAATCACCGATTTTGTGGACAGCATCATAAAAGGAACTCCTGTTCCTATCGATATCCACCGTGCCCTGGATATGACTCTGCCGGGTCTTATAAGTCAGGAATCCATCGCTGAAGGCGGAAAGTGGATGGAGGTTCCGGATTCACGGCTGTGGTAATTTCCGATGGATTTCATATAGGTCCGGCAGTATATTTAGGCAAAATAAGGAGGTACAAAATGAATTCACGTATTAGACCGGCGTCTCCCCTGTTTTGGCTCCAGCTTCTTGCCGGACTGTTTTTCTTTTTTCTTGGACTGGCTGAGCTCCTGTATATGGAAACCCTTTTTCCGGCTTTAGCCGGCGGTGTCTCCGGAGCTTTCGGACGAGGATCGGAGGAACTGAATGTTGTAGCCGCTATTCTGGAACTTCTGGGTGGAATCGTCCTGGTTGTTTTTCTTTTCACCCCGACTATCGGAAAAGTCGGCGTAATCACCGCTGTCATTCTCCTGGTTCTCTGGCTCCTCAGGGTAATCTTTGATTACATTTTTACCGGATTTTTTGAACCGAATTTCGTAATCTGGTTCAAAAACTTCAGTTATGCTTTAATTCCGGCGGCGGTTCTCTGGCTTCTCGGATTCGGCAGATAAAAAAGTCTAACAGGATGCTTTTCCGGCAGGGAATTTAACGCTGCTGGTTTTTTTCTCTCCCTTCAAATATGATGGAAACCCGGCAAAAACGGCTCTATATTTTACTGCTTCTCAATTTTTTCTTCTTCGGTATCAGTCTAACCATCATCGGGGCATCTCTGCCGAAAATAATAAACGATTACGCATGGTCCTATATCGAATCAGGAATCGTATTAGCAGCCGGATCGATCGGATATTTCGTTTCGACCTTTGTATCCGGTTTCCTGATACGCGCCTGGGGATTCCGGCCCGTCCTTGTTCTCGGACTCGCGATATCCGCGGTCTCCTGCTTTTTCTTCGGGATTATTCCTTTCTTTTTGTTTAATACTATCCTGAATTTCATGATCGGCGCCGGACAGGGGGGGCTTGAGGTTGTGGTGAACTCCGCCGTGGTAAGGATGGAACGGAAAGGCGAACAGCACCTGATGGGATATGTTCACGCGGCATTCTCTGCCGGGGCTGTTCTGGGTCCCCTTGGAGTGGGATCTTTCCTCGCTTCCGGAGTCGGCTGGCGCGGAGCCTTCGCGGTGCTGGGGGCCGCTTTCGGCGTACTGGCCGTTTCCGCCGTCTTCTACCGGTTCTCCCGGCTCAGCAGTCCGGACTCAGGGGGAGGGGACGCGAAGAGAGCGGTGCGTTATCCCTGGATTGTGGCTCTGGGAACCGCCGTTATTCTTGTTTATGTGGGTATCGAGGTGGGGGTTTCGAACTGGATTGGAGAATTTTCCCTGAATAAGTTCGGCATGTCTCCTGAAAAAGCATCGTTTTGGGTGGCCCTCTTCTGGGGGGGAATGCTCGCCGGAAGGACACTGTTTCCTTCTCTGCTTAAAAAGATGAAGCCCGGCAGGGAACTGCTCCTGTTAACGTTTGTCGCGGCGGCCGCGTCGGCGGGGGCCGGGCTGGCCGGTAACGCCGTTCTGGGAGCGGTAATGACCGTCCTGGCGGGAGCGGGATGCTCTTCGATCTATCCATTGGTAATGCTTATTGTCGGCCGAAGAATCAGAGGAAATGAAAGTGTCGGACTAGGTATTGTTTCTACCGGCGGGGGAGTTGGAGGATTTGTTTTTCCTTTTATCATGTCCGCCCTGTCGGAGGTGTTCGGAATAAAACAGGGATTCTTGTTTTTTCCCGGTATCGGTGTTTTACTCGTTCTCCTCAGTTTTTTCCTGATGAGAAGGGACCGGACTTTGTAATACGAGCTCTTCGAGTTTTTCTAATGCCCCTGCTTTGGAAGGAAGGATAGCCTCAAATGTCGGGGAGCCTAAAATGCCGATTACGCTGATTTCATCCGGACTGCCGGGAAATAGATCACCTTTGAAGAGGGGTTTGGGAAAGTTCTTGTAATAGATGATATCACCCCGGGAACAGAAAAAATTGATAAAGTCTTCCGTGATGGAATGGGAGAGGTGTATTTCCAGTCTGCGCTTTGAATCAAAACAGTCTTCCAAAAAAACAGTCTTTACTATTTTCATCTGTTAACCTGCCGCTATAGCGGAAACAGCCTTAATAAAAGTCTCGATTTCGCCGCTGTTTGTAAAGATACCAGGACTCACTCTGACAGTCCCGGCCGGATGCGTTCCCAGCCTGCGGTGGATAAGAGGGGCACAGTGGAGTCCGGTCCGTACAACTATTTCATAAGACTTGTGCAGGATGTATCCTGCTTCTGCCGGATCTGAACCGAGTCCATCGGAAATGGTAATACTTAGGAGGGGAAGAACCGTGCCGGGATCGGACGGTGCAGGGGCGTGAATGCTGACTCCGGATATCCGGGAGAGACCGGCAATAAGCTGCCGCCGCAGTTCCCGGCTCCTCCTCATTATCTCATCGAATCCGATTGATTCAATATAGCTCAAACCGCTGTCCAGGGATTTTATTCCGGTTTCGTTGGGGGTTCCGGCCTCGAGAAGCACCGGATAAAAGGACGGCTGCAGGAGACTTTGGCTCATGCTTCCCGTTCCTCCGGTGATTAAAGGGGGAAGATCGATATTCTCTCCCAGGATAAGTCCGCCGGTACCGGAAGTTCCGAACAAGTACTTGTGCCCGGTAAAGACGAGGATGTCGATTCCAAGGTCCCGCATATCAACCGGGATAAGACCCGCGGTCTGGGCTGCGTCAACCACCAGAGGAATATCCGCGGCCCGGGTATACCGGGAGAGTTCCCGAATATCGTGAACCGCTCCGGTCACGTTGGAACCGTGGGTGATGACCGCCCCGGCCGTCTCAGGGGTTATCAGTTTTTTGATGTCCCCCGGATTTATCCTGCCTTCACGGTCACAGGTCATAAAATCAATATGAATCCCCCGTTCCTCTTTCAGGTGGTAAAGGGGGCGGAGTACCGAATTATGCTCGGTTTCCGTTGTGATGAATCTGTTTTTTTTACCCCTGTGGAGGCCCCTGATAGCCATATTCAGGGCAAAGGTTGCGCCGGAGGTAAAGATAAATTTTTCCGGCGCCGGGGCATTAAAAAAGGCCGCCCCATGTCTGCGGCAGCCTTCAATTTCACTTTCTCCCCGGGTACTCCGCCCCGCTTCATCGGGAGGGGCCGCGAGAGACGCGGCCGCCCTTAGCCGCACACATTCCGGTTTCGGGAAAGAAGTGGCGGCATTGTTCAGGTAAATCATGAAAATTATCCGAGTTCATCCGCTTTCGTCACTACAAATTCTCCGTAGGGATCACCGATTTCGATTCCTTTGGTCTGGACGCAGGTAAAAGTGCCCAAACCGTCGGGATAAGGTTTTCCGTAGGCGATATCCATGAACGCCCGGCAAATGCCTTTGAGCATGAACGCCACCGGTTCCTTTGTTGTATACGTGTCGGCTATCTCGGATTCGTAGTACCCGTCGGCCTGGATTACCATTCGGATTCCCGGATCCAGACTGGTTATCCTCGAATCGGCCCAGCCCCAGGCGGTAAGCACCGCGAATGCTCCGTGAAGAATATCTTCCGGTTCTTTCTCGATCATGGGTCCCACTATGGATTTAAATTCTTCCGAATTGATTATTCCCCATCCGGTGTGATATCCGCATTCCGCGGCCGCCCGTTCAAGACCGGCTTTTATTTCTTCCCGGTCCGATATTTCCGATACGTTAAGCATCTTTTCGGTAAATGTGTTCCAGAAGTTCGTAGGCAGAAACTGGATCAGGACACCGAAGGCCGGAATAAGGCCTTCACTGTTTCCCTTTACTTTAATCTGGGAAAGCTGCGAGACAGCCTGTTCTCTGTTGATACTCATTGTGCTTCATCTCCCATTTTTGTTACGGTGAATTCTGATTGGGGATCACCCTTCACGATGCTCCGGGTCTCTTCTACCCGGTATGTCCTGGGAAAGGCGTTATGAATTACCGAAAACGCCGCGGCGATGTAGCCTTGTCCCATAAAATTAACCGGTTCATCGTGGGTCCCCCATTTTTTTACCCATCCTTCATCCAGGTGGGAGTGGGTCATAACGGCATTTCCGCCGGAAGGCTGGATATTTTTCAGTATAAGTGTTCCCAATCCTGCCAGCCGGAAATGTTCCTGAAATATTTCCATCCTTTCTTTCGCGCTGGTCAGTTCTTCCAGGATCACCAGTTTCTTCAGAAGAATGTAGAAAGCATCTTCCATGGATTCGCTGAGCATTGCGGGCGCACCAAAGTGACGCATATCAAGCGCGAGCTTTGTAAAAAGCGCCGCGTAGTGGTGGCAGTGCATTACCGAAGGATCGGTGTTGACGTACTGAAGTTTTCTTATAGGATCAAAGGTCTGTACAAATTGATGTTCCGCCATTATTTTTTCCTCCTTACGATGATGATAAACTCCGGTTGATCCGGTAGGTTATATCGTAGTTCCGTACCGATACCTTTCCGATGCGGTTTATGGCATCCATCATCAGATATCTCCTGTCCTGGGTTTCTCGTGTGATCTGTGTAACTTTATTCGCGATATTCTCCAGTTCGGAAACTACCGTGTTAACACTGGTGTTGGCTTCGGTCTGTTCATTGATAGAGTTTTGCAGCTGGTCGGTAATGGAAACTAAGGAGGATGTCGCCTCCAGTATTTCATTCACACCCTGGGACTGTTCCGCCATGGCATTTGCCACCTCCGTGATTATCGTCTTTGTTTTCCGTATGCCTTCGTCGATGGAATTGAACTCTGTAATCGCGTTTTTACCTGTTTCCGACGATTCGTTAATCACATTGACCACGCTTCTGATCAACGCGGTAATTTCTTTGGCGCTGTTGCTGCTGTTCTCCGCGAGTTTCCGTATCTCATCGGCAACCACCGCGAATCCTCGGCCGTATTCTCCCGCGTGGGCCGCTTCGATTGCCGCGTTCATGGCGAGCAGATTTGTGTTGGCGGAAATATTTGTAATAACTCCTACGATTTTGCTGATTTGTTCGGAGTAGTCTTTGATTCCCTGTATCGACTGCATTGTCTTTGATACAGCGGTTCCTCCGCTTTCAGCTTTCTTTGTAAGATCCTGAGAAATGGACTCGGCGTTTTGGGTAATCGAAGTAACGCTTTTTATGGACGCAGCCATTTCTTCGATGGTACTGGAAAGCTGGGTTACCGCGGTGGACTGGTTCTCCGTGTTTGCGTTGATCGATTCGATGGAACTCACCATCTCTACCACAGAAGAAGAAGTGTTCTGTACCGCGGATTTCTGGGAATCCATATTCTCGGAAATGTTATTGATGTCTTTGAGAATCTGATCAATCACTGACAGGAGGTATTCGAAGTTCTTCTCCAGGATGATTGAGTTTCCCCTAAGTTCGCCGGAAACATGGCCGATACTGATATCCTTTCTGCCGATCCGGACTTCCTGATTCGGAGCCAGGGCTACCCCTTCCTCTCCACCCGCGTATTTTGTTTCCGCTCCGTTACCGATCACGTAGAAAAAGACCAGGGCGATAAGAGCGAGAAAAGGAAGCAGGATTAGTTTGATGTTCAGGTCCATAGACAGGAGCAATATCAATGCCGCGCAGCCGCAGAATACAAGGAACACCAGGGCATTAAATAGAAATGAATACGTTTTAAGTTTCACTGTCGCAATCCTTTGAGAGATATATATCCTAAATCATATACAAAAGCTTTGAGAAATCAAGCGGATTCTCCCGCCTGATACGAGTTTGCCGTCTGCAGGGATAAAATGCGTTCCGCCCCTTTTCGTATCTCCTCCGCCGCCCGGTTATACTTAAAGCCTGCGGAAATTCCCAATCCCGAATTTACCGTGTCGTGTATAAAAGCGGCCATCAGTTTAAGATACGCGTTCCGGTTGATCCCTCCCGGTTTTTGCCTGAAGATCAGGCCGGTAAAGCCGAAGGTTTCTGCCAATTTGGTCAGTTGACGCAGATAGACCGGAAATAGCTGTTTTATCAGTTTGAAGTATTTTTGGTGGTATTCTTCATTCTTTTTTATGAGACACGAAATCTGGGTGGTACGGTCCCTGACTATCCGGCCGGCAGTGTCCTCTTTTTTCGGAAGAAATCCGTAAAGCATTTGAGTAATTTTTTCCGATTCAAAAAGTTTCAGCGCGGCAGTGTAGAACAGAAGGATACCCCCGGTGTTCCGGATGAACGGATCCTTTCCGGAAGCACCCGACTCGGCAATGTACTTTAAAAATTCCAGCAGAGACTGAATCAGTTTCGGCGGCAGTTTGGATGGTCCCTCTGAAGGATGGAGGGAACCGAAACCGGAATCCTGGAGTATCTTTTTTGCCCCTTCCTCGGTCATTTTTAGAAGGGGGATGATTTTTTTTGTTATCGGGTCGGCATTCAGTTTTATAAGGTAGTCCTCGAGAGTGCGGTAGCGGGTGTCCGTTCTTGTTTTCCCGATTCCCAGGGCGGCCGCGGTCTCTTTGGCGGTCTTCCGCAGAGAACCGGTTATTTTTACGCTGCTTATCTGGTATTTAACGGTGTCGGAGAATCTTTTATTTTCATTAATGATAGGTGTTTTATCCACTATCCGCTTCCAAAGAACTTCCAGTGAATCTGATATCTTCCAAAGTGCCATGGAACGCACCGAAACATCGGTCCGGAGCAGATTAAGGGCGGGATCCTGGGGGATAAATGCGACGTGGGCTATCCCCGCGGCGGTTTCTTCATCTATCTTCAGGTCATCAGGAGCAAATCTGTTGTAATTGTAGACCACCGCGTCCGGATCAAAATCTCCCAGTTTCGCGAAGGGATACTTGTTATGCCAGAGCAGGATCGGCAGATCGTTTCGTATTTCCGCTGCCGCTTTTATGTAACCGCCGGCGGAAACATGGGCCGTAGGTTCAGGATTTGTCACAATCACAAGGCAATCAGCCAGGGGAAGGAATGTAAGGTTTTCTTCCCTTCCTATTCCCGCGGGTAGGTCCAGGATTATAACCTGGTAGGCACCGAGAAGATTCTGCCCGGTTTTATTATGGAGAAATTCTCCCAAATCGCTGATTTCTTCCGGTGATGTTTTCTGACGGGGAAAAAGCAGATCCAGCCGGGGAAGTACGTTGAACCGGTAATTTTCCGGCGGCAGATCGGGATCAAACTTCCTGGGGATCTCCTCGAGATCCCGGTCTTCGAGTCCCAGGATTACCGAAGCATTGGACAGGGGATCAAGATCAAAGAGGCCTACTGATATGCCCCGCTGCGCGTAAATGACGGCTAAATTGAGTGCTACTGTTGATTTTCCGACCCCGCCTTTTCCGGAGCCTACTGCAATGGTGTATTTTTTCACGTTTCCTCCCGTTTATTATGTAAAACGCATATTTTGGCCTGTTTTTTGCATATCTACTGTATATGATCGGTAGAAATATGGAATCATCTGAGTACAGGTCCCGGAAGATAAGTAATTTAACGTTCTTTATTCTCCTTTTTGTTATTGCTGTGGTGGTCTATCTCCTGGCCCGGCCGTTTCTGATAACTATTCTGTTGGCGGCGATAACTTCGGGACTCGCGGCTCCCATTAGGGACCGGCTGAATAAAAAATTCAGCGGTAAACGTAATTTGACCGCCGGTCTAACCACCTTTGTTGTCTTCGTTGTGGTTGTCGTTCCGGTTTTGGCTGTACTCTACCTATCCGTCGTTGAATTGATAGACATTCTGGCATCAATACTGGATGATATCGACAACTTCCGGGAATCTCTTGATACCGTTATTAATAAGGTTTCCCGGACCTTACCCTTCATCAACGGCCTGTCTTCCCGGAATATCATAAGTTCAGAAGCCATCTCTAATTACATCGAAACCGAGGGAGCCAGGCTTATGGAAGGATTCGGTAATATGATGTCCGGTGTGGCTAATTTCTTCCTCATGTTTTTTGTTTTTCTCTATTCCCTGTTTTTCTTTATAAAAGACGGTCCGAACATTCTCAAGGGACTTATGTCCCTAGTACCTCTCCCTTTGAACGAAAAAGAAATGATTGTGAATAATTTTATAAAAGTGACCAGGGCTTCTTTGAAGGGAATCTTCGTCATCGGGGTGCTGCAGGGATTTATCGGGGGGATTCTTTTTTTCATTCTGGGTCTTCCTTCCCCAATCCTGTTCGGTGTCTTATTTTTGATTCTCGCGGCGATTCCCAATTTCGGGGCGATTCTCATCTGGCTCCCTACGGGCATTGTTCTGCTCTTTTCAGGGGAAATAGCGAAAGGGATAATAATGATGACCCTGGGAGGCTTGATAATTGCCGCCGTGGATTACCTGGTCCGTCCCCGGATAATTAGAGGCGGTACAAAAGTTCACGAAATTTTAGTCTTGATCGGTATATTCGGCGGAATCGCTGTATTCGGTGTTTTCGGTTTTATCATTGGACCGATCATAATAGCTGTTTTTAAAGAGATACTCAGGATTTTTTCTTCCAGGTTTCACGACGAGATACATCAGATTGCCTGATTAGCCCAGGCGGATGATATCGGCGGCTAAAAGTATGATAACCGTAAGTACTCCGGTGCCCCCTATCAGCAGGGGACGGAAACTCCAGCTGCTGTTATATTTCCATGCCGGGACCAATGGAAGAAGGAGGAGTGTCAAGATGATTACTATAAGCAGATCCATTGGTATATTATGTATGGTAAAATTGAACTAATATCAAGTCAGAGCAACGGAAAGGAATAAAAGTATGACAGATTGGATTGTTTTGGGAGGCGGATGCTTCTGGTGTTTAGAGGCTGTATTTATACGGGTAGACGGAGTCGCTTCGGTTGTTTCAGGCTACGCCGGAGGCGAAAAAGAAAATCCTTCATATAGAGAAGTGTGTACGGGCAGAACCGGACATGCCGAAGTTGTTAAAGTTGAGTTTGACACCGGCAGGATCAGTCTGGATGAGGTTCTCAACTTTTTTTTCAAAGCCCACGATCCCACTACCCCGAACCGGCAGGGGGCCGATGTGGGCACCCAATACCGTTCGGTTATACTGTACCGGAACAAGGCACAGCAGGAAGCCGCGGAAGCTGCGGTGGAGCGGGCCGGACAGGATTATGCCGACCCGGTGGTTACAGAGGTAAAACCGCTCAAGGAATTTTATCCCGCCGAAGAGTACCACCAGAATTATTTCAAACGGAATCCCCAGGCTCCTTACTGCCGGGCGGTGATTAACCCGAAAGTAAGGAAAATTTTTAACATCTAATGACTGTTGCGAAAATTGTTGTTCAAATGTTCAGCAGAATTCGCGGCAGTTTATAGTCCCCCCGATTCCCCTTCTTCGGCGCGGATTTCCCGCCGTTTTCTGGCCGCTTCTATCTGAGCAAGATATTGCTCGCTCAGATATACCGGTTCGGTCTGTTTAAATTCGTGAACTGGAATGGATGGTCCTTTGATATTGAACCGGTAGGTGAGGGAAAGGTCCAATTTTAGAAATCCCGAATCACCATAGTTGCCGATGTTGAACCCGAGGCCGCCGCGGAGTGAAAAACTGCTGACCCGGTAATTATGGGGTCTCGGATCGGTTCGGTAATCCTGTTCCCCGGATTGTTTGGGAGAAAAAGTCTTCTCGATTTCAAAAAATATCCCGGGAATCCAGTAAAATGGTCTGGTAGCAGGATCCCGGTCGCCGTCTCCGAACCCTGAATACATTTCAAGCCCCACCGTCCAGAAATTTTGACCGAGAAGAACGGTTACCGGGGAGATAAACCGGTACCCCCCTCCCAGCACCACCGAAACCGAGTTATACGAAAAGGGCGGTTTTCTGAGCGACCGGAACGCGTTTATCCGGAATGAACTGTACATGCAGTACCGTTCCATCAAGGTAAATCGTATGTCCCCGCCTATACCGGTGAAACCGGCGGAAGCTCCGATGTAGATGTCGCTCAGCGGAAATACCCGGTACTCCTTCCGGTTATCACTGAAATGGGGAAGGACTATTCCTTCCACCAGAGACAGATATACGGTGTTCAGTTTTACCGCGCCGTAGCCGAATGGGATTGTTTTCCGGGTACCGTCCGGGCGGGTATCTATTATCGGGGCGTTCCTGGACAGAAAAACAGCGTCCCGCTGGATGTTCGCGAACTGCGCCAGAAGAGGGAACGGTACCGGATCGTCTTCCATGGTTACGAGCGGTGTTGTCTCTTCCATATCGAAAACTAAAAGTCCATCTTCGTCCTCCGGGAATCCGTCTGAATCGTAATGGTCCAGTTCTCCCCCCACATTAACCGGTACATTCCGCTCAGGCGGCTGGAGTTCTTCAGGAATCGTCAAATCCCGTTCACCGGTTTCCTGGGCGGTGACCGGAAAAATGAGAAAGATTGAAAGGAAACAAAGTAATAAAAATAATTTCATATGACGGATAATATACCATAAATTTCACACCTTTGCAGCAATTTGGTATATTGAATATCATAAGCAGGTATAATAATAGGGAGGAATGAATGGAACCTTATAAAAAGATTTATGGAAAACCGTCCTGGGTGCTTTCCACCGATACGATGGAACTGGCTGTTACCCAGAGGGGCGGACATATGGCCCCGGTTACATTTTACAAGCAGACCAGCAATCCGGTGCAGCCGTATTATATCAGTCCCTGGCAGGAAGAAGATTTTTCTCCGGAAGAGCCGGTGCTTGTTCCGCTCCGGGGCGATTTTTTCTGTATGCCCTTCGGGGAATCGAATTTGATGGGTGATGAAGATCACCCGGTTCATGGCGAACCGGCGGGAAGTACCTGGGAATTTCTCGATCACAATGTCAGTCCGGAAGGGGTGGAACTTGTGCTGGGGATGAAAACGCTTGTGCGTCCGGGGAATATTACGAAACGGATCAGGCTCAAGAACGGTGAGAATACCGTATATATACGGCACGATCTTGAAGGCTTTGACTGGCTCACCTCGATGGGACATCACGCGACATTGAAGGCGGTTGATGACCGCGAAATGCTGATTTCCACGTCTCCGATAAAGTTCGGTATGGTGGCTCCCTCAAATTCGGAGTATCAGAAGGGACGGGAGTATCACTCTTTAAAGGGCGGAGCCCGGTTTACCGATTTACGGAAAGTTCCGACTCAATGGCACGATGAGCCGGTAACGGACTGCACCAAGTTTCCCAGCCGTGAGGGTTTTACCGATATTCTGGCGGTATTTTCCCGGGAAGATCAGGATCCTGCCTGGACCTGTGTCTCGGTCCCCCGGGGGGGATACCTGTGGTTCTCCCTGAAGGATCCTCTCGTCCTTCCCTCGACAGTATTCTGGATGTCAAATAAAGGCCGGCATACAGAGCCCTGGAACGGCCGGAATCAGTGTATCGGGCTGGAGGACACATGCGGCTTCTTCGCCTCAGGTCTTGCCGAATCTGCCCGGGAAAATCTTCTGAATTCCCAGGGAATTACAACCGCCGTGCAGCTTGAGGCTGATAAAGTTACCTCGGTGCGATATATTGAAGGTGTAGTGCAGATAGGTCCCGGTTTCGGCCGGGTTCAGGACGTGAAATTCGGGGCCGAAAGCGCCGAATTCCGGTCTGAAACGGGCGAGCGGGTGACTGCTCCGGTGGATTTTTCTTTCCTGGAGGGAGGAATTTGACTCCGCTGAAAAAAACTATATGCTTCTATCGTAAGGTAAAAAGGTGAAGGTAGGTAAAATTGATAAATAAGAAGGTAAGAAGCTCCGCTTTAATCGCTGTTTTCAGTCTAATGTCGGTAGCAGGGGTGCTTTTTCTTACGGTCGATGAGCGGACCAGCCGTTTTCTGTTTTCCATTGATTTAAGATTTCTTCTTCTTCTTCTGGGACTCTGGGCTCTTACCCTGTCTGCCGACGCTCTTTCAATTTCCCTCTTTATCCGGGGAGCCGAGGAACGGCTTTCCATTAAAACTGCCTACAGAACCGCGGTTACCCGGATATTTTTCAACATCCTTACCCCCTTCGGTTTCGGCGGTCAGCCTTTTATGATTTACCTTCTCTCCAAAGAAGGGGTTTCCCCCGGGAAAGGCTCCACAATCGCGGTAACCCGGCTGATGATTCTGTCGGCGTATACCCAAATCGGGGCGATAATCGCGTTTTTCTTCTATAACGGCCGACTCAGTGAAATACCTGCACTCCGGGGAATGTTTCTCGCCGCGGGTACCTTGGGGGCGGTAATAATCGGTCTGATTTTCGCGAGTCTTCTTTATCCGCATCTCATGATCAGGCTCATTAAGCTGATCGGGCGGTTCCTTCACCGGCTCAAAATTGTTAAGGATCTTGCCCGGTTCAAACGGAAAGCCGTTCATGAGGGGGCTGTGGCGAGGCGGAGTTTTAAACGGTTTTTCAGCCGGAATCTCCGGGTATTCGTTTTGGGAATGCTCAGCACGTTTATCCTCTACGCGGCTCAGCTTTTAACCCTTATGGTGATTCTCCGCGGTCTGAACATTACGGTGGAATTCTGGACAGGCATATCTCTCAGCGCGATTCTGCTTTTCGCAATGCTTTTTCTCCCCACTCCCGGGGCGGCCGGATTAGGAGAAGGTGCTTTTATTCTTATTTTCGCCGGTACGATCCCCAAATATCTCATCGGAATCGCCCTCATAACATGGCGTGTCTTTTTTCACTACCTGACCGCTGTAGTCGGGGCTCTTTCGGTTTCCAGGCTTTTTTCACAAAATAATGTACCCGGTGAGGCTGTACCGCTGCCCGGCGGAAACAGCAAATCCCGGTCAACTCCTTCTGTGATTAAGAAGAGGCCATAATTTCATACAATATATAAATTTAGATCGGGTTGACCGGGATTTGCCGCATATTTTTTTCGCGGAAAAACGGCAATTTCCGGTGATCCCGATTTATGTAATTGCTTGTAATAAAACAATTTATAAATTTAAATGCGAATATGATCACCGGAAGCTGCTGCGGCGGAAAAAGGCGGTGATGAGCCTTCCGTCATGAGGAAAAACAGGCGGTGATACTGTCCCGGTCTACCGGGTCTTTTTCTCTTCCGATAAACACAAACCGGTTGAATCCTGAAGCTTTTTCCGGAGTTCCGCCTTCCGGCTCCGCCTTCCGTTCCGCGTATTCATTATTCACTATTTCAAAAAAATGAAGTCCGGACGGAAGAGTGATGTATCCCTTTGCCCTGAGAATATCCGGTTTAATCCGGTCAATCAGGGAATGCCACCGATCAGGGTCTGCTGTTCCCTCTTCCTGGAAGCTGGTAGAGAAGAAGAGTTCCCGCTGAGAGGGTTCTCCTAAATCATGGTAGGCATTATGAACCGGCGCAAGGGGGATTTCATTATCTCCCTCCCATTCCCCGTATACGGTACGGATAATGGGAGCATTCGGGTTGTGATCGCGCAGAAGGGCTTCCGTTTCCTCAAGCCGTTCCCGGTCAACGGTATCGGTCTTGTTCAGGATAAAAAGGTCCGCAAATTCCGCCTGCTGCCGGACCGTTTCGCTGGTAGCAAACACCTTATGAAATGATCCGGCGTCAACAACGCAGATATTCTGCTCCAGGTCCATAAGTCCGTCCAGATCACCCTGTTTCATCATTGAATACATATCGTCCAGCCGGGCGATACCGGTGGCCTCGATCAGGAGGATCTGCGGTTTGATCTCCCGGGCAATCTTCTTGATTTCGAAAATAAAATCGGTCCTGATGCACACGCAGAAGATACTGCCCCGGTTCAGTTCGGCGGTGTAGTAGTCGCCTTTCTGCACCAGTGTCCCGTCTATTCCGGCCGAGCCGAATTCATTCACCAGTACCGCCAGCCGGTCCGCCCGCTTAGCGTAGTAATTTATGAGTCTGTTGAGCAGCGTGGTTTTCCCGGCCCCTAAAAATCCGGTCAAGAGAACGGTTCTTATAGCACTGTCTTTTTTCTCCATCACATGATCGCCTTTATCCATTCTTTAATCACTTCCTTATCAACAACCTTGCCGACGGAACGGAGCTCTTCCTGAACAGTTATTACAGCCGGCATCTTCTTTATATGGTAGACGTTCCGGGCTTTTTCCGCGTCGATCTTTACTATCTGGATTTCCGATCCCAGTTCTCTCTGGGCTTTGCTGATGTTTTCGAACATGGTGTCCGCTTCCGGTGATCCGTCATCCAAAAGGATTATTTTGGACCGGGTTGAATGCATCCGTTCTTTTGCCCGTTCAACCATTCTCCGATAAATCGCGTTGATTAGATCCTGTTTCTTCGGGATATGGCTGATGAAGGCGACTTTGCCGTCGATACAGATGGTCGGAACTTTCTCAACTTTCAGGGCTGTCATAAGTTCGATGGCTTCCTTTGTTTTAATCTTGTGTTCGTTCCAGTCAACCACACCCTCAAATTCAGGAGCAATTTCTCTGACCGATTCAACCATATACTGACATGGCGCACAGGCTTCAGAATCCAGGGTTATGATATCAACCTGGATTTTATTCGTTCCGCCGTATTCCGACAGGTCGAGATCCGATTCAGCCACCGTCTGGGTACCGATCAGCTCCATGGCAACCTGCTGCTTATATTCATCTTTGACCATTTCGGAAACTGCTATGATATTTTCCTTGGGAACCGAATAGGGGATGTCACAGCCCGGGGCAAGGATAAAACCGTCGGTACCTCCCACGGAAATGCATTCCGCGGCGTGGCGCAGGTTGTCCTGTTCCGTTCCGAACAGCATTACCGTGGTCAGCTTCATGTTTCCGCCGAAAGATACACCGTTTTTTTTCGCGGTATCCCTGACGTAATCTAAGGGTATGTTTTCGTCAATGGAAACGTTGTCAGGTTTGCAGAGACACATGGCTTCGATATTTTTCTGGGCGTGTCCGCAGACGAAGAAGGAGGAGACCGCCCCCCGTTTTCGGATATACGAAAACAGTTTTTTACTTGAGGGGGTTACGAACCGGGTAAAATCCTCAGGGCCGATCTGGCTCGTCATGGGGTCCACCACGGCGATGATATCACATCCGGCGTCGTGATACGCCTGAGTCATGGTTTCTCCGATGCCTTCACAGTACGCCATAATGTCCATCACTTTGTCAGGATTGTCGTACATCTGCATAAAGATGTCAGGTCCCAACAAGTGCAGAGATAAGGTAAACGGTCCCGCGATCAATCCGTAGAGGGCAATGTCGGGATTCTTTTCCCGTACCGCCCGGGTTACCTCCAGAATATCAGGAATACGGCCCCCTTCCGGAGTAAATTCCGGCAGGTCTTCAATCCATTTATCACCGGTTAGAACATGACTGGATACGGAAGGAGGATTTTCCTTCCCCCAGATCAGGTCGCACCCCAAGACTTCGGCTTCCAGCTGCAGGTCGAAAATTACCGGCATCCCGTCCGGTTTATATATATCTATTGCTTTCTGGATACCCTGCTTCATCAGTTCGGGACTTTTTAGAAATTCTTCGGCTGTCTTGTCTATTAAGTAGCCGGCATGAACCCCCACGAAGGGAACGTACGGGGTTCTCGGGGTTTTCCCGTTCCGGATTGCGGTCATTACAAGTTCTTTTCCTGTCATTATTTTCCTCCAATACTAAAATACTTATCCGGGAAATAATTGTATTGTAACTTTTTTGTATTTTTTGTTCCTAATTGCTGGTACATCTGTCTGGAAATTGCACTGAGGCTGGAAATGTTTTAAACTCATAGTTTAGGATTAGGAGACTATTTTAAAAACGATTTTTTAGAATCCCGTTATATCAAAGTTGAGGAGATTCTGCATGATGACCGGTAATAAGTCTGAAGGCCTCAGTGTCCGCTATCTTCAGCTGATAATTCTGCTGGTGGTAGACCTGCTGCTCTTTATTTTTTTGTTTTCCAGCGAAATTCTTGCCTCGATCTACAATTTCACTTTTATGCAGCAGGGACTTTCGGTTGGAGCCCGTTTTGCTCTCGGTTTTAAACCTCTGGTCCTTCTCATCTTCCTGGTTTGTGCCGGTTTTATCGATGTTATCATCCTCCGGATCCTCTCTCCCCTGTTTCACTACTTAAAAACGGGTGAGCAATATATAAAAGCCCGGGTTGCAACGGTAAAACTGCCCTTCTGGCTCATAATCGTCCAAACCGCCTTTTGGTTTATCGGAACTACGGCATATTTTATCCTCAAGCGGTGGAATCCGGAAAGCGGACTGCCCTATTTATGGGTGATTAATATGAAAATGAGTGCCGGGTTTATCGGCGGTATATATTCTTCTCTTTTCGTCAACGTCATTATGCTTAAAATAAAAACCCGGCTCAATATCATCGAAATAGGAGCGGGAGAAAATGACATCTTTTCCCGGATTAAGGACTACGGGATTGTATTTTCCATTCTGTACTTCATTTTCGTCTATTGCGGTTACTTCGCGTGGTTCTACGCGGAAAAACCAGCCCAGTTAATCATGGAATTCCCTTTTACCCCGAGCTTCCTTGTGATCTGCGGAGTTATCGGAACCCTGGCAATGGGGATGATGATTCTCTCGAAGAAGGAATATCATTTTCAGGTCGATCTTTTAAAATCCAAAATGAACGAATTTACCGGAGCGGCAGGGGGGGAGGTCGATCTGACCAACCGGCTCATGCTCATCAACTTTGACGATCTTGGAGAACTTACCTTCGCGTTCAACCGTTTCACCGGGAAACTGCAGAAAGAGATAAGGCTGCTCCGGAATCTCGTAAAGGATGTAAAACAGCACTCGAATACTGTTGCTGAATCGGTTTCCGGAATCGCGGCCGGTTCGGAGGAACTCGCGTCAGGGGCGGAGGAGATGTCGGCTACCGTGGACAACTTTTCAAAGACCATGGAAGAGATACACGGACTCACTCAGAACGGGAAAAAGATAGCTTCAGAAAACGCCGATTCCGCCGAAGTTCAGGCGGAAGCAGTCGGGAAAATCGTTGAAAATACCGTCAACCTAAAGGACAGCACGGGAAGAAACCTGATATCCGCGCGGGACGGAACGGAGATAATCCGGCAGAGTGTGGATGCCGCCCTCAAATTGAGTGAAGGAATAAAGGAAGTCTCCCGGGTTATTCAGGAGGCAGGAGAGCAGACCTCCCAGGTGGACTCCATCCTGGGTCAGGTAGATGAAATCGCGGAGCGTACGAAACTGCTCGCGGTGAATGCCTCCATCGAGGCGGCTCACGCGGGATCATACGGACGGGGTTTTGCTATCGTAGCGAATGAAATTCGGAAGCTTTCGGAGATGACGGCTGGGTCGGTTCAAAACGTGGCGGCTATTATGAACAAGACCAGAGACAGCGTTGAAACCGGAATCAGCGTTATGAAGACCGCTGAGGCTAACGCGTCGGCCGCCCAGAGCTTGGGGAGCAGAACCTTGAAGGCACTGGAAGATATCATAACCGCCATGGAAGACAACAACCGGCAGCTCGGAGAGATAAGCTCGGTTTCCCGTGAACAGGGAACAATGGTGGAACGTTTCGGTGAAGAAGCGGGAAAACTGAACGATTACTCCGACACTATACTTGAATCAATAACAAGACAGGTCCGTTCTGCCCGGGAGCTAAAGACTTCCATAGAAGCCCTCTCTTCTGCGAACGGAGAAAACGCGCGGGCCACATCAATATTGTCATCCCTCTCCGGGGATTTGGAGCGGGTCGGAAACAATCTTGCCGACTTTGCCCGGCAGTTCAAAACGGAATGAACATACTTCTGGTCACCCCCGGTGAGTTTTCGGAAGGTCTGCCGGAGGAAGATCACCGGGTAAAACATATCCGGAAGGTACTCCGGGCATCGGCCGGAGATTTCGTATGGGTTGGCATCATAGGAGGACCGAAAATCCTGTCGGAACTGAAACCCCGCTCTGCCGGAGGGTTTAGTTTTAAGCGGATAAAAGAAGAAGAATCACTTTCCCTCTTTCCGGTCACACTGCTGACGGGCGCGGTCCGGCCGGTGGTGATGAAGCGGATCATCCGGAATACGGCCATGATGGGGCTCGAAGCCCTCTGGGTCTGTAAAACAGAACGGAGTGAAAAATCCTACCTCAGGAGCAGTCTATGGAATCCCGGCGGAATCGAACCATATCTTGCCGCGGGAGCCTCACAGGGAGTCACCACCCGTATCCCGGAGGTCCGTAAATTCAGGAACCTCGAAGACGCTGCTTCTAATACCGGAAATGCCGATTTCCGGGTTTTCCTGGACAACTACGGACCGTCTATTCCGCTTAAGGACGCGGTACCTCCCGGAGCCGATTCCTCGGTTATCGCTGTGGGCAGCGAACGGGGCTGGAGCGACCCGGAACGGCAGATTCTTGAACGGGAAGGATTTATCAGCGCGTCCCTGGGACCCATGGTTCTATCCACGGAGGCGGCCTGTACAGCGGGTCCCATGCTACTGCTTTCTTCTTTAGGGCTGCTTGGTTGCAGCAAATCCCGGTCAACTCCTTCTGTGATTAAGAAGAGGCCATAATTACATATAATATAAAAATTTAGATCGGGTTGACCGGGAATTGCCGCATATTTTTTTTTATGGAAATCACTGGTTCGATTGATACAATCTTGACAATTTCATGGAAACTATTTACACTATTTTCGTGTAAATAGTTTCCTGCCGGAGCGGGCGGGACGGAGGAGTGTATGAGTAAGGACATGCGGTTCAGGATCCTTGCCGGTGCCCAGCGTCTCTTTTTTAATAGGGGACTTCAGGTAAAAATTGATGAAATAGCATCCTACCTTGGAATCAGCAAAAAGACGATTTACAACCATTTTAAAAGCAAACAGGATCTCATTGACAATATGGTGGAACAGGAAGTTGCCCATCTTCTGGGCGAATTGGACCGGATCAGTGCCGATAAATCGGTTGGTTTCGGAGAGCGGCTGCTCCGGCTTTCGGAATTCGCCGTCGAAGAGATGGGACGGCGGGGGCTTTCACTGATCAGAAATATCCGTGAGAACGAATCGAGGTTCCGGGAGGGATTATTCCCCCTTGTCAGGGAGAAAATCGAGCGCCTTGTGTCATCCTTGGTTGACGAAGGACTCGAGAAAGGATTCGTACGGGAAGATATCGACCGGGAGATGGTAGGACCGGTATACGTAGGCATGCTCGAGGGGGTGCTCAGACTCTGCGGTCAGGAGGGGAAAGAGGTGCCGGTGGGACGTCTCCTTTCCGCCAACTTGAAGTTTTTACTTCAGGGAATACTGAAACCGGAACATCAGCGGGATACGCGGGGAGCGAAACAGCAATGACCGGAAAAAAAATATCGCTGTTTCAGGTTCTGGTGATTCTTATCCTTCTTGGAGGGGCGTTTTTTCTCTGGACCGAAATGAAGAAGGAGCAGGAAATTCAAGCTGCCGCGGTCAAAATGCCTGTTAGGATTATCCGGCCCGAAGCGGGAGAGTTGGCGAAAACACTGACTGTGAGCGGCTTTGCCGAATCCGAACGGTCAGTAACCGTTCTTCCCCGGGTCTCCGGCTCGCTTCAAGAAGTTTACGTGGATATGGGAGACCGGGTGTATACGGGACAGGTTATCGCGAAGATCGATTCCGAACCCTTTGCCTTGACCCTCCGCCAGGCTGAAGCGGCCTATCTGGGCGCGAAATCGACCTTCGAGCGCACCGAAAAACTATTCGAAGCCCAGGCGACAAGCAAGCAGAATTATGACCAGGCGAAATCCCAGTTTGAAGCGTATGAGTCGCAATACGAACTGGCCAAACTGAACTACAGCTACACTGAGGTAACTTCTCCCCTGGACGGTATCGTCCTAAAAAAGCACGCCGGTTCCGGGGAGCTGGTAGCCCCTCAGGTTCCCATAATAACCGCGGGTGATCTCCGGGAGCTGGTTATCCGGGCGAAGATTCCGGAGCGGTACTACTCCTTCTTTCTGGAGAACCGGGCCGGAATCCAGATTAAGGCCGAAGTTCCTGCCTTGGACGACCGGGTCCTGACGGGAACAATCAAATCCCTCTCTCCCTACATTGTCCCTGAAACAAAAAGTTTTGAACTCATTGTCTCCTTCTCCGGTACAAAATCGGGTCTGAGACCGGGAATGTTTATCTATCTGACCTTTGTCCTGGAGGAACGGCGGGATGTGCTTACCTTGCCGAATCAGGCTCTTGTTGCCGGAGATACCCTTTGGTATGTGGACGAAGCGACAATGACCGCGAAAAAAACCGTATTCAAGCCGGTCTTTTCGAACGAAAACAAATTTCAGGTGAATGCTGAATGGGATGGATTTCTGTTTATTACCGAGGGTCAGCATTTTCTCAGAGAGAACCAGGAAGTCAGGATAATTAATGAAGATAGCTGATTACTCCATAAAACATCCCGCCGTCATTATCATCCTCCTGATTTCCGTGCTTCTATTCGGGGCAATATCCCTCCGCTCACTTAAACAGGATTTACTTTCGGAGGTTTCTCTCCCGACTGTTGTGGTTTTTACTACGTACCCCGGAGTCGGCCCTATGGATATGGAGCGGGAAATTACCAATGTTCTGGAAAAAGAAATCGCCACCATGCCCGGAATTGAAGCCATGAGCTCCAATTCCACCGATTCCGCCTCTATCATCAGTCTGGAGTTTGAATGGGGTACCGACATCGATACGAAAATGGGGGAGCTTCGGGAAAAGATAAATAATGTGACCGCTGAACTCCCCGATGGGATCCAGGGTCCCCCCACAATCCTGAAGGTCAATACCGATCTGCTCCCGATTATGACTGTGGTTGTAGAAAGTGAACTAGACGCGGAAGTTCTTACCAGGTACGTGGACGAGCAGATTATCCCGGCGGTCTCGAGGGTGGACGGGGTCGCGGCGGTAAACCGGCAGGGCGGGGTGGAGCATATTGTTTCCCTGGAACTTGATACGGCCCAGCTGGAAGCCCGGAATCTTTCCATCCTGGCGGTCTACGAACTCCTCTCCTATTACAACCTCACCGTGCCTTCCGGCACGGTAACGTTCCGCGGGAAAGAGATGAAACTGCGGACCGGAGGGGATTTTGACTCGCTGGATCAGATCCGGAACCTGGTGATCGGTCACACCGAAGGGACCTATATCCGGCTTAAGGATGTGGCCGAAGTTACCATTCAGCCCCGGGACCGGAATGTGTATGCTTTGTCCGGATCAACCGAGAGCATCATCCTGGATATCATGAAGCAGCAGAAAGCGGATACCAATGTGATTGTCGCTGAGGTGGAGCGGATTCTGGCCGGTTTTTCCCGGGAGCAGCAGGGGGCGGTATTCTTTAAACCGGTGGTGGACCAGAGCGAGGACATTAAGAACGCCATCAATTCGGTAAGGGACGCAGCCGTTACCGGCGGATTTCTGGCGGTTTTTATTCTCCTCATTTTCCTGCATAACATCAGAACTACCATCATTATAGCTGTCTCGATCCCTCTATCCGTCATGGTCGCGTTCATCGCGCTGAACCTGAACGGACAATCCCTGAATATCATGACTTTGGGAGGGATGACGGTGGGCATCGGGATGATTGTGGACAGCTCAATTGTGGTTCTGGAGAATATCTTCCGCCATTTCAAGCATACCGGAGACAGGAACTTGTCAGCCTCCCGGGGAACCGGGGAAGTCGGATCAGCCATTGTGGCGTCCACGGCCACAACCCTGTCGGTTTTCGTTCCCCTTCTCTTTGTACAGGGGTTCGCGGGGGTAATACTCCGGGATGTGGCATATACGATTGTGTATGCTCTGCTGGCTTCGCTCCTCGTAGCGGTGGTGGTTGTTCCCTTTCTGACGTCCCGGTTGCTTAAGGAGAACGAAAAACGGAAGAATAACCGGTTCTTTCGTTTTTTTACCAGGCGTATAGAAGGCTTCATCGATTCATTGACCGAAGCGTATAAGCGGGGGCTGGCCGGCGCGATCCGGAACCGGTGGTTTGTCCTCATCTTCGCCGGCTCGGTCCTGATCGTCAGCGTTCTGGCGTTCAGTTTTGTCGGTTTTGAATTCGTTCCCGAGACCGATATGAACGAACTGCAGATTGACGTGGAAACTCCTCAGGGATTTTCTCTGGAACAGACCAGGAACAAGATTCTCGAAATTGACCGGATCATCCAGGAAAAAGTTCCCGAGCTTGATGAAGTCATTTATTACGTGGGTCAGGGTGATTCGTTCGGATTCGGAAAATCGGTGACCAGTATGTTCGGACGGATCCGGCTGATATCGTCAAAGAAACGGGAACGGGATGTTTTTGAAATCAGGGATGTCCTCCGGAAGGAGATTATGTCCCGGGTTCCGGATGTGGATTTTACTATTTCAAACGGAGGTCTGGGAGCTTTGGCTTCGGTTGCCACAGGGGGACAGGGATTCAAGGTGGAGATTTACGGGACTGACTTTGACGATGTGGCCCGGTCGGCAGAGCAGACGGCGGAGATAATCAGGCAGGATCCCAACGTAACCAAGACGGAGATGAATATACGGTTCGATCGGGAAGAACTTGTAGCCGATCTGGCCTTAGACTACATGGGAACTCTCGGAATCACTCCCTACGAAGCCGGTGTTATTTCCCGGATCATCTTCAACGGCATGGAGGCCGGTACCTTCCGGGACGGCGGCCGTTCCTACGATATCATCCTGAAATCGGATCTGACCGGAACTTCCATTACCCCGGATGTTCTGAACCGTCTTTCCGTCCGGTCCTCCCGGGGGGCGGTTATTTCCTTTGCCGCGTTCACGGAACTGGAAACCGTGCCGTCGGTCTCGGGCATACACCATGAAAACAAGATGAAATCAATTATTGTGACCGGCCTGCTCCGAAATACGAACGTCCGGGACACTTCATCCAGGGTTACCGGTAAACTGAAGGCAGCCGATTTCCCTGCGGGTATCAGGTGGGATGTGGTGGGAACAACCGCGGAGATGGCCGAATCTTTCCGGGTGCTGTTTTATGCGCTGCTGGTATCTGTTTTTCTGGTATACGCCGTGATGGTAATTCAGTTTGAAAAATTTGTGCAGCCCCTCATCATCATGGCGGCAGTTCCGTTTACCGTAATCGGAGTGGTCGCCGGACTTCTGCTGTTCGGATCAACTCTCTCTATTGTTTCCTTCCTGGGCGTAATAGCTCTGGCGGGAATAGTAGTGAACAACGCTATCGTGATGGTGGACTACATCAACCTGCTCAGACGGCGGGACAATCTTTCCCTGACCGAAGCGCTCTTGGAGGGAGGAAGCTCCCGGCTCAGACCGATTCTGATGACCACCCTAACTACCGTTCTCGGCATTCTCCCCATGGCTTTCGGAATGGGAGAAGGAAGCCAGATGTACGCGCCCCTGGGGCAGGCAATCGCCGGTGGACTCGTAACGTCCACATTAATCACCCTTTTTCTTGTGCCTGTGCTCTACCACATTTTGGAGAGCCGGCATGACAGCACCGATCAGGAGGAACCTGTTGATGAAGAAGTATTACAGTATAATTAGTGTGTTGATAATAACCGCGGCCGTTTTAACCGGAACGGGCTGTTCGGCCGTGTTTACCGCGTCTGTGACCGGCCGGCTTGTGGATGCCGACGACTACGAAGGGGATGCGCCTGATCCGGGAATAGACGAGGCGGAAGTATATCTCTACACCAAAGAAGGCGCCCGGGACGCGGATCTGGAAGAGTTTACCGAAGACGCGCCTTCCCGTTATTTTATGAAGACCGTGACCGTCTCCTCCGGCGGTGAGTCAGGACATTTTACTTTTAACGGTCTCATCTGGAGCGAAATGTTTCCCGGATACGGTAAAACCGGAGACCGGAAGGAGATCTTTTTTCTGTTCTACCACCCCGAATACGGAACCCACACCGAAAGCGCGGTTGTCGTTTCTGAGGTAACAAACCGGACCCCGCCGGTTAAGATTCCGAGCCTGTACAATCAGGGTGAGATCCGGGGTACCGTAATTGATGATGAAACAGGAGACGGTGTTCCGGGGGTTACTGTCCGGATCTACGTCCCCGATAGCTGGGAGTACGGCTCCGACGGCGAGGTGCTCTGGGAAAAAGAGGACGGGACGCTTCAGACCCCGGTGTACGGAGAAGAACCTGACTATACCGTGACAACCGACGCCGACGGTGAGTATGCCCGGGAGGTAACTTTCCTTATGATGCCCGACAGGGAAACCGACAGGGGGACGGTGCCTCTTCTTCTGTCGTTCGACCGGAACGGTTATGATGCCGATCCTGTTATGGAAGATGATCTGGAGAATGACCTCGATCTGGACGGGGACGGCCGGATAACGGATGCGGAGATCTATTACCGGACACCCCTGGTATCGGCGGATGAAGTAACCGTTATGAATGACATCTCTCTGATCCCGGTAGAGGAAGAGCACCAGGCGGAATTATCCGGGACCGTGGTCAATTCAAATTCCTCCGAGGGAGTCGGGGGTGTGAATGTGCGGATCTACGTACCCCGGGAATGGGACGAAGATTCCTCGGATTATGTTTATCCGGAAGAACCGACCTACACGGTGATCACCGGAGAGGGCGGCGACTGGAATCTGGATATCGCCTTTCCCAAACTGCCGGACGAGGAAAACGACACCGGAACAACATCGGTGATCATCACCTTCCAGAGGAATCAGTACATCTTCGATCCGTCCCTTGATGCCGACCTTAAAGAGGACCGGGATATAGACGGGGACGGGGAAAACGATGTGTATTACCGGAGTCCCCCCATCGAAGATGACACGGCGGTTGAACTGCCCGAGATATCGGTGCGTCAAACCGAATTCCGGGAATCCCTGGAAGGACGGGTGTTCGATAACGGAGGAAACCCGCTGAACGGAAGGAAGGTTTCCCTGTGGCTGGATTCGGTATCCGGAGATCCCGATTTTGTCACCTATACTTCCACCAGATATATCGGTACCGATAATCCCACGGCCCAGGACGGCTACTTTTCGTTTGATTCCGTCAGGTGGACCGATGAAACATACACAGCGCCCCAGAGTTATGTTACCGTATATATCCGGATAAATGATTCGACTATCCCCGCCGATCCCGTCTCCGGAGAGATAAGGGTGTATTCCGGGGGAACAAACTATGCGGAGGTAACCCTTCCATGAGGCGGAAAACCTGTTTGCTTTCTGTATCTCTGGGACTCTTGCTGATACCGGTTTTCACGGCATCCCCCCGGGAATATACTCTGGCGCGGCTGCTTAATTCCCTGGAAATAAACAGCTGCCGGATATCCCGTCTCCGGGCGGAGGGTGAAAAAAGCAGGATCAATCTGCGGGCGGCAAAGGCCAGGCGGCTTCCCGATGTTGATTTCAGTGCCTCCTTCAGCTATCTTGCCAATCCCATGGATCCCATCACAGTTACAGCCGGCGAATTCGGTACCGCGGAGGTCCCCGGTCAGGGAGAAGTTCTTCTTCCTCCGGAGGACATGACGGTTTTCCCGGGTATGGAAAGCACTTACTACTCCTTTGATCTGACGGTCAGCCAGCCTGTCTTTACCTGGGGAAAGATACCGAACTCAATCGAACTGTACCGGCAGGCAGGGGAAGCATCGGAGCTCCAGGTCAGGAACGCCTTGATCGAGCTTTCCGGTGAACTTTCCGGGTATCTCTACACGCTGTATTTTATGAATAAGCTGGAAAAGATACTGGATTCCCAAAATGAGATAGGAAGCAGGATGGTGCGGATTGCCCGGGAAAGTTTTAAAAACGGATTCATCGTTAAGGCTGACCTTTTAGACGCGGAAATTAAAGCGAAAGAAGTTGAAATTGAACAACGCCGCCTGGAAACGGAGAAAGGACAGATAATCACCCGCATCCGGTCGCTAACCGGAATTGCCGATCTGACCTTCCGGGACCTCAGCTTTTCCTTTGTGGATGAAAGCCTCCCGGATAAGGAGCTTCCGGCTCCTGAATCCCTGATCGGCAAGGCCCAGTCCGGAAATCCGGGACTCAAACTGCTGGAAAAGCTTAAGCAGATTGATCTGCTGAAACTGGAGATCGCAAAAGGCACGGGTTACCTGAAACCGGACCTGGGACTCCAGCTCGATCTCGGGTACACCGGTCCTCGGATGCCCTTGGTGGAAACGGATTGGTTTCGGAAAAACGACTACGGCCTGACAGTTTCTCTGGGAGTCACCACAAAAGTGTACGATGGCGGCAAACTGGCCTCGGAGATAGCCCTTTCCCGGCAGGACACCGAAATTACGGAGATCAGGTACAGGGAAGCGGTTGCCGAAATAAGCCGGAATATCCGGACTCTTTTGCTGACTATGGATATGTCCCGGACAAATATGGAGTATCAGCTTTTAAAAAAGGAAGCTGTCGATGCCCAGGCTGAACTCGAAAAAAAGAGATTCCAGGCAGGAGCGGGGAGTGAAACGGATTTCCTTTCGCTGCAGCTGGAAGGCTTAGGACATCAAGCCGCCTACTACACTGAAAAAATCAGCTTTTACAAGAACTACGTAACCCTCGGTGTGTTAACAGGAGAAAATTTCCCCTTTTCTCTTTAAATTCCGTCGCGGACGCATATACTCTATAGAAACGGGAGTTGCTCCCGACCCCGGCGCGGAGGTAAAAAAGTGGGCAGAGTGCTGTTGGTTGATGATGAGGATACAACCCTTATCCTGGTGAAAAAAATTCTAAACGGTAAAGGGTATGAGGTGGCGGATTACAAATCTCCCGTCCAAGCCCTTATGGAATACGAACCCGGAAGTTTCGACCTAATCCTTTCCGATTTTTATATGCCGGAAATGGAAGGGGACACTTTTCTTAAAAAACTCCGGCAGAAAGATTCCGATACCGCCTTTATGTTTTTAACCAGCAATACCAACATTCAGAACGCCATTACCATGATGAAGTTCGGCGCTGATGACTATATCAACAAGCCGGTTATTCCGGAAGATTTGGTTTTCCGGGTGGAAAAAAATATCAGGGAAGCTGAAAACCGGAAGGTGGTGGAGACGGCGAAACGTGAGAAGGAGCTCCTGGAACTTGAAAACCGGAAACTTGTCAATTGGCGTTTATTGTATGCCACAAAAGACATCAGGCAGACCGAACAGATGATCAGTCTCCTCTCCCGGACTATCAATCAGTCCGGAGGTTTTCTATGGGTAGACATACTTAAAAGTACTTTGGAAAAAATCGACGACAGCTCCTATAAAATCGGTGCCGATCTGGTGGAAATGATTCTGAGTTCGGCGGAGAGCCAAAAGAACATCTTTGACTATATCACCTTCATAAGTGAAATCGATAAGATTCCCCTATCTCTCTCCACAATCTCCCTTGATGATTTCAACGACCTGTTTCAGGAATGCGTCACCCAGCTTGATCAGGAAATTTGTAAGCCCCAGGGAAGAAAATTATCCGTGTCGCTTCAGGAGACCGGGGCAGGAGCGGTCCGGACGGATTGTGAATACATGAAAAAGATCTTAAAAGAGCTCATCATCAACGCGGTGAAATACTCTCCCAAGGGGAGCGAAATAATAGTTTTGGTTGAACGGAAAGATTTAGCCGCGGGTGAAGCCCTGGAAATATCTTTCCGCAACACACCCCGTCCGACCAAGGCAAAAGACGGTGACGGTAATCCCATCATCGGGATCCCATACGATTACACTGAACTTGTGTTTGATCTCTTCTACAGCATCGAATCCTTTCCTACTTATCTTGAAAAGGAAGAGTGGAGTGACGGCACCGGGCTCTACGTGTGCCGGAAACTGGTAAAACGGATGAACGGCTGGATAAAAGCAAATAACGGTATGGATTACACGGGAGAACAGGCGACTCTGTTTGTAAAGGTAAGTATTACCCTTCCCGTTCAAAACCCTTGATATATGGAACGGCATGTTCGAAAATGAAGGAGGAGGTACTAGATAAATGGGCGAAAAAATAATGGTTGTTGATGATTCGGTTTCCATGAGACAGATGACCGGCATCATCCTAACCCAGGCAGGATATGAAACAGTTCAGGCGGCGGATGGAAACGAAGCCCTCGAAAAATTCGATGACTCCATAAAGCTGCTGATCACCGATTACAATATGCCGAACATGAACGGCATCGAATTGATTAAGTCAATAAGGAACGGGAATGTGAACAAGGCTGTCCCCATTCTGATGGTAACAACTGAATCTGAAGACGAGAAAAAAATGGAGGGGAAGGAAGCCGGAGCAACCGGCTGGATCACCAAACCGTTCGATAAAGATCTTCTGCTGAACACGATTAAAAAAATAACCCAAGCGGTAGAATTCTAGGGGTCCCATGTTTTCGGTAAGTAAAAACGCGGAAATAACAGTATTAAATGTAAAAGGAAAACTCACATTCGAAACAGCAGGAGAATTCCACCGGACTATCCTAGAAGCGCTCGATGACGGCAGCCCTCTGGAAATACACCTCAACGACATGGAGCAGTTTGATCTTTCGGGAGTTCAGCTTTTATTATCGGTCTGCAGAAGCACCGAAAATGTTACCGTGATCCCGGGAAAAAATGAATCAAGACTCATCGAAATGCTCAAATTCACGGGAATCCTTCTTCCCGGCTGCATACCCAAAGGAATGATGGCGTAGTTATGGATATGAAGTCGAACCCCCTGGACACATTCCGGGAAGAAGCCGCGGAGCTTCTGGAAAGCCTGGAGCAGAGTTTAATCAGTCTGGAAGAAGAGGAGGACACAGCTGAACATGTCGGGTCAGCCTTCCGGGCACTGCACACCATCAAAGGTTCCGGGAATATGTTCAATCTTACCCCCCTGGTCGATTTAGCTCACAATGTGGAATCCGTTTTCGCGAGAATCAGGGACGGGAAGCTGAATATCAATAAAGAGATCATCAACCTTGCTCTTTTCGCGAAGGACAAGCTGAAGGAATTAGCTTCCCGGGAGGATCCCCCTGAATCATTGATTCAGGAAAAAGATGCTCTGGTGCTTGAGTTCAAGAAATATCAAGATTCCCGGGAAAAAAAAGAGGAATCAGCGCGGGACAAAACGCAGGAGGATGAAGAGACCGGCTCACTGCGGACATACCGGATACTGTTTGAACCATCCCCGGACCTTTTTAGAAACGGCACAAACCCTTTAGCCCTAATTAAAGAATTAAAGGAGATGGGAAAGATTCTGGTGATGGGATTTTCGGAAAAAATACCGTCCATTCGGGAGGTTGATCCGGAAAGCTGCTATCTCTCCTGGGATATCCTCCTGAGTACCGAAAAAGGAGAAAACGCCATTCGGGATGTTTTTATCTTTGTTGAGGGAGAATCCCGGATAACCGTCACAAAAGTTGAGGATGCCGCTTTTGATGACGATGATGAGTATGATTATACAAGACTCGGAGAGATCCTTGTCCAGCGGGGGGATCTTAAACGATCCGATTTGAACAACGCGGTAAAATCCAAAGAATTTCTCGGAGAGTACCTGGTCCGTCTCGGATTTTTAAGCAACGAAAAACTGCAGTCCGCGCTGAAGGAACAGCAGTTTCTGAGGAAAAACCGGGAAACCAAAAGCACCGGTGAATCTTCAATAAAGGTAAAAACAGAAAAGCTTGATAAACTGGTTAACCTTGTGGGAGAGTTTGTTTCCATGCAGGCTCATTTCGCGATGCTTGCCGATCAAAAGCAGGACAGCGATTTTGTAACCATGAGTGAGCAGATGGAATCATTGGTCCGGGATATCAGAGATCTCTCCATGGAAATGCATATGGTTCCTCTGGAACAGCTTTTCACCGGATTCCGCCGGCTGGTTCGGGATGTTTCAGGCGGTTTGGGCAAACAGGTAAAACTGGAACTCCGGGGTACGGAAACCGAACTGGATAAGAATGTTATTGAGGAATTAAAAGATCCTCTTATGCATATCATCAGGAATTCCATAGATCACGGGATCGAAGATCCCGGCACCCGTAAAGAATCAGGGAAAGATCCCTCCGGTACAGTGGTATTATCCGCCCGCTACTCGGGAGCCGCTGTTGTTATCCAGGTCTCCGATGACGGAAAGGGACTGGACGCCGAGAATATCAAAAAGAAAGCCGCCGAGCGGGGTCTTCTTAAGGACCTTGATGAAGAACTCCCAGATGAAAAGATCTACGATTTTATCTTCCAGCCCGGTTTTTCCACCGCTGTTAAAACAACCAACATTTCCGGACGGGGTGTCGGAATGGATGTAGTAAAACGGAATATCGAAAAAATTCACGGTGCCGTCTCTATTACATCAAATCCGGGTTCCGGAACGACCATTAGTCTTAAAATTCCTCTGACCCTGGCGATAATCGAAGGGCTCCTCGCGCGGATCGGAGACGGTTATTACATGATAAACATCTCCTACATCGTGGAATGTCTGGACTTTAATTCACTCGAGAAAAAAACCTCCCAGCCCCTGGTGGATTTCCGGGGTGAAATCGTACCCTATGTGGATCTCCGTTCACATTTTAAAATCGAAGGTGAAGGAGCACTAAATCCTCAGCTTATTATCGTTACCTCGGAAAGCCGGAAGGTCGGGCTCCTTGTTGACGGCATCCTGGCCAATTACCAGACCGTAATAAAATCCCTGGGAAAACTGTTCAGCCACGTTCAGGGCGTTTCCGGGGCGGTCATCCTCGGCGACGGTACCCTTGCTCTGATGCTTGATGTTGACCAGCTGTGCCGTCTTACCCGAGATGAGTTAAAATAGTTTAAACTTTCTGCGATCTTAATCTACTCCAAATTGAGAAGCCGGGCATATTCGGCCAGTACCGGATCGATGTCCTGTTCTTTCACACCCGTCTTTTTCGATTCCCTCCAGCTCAAGATCTGCCGGGAGAGTTTCTTTCCAAGCTGAACACCCTCCTGATCGAAACTGTTGACATTCCAAATCAGCCCCTGGAAGGCCACCTTGTTTTCGAAATGGGCAAGGATTGCTCCCAAGGCCTCCGGAGTCAGTTCGGGACCGTGGATCAAGCTTGATGGACGGTTACCCTTAAAGGTTTTGTTCGGATCAGAATCATCTTTGCCCTTTGCGAAAGCTACAATCTGGGCGGCCAGGTTCGAGTTCAGTTTCATCTGACTGGTAGATCCCAGGTAGTCAAGGTCGTATCCCTCCTGAGATTTAAGAAAACCGATGAACTGGAGGGGTACGATATCGGTTCCCTGATGGAGAAGCTGATAAAAACTGTGCTGACCATTGGTTCCGGGTTCTCCGAAAACAACCGGCCCGGTGCTGTATTGAACCGGTTCTCCTGAACGGTTCACACTCTTACCGTTGCTCTCCATATCAAGCTGCTGGAGATGGGCGGGAAATCGGAGCAGTGCCTGGCTGTAGGGAAGCACCGCGGTAACCGGGTATCCCAGGATGTTTCTTTCGTAAACACCGAGCAGGGCATCCATCAAGGCCCCGTTTTTCCGGATATCCTTCTCCAGAGCGCTCCGGTCGGCATCAGCGGCGCCCTTTAGAATACGCCGGAAAATACCGTTTCCATAGCAGAGCGAAAGAATGACTCCTCCCACCGGAGAAGTGGCGGAATATCTGCCGCCGATATAATCATCGATAAAAAATGAATCCAGGTATTCTTTGGATTTTGCCAAGGGGCTGGTCTCCGATGTCACGGTGACGATATGCTTTTTCGGTTTTAATCCGGGGATACCCTTGGATTCCATGAATTTTACCGCGAATGCCTCGTTTGTAAGAGTCTCCTGGGTCGTTCCGCTTTTGGAAACCACGATAAACAGGGTCGTTTCAGGATCTATTTGCTTTAATGTCCGGGCGGCGTCGTCAGGATCGACGTTGGAGATGAAGAGCCCGCGCATGAAAGGCGCGCCCTCTTCACGCTTAAAGTACCCCTCCAACGCGATGTGCAGTGCTCTTGGACCAAGATCGGAACCGCCGATTCCAATCTGTACGGCGGTATCGAATTTCTTACCGGTGGAGCCGGTAACTGATCCGGAATGAACAGTCTCGGAAAAAATTTTTACCCGCTCGTGCTGTTCATCGTAAAATGTTTTCAGGTTCTTTCCCTCCGACACAACCGGTTCTCCCAATTGAATCCGCTGTAAGTGATGAAGAACCTTCCGCTGTTCTCCCGGGTTCATTATCTTTCCGTCCAGAACCATTTGAAATTTTTCTAAAACCTGCTGTTCCTCAGCCAGCGATTCAAGATCCCGGATTATGCTTTCATCGGCCTGTTTTGCCGAGTAATTGTAACGCAGACCGGAAGCCAGGGGTATGGAATATTCTTTTATCCTTTTGGGAGTCAGGACAGCGGAAAGATCGATAAATTGTCTTTTCTCTGCCATTTCCCGGTACGCTTTACATTGATCTAAATTCTGAAACTTCATATCCTGCACGGTGTGCCTCCTCTCTACGTAATATAAAATACTGTCCGATTAATGACCACCTGATTCAGGACAGCCGACAATTTTGGCAACAGCCGGTAACGCGAATGTGATCAGCGGAAATCGCTGCTTACCAGTTTACCCGGTTTCTTCCCTGCTGCTTTGCCCGGTAAAGGGATCTGTCGGCTTCCATGAGCAGAAGTTCCTTATCCCGCTGCTGCTGGGGTTTTTGAGGGTCGGAGACCGCGACTCCAAGGCTTGCCGTTACTACAGGAGCGCATACCGAATACTGATGGGGTATATTCAGTTTCTGGATTTCCGCCCTGATTTTTTCCGCGACCAGCATCGTTCCTTCAAGCTGGGCGTCGGGAAGAATAACCACGAACTCTTCTCCGCCGTAGCGGGCGACAAAGTCTCCCCTCCTGGATAGGGCCGAATTAATGGCGGCGGCTACTTTTTTCAGCGCTTCATCTCCCGCCTGGTGACCGTAGTTATCATTGTAGAGCTTGAAGGAATCTATATCGATCATGATGAGTCCCAGGGGTTTTCGGTTTCTCAGACCTCTGTTCCATTCCAGAGAGAAATAGGTATCGAAATGCCGTCTGTTGGATATCTGGGTCAGCGGGTCGATATAGGTTAAATCTTTTAAGGTTGTGTTTATTCCTTGAAGTTCATTTTTTTCTTTCAGGAGGATTTTTATCTCCTTGTATGCCCACGCGTGGCGGGAAGATATCATGAGGGCTTCAAAGAATACGAAAAAAATCAGCCCCACCGGTACTAATGGTACCGAATTAATAACCGTAAGTGACATAAGGATGTCGTGCAGCACGGTAAGCGCGAAGATCGCGTAACCGGTTAGACCGGTTACCGCTCCGGGTCTTTTTTTCAAAGCGGCCCGGATTAACGCGTAGAGAAAATAGAGACTGTAGGCGGCAATTAAAAGACTGTAAAACGGCAGCAGGCGGCTGAACAGATACACCGGTAAAAAAATAATGACGGCCGTATATACTCCGGAAATGATTAGTAGACCGTAGAGAACCGCCTTTTTGATTTCCGCAGGGAAAAGCTTATAAGCGAAAAAGGCGAAGGTAGGCAGGCCGAAACTTAAGGTGAGATATTCAATCCGGGTAAAGAAAAACCAGTTATAGGAGGTAAGCAGAACGGGGAAATAAAATTGTCCCGACAAAAGGGCTCTTGCCGAAATCAGCAGACTGAACATCGAGAAAAGGAGAGGCGCGTAATCGGCTTTCCGGTATAGATAGAGGCCGAGGTGATACAGGGCGATGATAAAGAAGCATCCGCTCAGGAAGGCTCCCGCGGCGGCTTTCCAGTTCTCGTTCTGTCTTGCCGCATCTTCGGTGGTAATAACCGGCGGAGCTGAAATACCGCCCCGGAAGTGATGGAAGCCGGAAACCCGGATGACGATTTCGGTGTCCGTTCCTTCCGGCAGCTTGATTGTTAAAAGATCCCATCGGGGTTCTGTTTGCTGTCTTGAGGCTCCGGTTATACCTGAACTTTCCGCGAAAGAACCGTTAATGTAAATTTCAGCGGCCGTGTAGATATAGGGAAGCTGGAGAACCGGATTCTTTATATCATTGGTATTAACTTTCGTATGATATGTTCCGTATTTAACGCCGCTTCTGAAATTCCAGAAATGGGGGAATTTAACCGGTATACCCCGGTCCTCCGGAGCCTCCTTGAGAAGTGTATTTGGTATGAAATACCATCCGGTTTCATCGTTTTCAGCCCCGTTCACGGAGGAAATAACCATTATGAGGAAGACAGCTGCTGTGAGTATCCGACCATATACTTTCATACATATCCTTACAGGTTTAAAGGACAGCTGATCATGTCAGCTTTATTAGGTATAAGTTTAATGTATATGGTTCCAATTTCAACTAAGGAATTTCGGTCTCCGAAACGCTTGGAGAGATTTCCTATTTCTCGTGAAATCCGGCCATTTCCTTCATTTCAGCGGCGGGGCCGGAATCGGCTTCCATCTTTTTCCGCACAATAGATCCGACACCTGTAGCGAGTCCGTAAAGATTTATAAAACCGGTCGCGTCCTTGTGGTCATAGGAGCTTTCTCCGAAAGAAGCCAGATCCTGGATGTAAAGGGAATAGGGTGATTTCCTGCCCGATATAAACGTATTTCCCTTATAAAGTCCCACCCGGACGGAACCGGTGACGTACTGGCTTGCTTTCCTCATGTAAGCGTCCATGGATTCACGGAAATGGGTGTACCACTTACCCGCGTACACAATGTCGGCGTATTTTAACGCCATGGCTTTCTTCATGGCCAGGGTGTCCCAGTCCATGGTAAGCATTTCAAGTTCACGTAAGGCTTGATGCAGGATTGTTCCCGCCGGTGTTTCGTAAACTCCCCGGCTTTTCATGCCTACCAGCCTTGTTTCCACCAGATCGGCTCTGCCGATACCGTTCTCTCCCCCCACCTTGTTGAGGTATTCGAGTATTTCCAGAGGAGACATCTCTTTTCCGTCAATTCCTGCCGGGTAACCTTCCTTGAAGTCAATGGTTAATTCGGTTTCCTTATCCGGCGCGTCTTTCGGAGATTTCGAGAGTATAAACATATCTTCAGGCGGACGGTTCCATGTGTTTTCAAGTTCTCCGCCTTCGTGACTCATGTGCCAGATATTCCAGTCCCTGGAATAGATGTTTTTTTCGCTGATATTGCCGATGGGGATTCCGTGCTCCCGGGCATATTCGATTGCCTGTTCCCGGGATCTGATGTTCCAGATCCTCCACGGCGCGATGACTTCGAGCTGCGGGGCCAGGGCTTTGTAGGTCAGCTCAAACCGCACCTGGTCATTTCCTTTACCGGTACAGCCGTGAGCTACCGCCTCCGCGTTTTCCGCGAGTGCTACGTCGATTTGATGTTTTGCCTGAAGGGGTCTGGCGATTGAAGTTCCTAAAAGGTACTTGCCTTCGTAAACCGCGCCTGCTCTGAGCATGGGAAAGAGGAAATCCCGTGCGAATTCCTCCCGAATGTCCCGGATGAATAGCTTGGAAGCTCCCGACTGGAGGGCCTTTTCTTCCATGGCATCCCAGTCCTCATCCTGTCCCACATTCGTACAAATTCCGATTATTTCTGCTCCGCCGTAATTTTCTTTCAGCCAGGGAATAATTATCGAGGTGTCCAAACCTCCTGAGTAGGCTAATACAATTTTCTTGAATGTTGTCTCTTTCATCTGGTGTCTCCTTTTTTCTATAAATACAAACCGGTCCCGATTGTTCCTTCCATCAGTTTTACCAGGTCCCCGGACAACGAATATTGACCGATCACGATACTGCCGACTCCGGCACGAAGGGCCCCGAGGGAAGCCCTGGTTTTCGGAATCATTCCCCCGTAGATGGAACCATTCCGAATTGCCTTTTCCATCTCCGCCTCCGTCAATGATGTTATAACTTGTTTATCGATCAAGATACCCGGTGTATCGGATAAAAATATCAGCTTATCCGCGGGCAAAGCTGCGGCAATTGCGAAGGCGGCTTCATCGGCATTGATATTTAATCCCCCTCCGTCTTTGTCGGAAGATGTTGGAGCGATTACCGGTACATATCCGGAACCGGTCAGTGCATCGAGGATACCACAGTTGACTGAGATAATTCTACCTGTCCTGTTTTTTTCTTCCCGGTCTATACTCTTACCCGCAAGAAGACCGCCGTCTGATCCGCTGATGCCGGCCGCGTTTATCCCCCGGCGGCGGCATTCCCGTACTATCCGTTTGTTCATGAGCCCGGCCAGCACCATGTCCGCGATATCCATTTCTCCGCCTGAAGTCATCCGGATACCGTCTCTAAATAGCGGTTCAAAGCCCATCTTTTCCGAGAACCGGGATATTTCTCCCCCGCCTCCGTGTACTAACATGAACTGCGAACGTCCCTCGTAGGATAACATCTCCTCCGCCAGGTTAGCGAAGAGCGAGGGGTCGGCCGCGGCATTTCCCCCGATTTTTATGAGTACTGTTTTCATTTGATTATATTTCTCCGTATAGATCCAATCCGGCGGTTTCGGTAAGACCGAACCGTATGTTCATGGCCTGCACAGCCTGGCCCGAAGCTCCTTTCAAGAGATTATCGATGACCGAAAAAATGATGCAGAAACCGTCCGAAACCCGGTATCCGATATCACACCGGTTCGTCCAGCGGACGTGTCTGGTTTCAGGAATATTTTCCCCCCGCAGTCTAATAAACGGTTCGTCCGAATAGGCCCGGTAAAAAGCGTCATGGACAGTATCGTGGGCTGCCCCGTCTCTAAGAGGCGCGGTGATAGTCGCCGCCATTCCCTGTTTGACCGGTACAAGATGGGGATTGAAGATAAGATCGTCACCTGTCTCCGTGCCGGCGATGTTCCTTATTTGATGAACCATTTCAAAGTAGTGACGGTGGCTTCGTCCCGGTGAATAAGCGCCCATATTCTCGGTCCGCTCGGAATAAAGGAAAGTGTCCTTCAAGGAACGGCCTCCTCCGGAAATCCCGGTCATCACGTCTGCCACGGGTGTGCCGTTTACTATACCGGAATATATAAGGGGCAGAAGCGGCAGCAGTACGGCTGTCGGATAACATCCGGGATTGGCGATTAAATCAGAATGTTTTATTTTTTCCCGGTTCCATTCACAGAGACTGTATACCGAGCTTTTGAGAAGGTCCGGCGCGGGAGGTTCGGTTCCATACGACCTGCGGAACATATCCGGGTCGGTGATCCTGAAGTCCGCGGATAAATCGATGACAACGGAGGATGTCAGAAAAATTCTGCAGTATTCCGCTGATTTAAGATGGGGCAAAGCGGAAAACACAACATCGGGTCCGGCGTTTTCTGCTTCCTGAAAGGAACGGAATAAATCGGCCCCCTTCTTTTCCAAGACTTCCTGTGAGAGTCCCGGATCATGATGGAACGTTTTGGTTCCCGCCTTTGTCCGTGAAACCGGAAAAATTTTTTCTATCTGGGGATGGTTCAAGAGAATCCGCATAAGAACGGACCCTGTATATCCTGATGCTCCTAAAACCGCTGCTTTCATTTTACTGTTACCTGTCTATTCCGGGAACTTTATTCCGGAGGGAAGAAAGAAATTGTTCTTTTCCGACTCCCTCTCTCATCACGACAAATACTGTGTCCTCGCCGGCGACGGAACCCAGAACTTCCGGCAACTCCAGATTGTCCAGCGACATTCCCACAGTTTCCGCGTAACCTACCGTTGTCCGGATCACCGCGATATTATTTGAAAAGTCGATAGAACGGAACCCCCGTTTAAAATCCTGTACGTATATCTGGTATTTGTCGTCTCCGCTCCCGTTTTCGGGAAGCACATAATAATAGCCTGAATCACCTTCGTATATTTTCCCGACTTTAAGCATTTTTAAATCCCGGGAGAGAGTAGCCTGGGTTACAACGATTCCCTTGTCTTTGAGAAGGTTGGAAAGCATCTCCTGGCTCTGGATCCGGTTGCTGCGAATCAAATCTTTTATATTTTTCAGTCTGGTTTGCTTGTTTTTCACTGTATTTTCCTGAACAAAAATAAATCAGTTTTTGCATATTTATTCAAGAGAATGCGGTCCTTAACAGCAATTTCCGGTGATCACATTCGCATTAAAATTTATAAATTGTTTTATTAAAAGCAATTACATAAATCGGGATCACCGGAAATTGCCGTTTTTCCGCGAAAAAATCGCGGCAAATCCCGGTCAACCCGATATAAATTTATATATTATGTGAAATTATTGTCTATTCTCAATCACAGAAGGAGTTGACCGGGATTTGCTGGGTCTTCAACGGCAATTACCGGGACTTCAACGCGGAATTGCTTTCCCGGCTCTATTCCCCGGTGTCTTTACCCAGCGCTTCCAGAAAAAGTGAATCCGTATAAACGGAATCGGTTTCCTTCAGAATCATTTCTCCCGTTTCAGGAATCTTGTACCGTTCCCGTTCTTTCCGTTCACCCTCCTGAAAATCGACACACCCCTCCGGTCTGCCGTACAGTGAGAGGGTTTCCTCATGTGTTTTAAAAAAAATTTCAATTCCTGCTGAAAGGTCATGCACAGTGTCATGGTTAATAATAATTTCTTTCCCATCCGGTCCGGTAAAGCCTCTTTCTCCCGGTATCCAGTTGAGTCTGGAGGCTAACCATAACAAATACAATTTTATTTCCGGTTCTCCTCCCCCGCAGATGATGATTTCCCGAAGCTTCTTAAGGAGTTTCAACCGTTCGGGCGAATCAAAAAGCAAGGCGGTATTTCTCCTGAGGTCTCCCGTGCGGATCCAGTTTAAATCAATGATATTCAGACCCCGGAGTATCATTTCTTTCATAACGTCAACGAACTCTGTTCCCAAAGCTGCTGAATCGGCTATTATTTTATCAGCCTGTTCCGTTGCTAACTGAAAAATATTCTCATTTCCCCGGTATTTCATTGCCCACCAGAGAATTACCGGAATTCCCCGTATAAGCAGGGGAGACCATGATCCGGGAGCGGAGCCGGATTCATCATTCCCGTTATGAATAGTTATTTCCTGCAGGCATATACCGGTGTCCTTCCTGTCCCTTCGGCAGCGAGCCCCGGCATATGCGCTGGTTTCGGCTGAACCGCCCGACTTTATTCGGATAACTCTGATAGACCGCTTCCCTAGAAGATAATTTATTCCTTCATCGATTACCGGTGAGCTTTCTTGATCAGAAAACACGACCAAATTAAATAGATTTGCCCGGGTATTCAGAGGAGAAATTTCCCGCTGTGTTTTCAGGATCTGATTTTCCAAGTCGGATGGATCAAAGGGTTTCATATTTTTCTCCACCTTCTGCCGGCTTTATCAAAGAGATCCGCCGCTTCCGTAGGGCCGGCGCTTCCGGGGGTGTAGATATGCGGCTCCCGCTCATCATTTTCCCACCACGTCATAATACCGGAAAGGAATGCCCATGCCGCTTCAATTTCATCCCCCCGGGCATACAATGTGGAATCGCCGGTCATGGCATCCAGAAGGAGCCGTTCATACGCCTCCGGGGTTGTTTCGCCGAAGGATGTACCATATGTAAAATCCATATTAACCGGCTGCATCCGTATTGCATATCCCGGAACCTTGGCATTGAAGTTGAGGGTAATGCCCTCTTCCGGCTGTATATTTATAATAAGAGTGTTACCGTTATGAAAGGGTTTTTTTTGCCCGAAAATAGCCAGAGGCGGTTCTTTAAAGCTGACTGCTATTTCGGTAGCCTTCCTGGCCAGCCGTTTTCCCGCGCGGAGAAAGATCGGAACACCGGCCCACCGCCAGGAATCCAGCGTAACCCGTAAAGCGGCGTATGTTTCCGTCATCGAATCTTCCGCCACATCGTTTTCCTGACGGTAACCGGGAACCTCTCTTCCGTCCACAATCCCCTCTCCGTACTGCCCCCGCACGGTCAGCCGTTCCACATCCTCGCCGGTAACGGGGTGTAGTGACTTTATGACTTTCACTTTTTCGTCCCGGAGCGCGTCAGCGCTTAGATCGTTAGGAGGTTCCATGGCAGTAAGGCTTAAAAGCTGGAGCATATGATTCTGAATAATGTCTCGGAGTGCTCCCGATTTTTCGTAGTAGTTGCCCCGAGTACCGATGCCTGATTTCTCAGCCACGGTGATCTGGATATGATCCACATACTGGCTGTTCCAGATAGGTTCGAAAATACCGTTTCCGAACCGCAATAGCATGATATTTTGAACTGTTTCTTTTCCGAGATAATGATCGATCCTGTAGATCTGTTCTTCCCGGAAGTACTTAAGAAGTTTCCTGTTCAGTTCTCCCGCCGATTGAAGGTCCCGTCCGAATGGTTTCTCTACAACGATTCTTGTATATCCCTTGCCTTCATCGGCAAGACCGAATTCTCCGAGTTTTTCTATTATGGTGTCGTAGGCGGCCGGGGGAGTGGAAAGATAGTAAATCTTGTTTTCAAATTCTCCGGAATAAGCTTCAATTTCCTTGTACCCTTTCTCTGATTCAAATGTGGACTGAATATAATCCATCTTTTCCAGAAATGCCTGTTTTACCTCATCGGAATCCGGAAAATCGGCAATCATCTCAGATCCCTTTTCCATAAGATATTCTTTTGTCCACTCCCGCCGCGCGAATCCGATAATTTTAAACCTGGAAATATTTCCTTTAAGAAAGAGAGAAAAAAGCGCGGGGACCAGTTTTGAACGGGTGAGGTCTCCGGTTACACCGAAAATATAAAAAGCAAAGGGAGCGGTCGATTTTGATTTCTCCAGCCCCCAAAGGAGTGGATTGTTTTTCATAGGTTTAGTATCTTAAGATATCAGAGAAAAATCAATCGAGTATTGCCTTGATCATGCAGCATTGTAAACTGGAAATAACTAACCCGTTCGGGGGTCCTGTTCTTTATAAGAAGCATACCGGCTCTACAATGAATGACGCCCGGAATTTTTACGCGTTGGATTTTCCACGCGGTTCCGTTGCCGCAGCTGGATACCAGTCCTCTGGACGGGGCAGAAGGCCGGGACGGATCTGGGAAAGCCGGGCCGGGCAGAATCTGTTGTTTACGTTAATCCTGGGGATGAATGATGAGTTCAAAAGATCATCTCTTCTTCCCCTGGGCGCGGGGTTAGGGGTGTGTCTCTGTCTTGAGCGGTATTTCGGGATTACTCCGGAACTGAAGTGGCCGAACGATGTGCTTGTAAACCGGAAGAAAATTTCGGGAATCCTCTGTGAACGCCGGAAAGATGTTCTTTATGTCGGGATTGGTCTTAACTGCGGGAGCGGATTCAGTCCGGGAGGGATATGTCTCCGTGAGCTTGGTCACCGTGATGCTCCCCTGGATATTCTGCCCGGACTGCTTGCCGAGCTTTATTCGGTTTTCTCCATGCCGCCCCGGAAATGGCTTGAACCGATCCGGGTCAGGCTGCATAAACAGGGAGAACCGGTACGGCTGGCTTTCCCTGACGGAAGGTGCGCGGCTGGGGAATTCGCTGGCATCGATGAGGACGGAGGTCTCCTGCTGAAGACAAGCGGAGACGGAACATGTCAAAAATATTTTAACGGGGAATTACTGGATTTATGAATATTCGTTCCGGAATTTCCAGAAAAAAGATCGGCTATATAAAGGCAGTAATGATTCTCGGTTTAGTCATCCTTGGGGTGCTGGGCAATGTCATTGACATAGCCCTGCTGTATGACGCCCGTCTTATTTTCGGAAGTATCGCCACTTTTCTAATAATCTATTTTTTCGGACCCTGGGCGGGTACTCTTACGGCTCCATTGATATCCTTCATAACGGTGTTCCAGTGGGGACACTGGTTCGGCGTTCTGATCTTTACCGCTGAAGCCGCGTTTGTCGGGTTCATCTATTATAAACGGCGGTCCAGTTATATTCTGCTGGACGTTTTGTATCATGTTTTGATCGGAATCCCGCTGATATTTTCCATTTCTTTCTTCATTTTAAACAAGAAAATGGACTGGGCCATGCTGTTCGCGCTTACCAGGGCTTTTAACGGAATTGTTAATGTATTTTTAGCCATTTCCATTGTTGATGTTTTACAATATATGCGTCATACCCTGAGTCTGAAGAAGGGCGGACATCCAAAACGGAAAAAGGTTTTTTCTTTCATCCTGTCAAACCTGAATATACACGGCCGGGTTTCGTTCCGGAAAGCCCTGAATGATTTCTTCGGTGTCATTATTCTTGTTCCTGTCCTCCTGATCATCGTATATATTTCACGGCTGGAAACCGCCAAAATGGAAGAAGAGGCGTATAACCGGCTTAATTCCGTGGCTGATTCGGTGACATTTTCCCTTGAGGAGTGGATCGGTGAAACGGTAGACGGTATAGAATCGTTTATCAATATCGCAGAAGAGACCGGTCTGCGTACCCCGGTTGGAAATAATTTTCTCCGGCTCCTTCTTGAATCCAAGTATAACCTGCGGGGAGCGGGCATAGCCGATTCTACGGGCAGAATCGTAAAACATCTGTTTAAGGAAGAGTATCAGGATCTCGGTACGGGAAGTCTTCTGCCAATGGCTGATACCATATTCCCCATCACCGGAAATGAACCTGCCATCGTGGATTTCGCCGATTCCGGAGGTGAAACCGGGATTCTGTTGGTCATTCCCGATACGACACACACCCTTTTCGTTATTATTGGAAGCAGTGATATACGCCGCCGTATGTACGATTTTGTCAGAAGGACGCCCATGGACCTGGTCCTCCTTGGACATTACGGTCAAATAATAACTTCAACGATAAGTCCCGGAGATTCTCCGGAAACCGATGAAAGACTTTTCCGTACCTTGACTCAGCGGGATTACCTTGAGGAAAGCGGAGACGGCATTGTCGTAACCCGTAATTTGGAAGGCTTCTTCAGTTTTGTAAGCGGTATAAACATCTATGACTGGGAAATTATCGGCTTTCTCGATCTGAGCCGCCAAAAGCTGACCCTTGTGGATACCTTAATCCGGATTCTCCTGTTCGTTTTTTTATTGATGGTGGTGATCACATTAGTCTCGGAATTGGCAAGTAAATTGCTTGTAAACTCGGTGGTCAAACTGAATTCGGTTACCGAAGGACTACACCTTAAAATCGAACGGGGTGAAAAGATTGTGTGGCCGAAGAGTTTTCTATATGAAGTGTCTTCTTTGATAAAGAATTTTCAGTTCACCGTGGGACTTATCCGCGGTCATATCGCGAATTTAGCGGCGGCCAACACAAAACTTAAGAATACAACCAGAGAAGCGGAGGCGGCGAACAAGGCGAAGAGCCAGTTTCTTGCCACGGTAAGTCATGAATTAAAAACACCTCTGAACGGGATTTTGGGATATGTGCAGATTCTTCGGAAAGAAATTTGTACGGAAACCCAGGAGGCCGGATTGGAAATAATCGAGAAGAGCGGGAATCATCTTCTGACTATTATAAATGATATTCTCGATGTCTCCCGGATAGAAACAGATAAAATCAAAATCGAAAAAAATATTTTCAATCTTCCGAAATTTCTGTCGGAAATATCCGGCATAGCCAAAATACTCACTGATCAGCGGACGATTGGATTCAGAACCGAGTTTGATTTCGACCTGCCCCGGCAAGTTGAAGGAGATGAGCGTCGGATCCGGCAGGTACTCTTGAACCTGATTCAAAATGCCGTAAAATTCACGAGCCGGGGATTTGTCTTATTCCGGGTGACGAATGAAGGTGACGCGGTTACATTCGCGGTCCGGGATACCGGTACGGGGATTCCCAAATCGAAACTGAAATCAATTTTCCAGCCTTTCACCCAGCTGGATAACAGTGAGATCGTCCAGGAAGGAACCGGGCTGGGGTTAACCATCGTAAGCCGACTTTTGGAATTAATGGATTCGGAGATACAGGTTGAAAGCAGGCTGGGTGAGGGCAGCACGTTTTCATTCACCATGGATTTAGCGGCCGGTGAATCTCTCGCGGCGGATGAATACGATTCTGCCGCGACACCAAGGCATTTAAACGCTTTTCCGGATATCAGCTTTGAAGAGGCCGGCGACGAAGATGTTCCGGTACCGGAAAAAATTGTTCTGGAGACGATATACCAGTACGCCCGGAAGGGAGATATCAAAGGGATTCTAAAACAGGCAACTATACTGTCCGCTGAAAACGCGGGGTATCAGAAATTTACATCAAAAATCCGGGGATTAGCCGGCAGTTTCCGGATCAAAGAACTGGTAGAGTATCTTCGAAATTTGATTGCCGAATGAACGAATATCTGTTAGATCCGGACTCCGGCCTTTTTTAATACCGGGATGTCCGGGATTTCTTCCGTTGCTGCCGAAAAAGAAAGTACAAACCTGCTGATTTTTTTCCCCTCTGTTTTCCCGATGGACCGGTATGCTCCTCCCGGATTCGCTGCCAAATAGGTGTGCTGTCTACTCCGGTAAAGCCGCACGGGTAATGCAGGGATTTCCTGCCTGCCGTTGTATATTCCGACGCAGAGATTTCCGGATTTACCCCGGAACACGATTTTTTGTCCGAATAGTTCCACCGACCGGCTGCAGCTATTCGGATTCTCTGTCACTTCAAAATGCCATCGGCCGCCGCCGGGGTATTCCCCGTCAATTTCTATCTTTTTGTCCCGGGTTAGGTTGAACAGCGGAATTTCTGAAAACACCTCCATGCCGACTTCTCCCCAGTGGGCGGTAAACTCGGGCTGTCTTACCTCCCACCGGCTTATAATACCGGGATATTCATCGGTATAGATACAGTCCAGCTTTAAATGGCCGGGAATTAGAACACCCGGGCCCGAGAAAGTCTTAAGGGCGTAAATGCCTCTCAGTAAATCCCCTTCCACAGCCGCGGCGCTGTCCAGGAATCCGGGAAGTTCTCCTTTGCCGGTAATAATAAAGCTGCTCTTCCAGGAAGCATCAGTTTCCTCACCGCCGGTTACTGTTGGAGGAAACATTGTTCCTTTTTTAAAACGGAAAGTTCCTCCGGCATTGATCGAGATGTCACCGGTCATACCCGCCACCGGTTCATACGGAGTATCAAATTCAAGTCCTCCCGATAGCTGCCCTGCAGACCGGGGTGCCGCCCGTTCATAAACGAAAGGATCCGGAGGCAGCGGATATTTGGATTCCTTAAAGTCACAGAACTTTCCATTCACCATTTTTTTATGCAGCCGTGTTCCTGAAAGCTGTGATATCCATGACCGCAGCCGTACAAGATCTTCTCCCGCAGCAATGTCTGTTAAAATAATGAACCGTTCTCCGGAGAATGTCTTTTTTTTCAGCAGGCGAATAAGTCTTTTGGGATTTATCCAGTCGGATTTTGCGAGGAGGATTCCCCTGACGTAGCTCTCGGAAAACCCCTCCGCTCGGTCTAATCCCTGAATGAACCTGAATTTACACAAGGTATAATTGGGTTTTTCTTCCACCGGGTAGATGTGGGTACAGATTATTCTCCCGTCTTCTGTGTACTTCCGGAAAGCCTCTTCTCTTCCGGTATCGGGCTGAAGCGGAATAAGGAGGGGACCGCCTTCCGTATTTAGCTCCTGCTCAATTTCTTCTATAGAAACGGCACGGTGGTCGATCCCTTTTCTTCCTAATGGCGCATGAACGGATTTTCCGTTCCAGGGTAAAATGCTGTTTATGTATGGAGTTATATTAAACTCGTCCGGAAATATATCCGCGGCTTTTTTTGAAATCTTCTGCAGTTTAATGTCAGGCGAAGAAAAGGATATGATTAGGAGAACCGGATATTCTTTTCTGCTCTTCATTATTTACGCCTGCTTGTCTCCGTAGGAAATTTGCCCTATATTATTATCACATGAGTTGATTTTAGTAAATAAACCCGGAATCAATTGGGATTCCCTCCCAATTGACAAATAGTAAGCCGCTTTAGACAAAAAAAATTCATTTTTTTGTTGATGATTTATTGAAACATGTGTATCTTTCTGATATCAAGTTTACTCATCCTATAATATATTGAATATCATAATAAAAACTTTAAGAGAGGGAGTCATATGGCTAAACAGCTGATTTTCAACGAAGAAGCGAGGAGAACGCTTCTAAAGGGAGTAGAAAAACTTTCCTCGGCAGTAAAGGTAACTTTAGGTCCGAAGGGAAGAAATGTGCTTCTGGATAAAAAATTCGGGGCACCCACAGTAACCAAAGACGGTGTTTCAGTCGCGAAAGAAGTCGAATTGGAAGACCCGTACGAAAATATGGGAGCCCAGCTGCTCAAAGAAGTAGCAACAAAAACTAATGATGTTGCCGGAGACGGTACCACCACAGCTACTGTTCTGGCATACAGCATGATTAAGGAAGGCCTTAAAAGTGTAGCCGCCGGAATTAACCCCATGGGGATTAAACGGGGCATGGATAAGGCTGTAGACATGGCAGTGGATGAAATCCGCAAGGCAGCAAAAGAGATTAAGGACAAAGAAGAGATTGCTCAGGTTGCTTCTATTTCCGCGAATAACGATATGGAAATAGGTATGGAAATCGCCAATGCGATGGAGAAGGTAGGAAAAGACGGTGTTATTACCGTAGAAGAGTCGAAGACCATCGAATCTACCACCGAATTTGTGGAAGGGATGCAATTTGACCGGGGTTATCTCTCTCCTTATTTTGCGACCAACCGCGATGCCATGACCACAGTTCTTGATGAACCCTACGTTCTAATTCACGATAAGAAAATTTCAACCATGAAAGATCTTCTTCCTCTTCTGGAAAAGATTGCTCAGTCAGGCAAACCTCTGCTGATTATTGCTGAAGACGTGGACGGTGAAGCTCTTGCAACTCTGGTAGTGAACAACCTTCGGGGAACTCTTTCCACCTGCGCCGTAAAGGCACCCGGATTCGGTGACCGGAGAAAAGCAATGCTGGAAGACATCGCCATTCTTACCGGTGGTCAGGTGATATCCGAAGAATTAGGTCTTAAACTGGAAGGTGTCGAGATTGAACAGCTCGGCCGTGCTAAATCCATCAAAGTTGATAAAGAAAATACCACTATCATCAACGGTGAAGGAAAACCCGGTGACATCAAGGATCGGATTGCTCAGATTAAGGCACAGATCGAAGAAACCACTTCCGATTACGACCGCGAAAAACTCCAGGAACGGCTCGCGAAACTTGCCGGCGGTGTTGCCGTCATCAATGTAGGCGCTCCGACTGAAGTCGAACTCAAGGAGAAGAAGCACAGAGTAGAAGATGCGCTCTCCGCGACCCGGGCAGCAATTGAAGAAGGTATTATTCCCGGCGGCGGACTCACCATGATTCAGGCTGTTGCCGCGCTGGAAAAAACAAATATTGACGATATGACGGATGAAGAAAAAGTCGGATACCGGATCGTCAAACGGGCATTGGAAGAACCGATCCGCCAGATCGCCGGCAATGCCGGACTGG
>CAYLLE010000012.1:0-50091 GCA_964384485.1 uncultured Spirochaetales bacterium | reverse complement strand
CGCGGAAAAACGGCAATTTCCGGTGATCCCGATTTATGTAATTGCTTTTAATAAACAATTTATAAATTTTAATGCGAATGTGATCACCGGAAATTGCTGGTATAGGAATCATTTTTATCACATCCTCTTTTGAAACTGAGTCAAAATGATCCATCATAAAACCGGAATTTCCGGTGAGTGGCGATTTGACCCAATAAAATAAACATACCCTTGGACAGGATCTAATTCATAAATCATTACCCTATATAGAATTAAATAATTTTTTTTAAGTTGGCACGGAAAATGCAACAATAGTTTTAGAAATCAATAAAAATAAGCCATAAAATGGAGGTTTATTATGGACATAGCGAAAAGAAATCAAAACGGAAACGGATGGGATCCGGTTGGCGAACTCGACCGGATCAGACGGGAAATCGACACCATGTTCGGTCTCAGAAGACCTTCGTCGTTTTCCGACGGCCTCTTCGACCGGAGCGCTTCTCCCGCGGTAGACGTGGTTGAAACTGAGGACGATTATCAGGTGACCGCGGATCTCCCCGGAGTTGATCAAAAAGACATTGATGTGTCCCTGGCGGACAACGTTCTTACCATTAAGGGAGAAAAACGGGAAGAGAAGAAATCGGAAGGTTCAAAAACCTACCGGAAAGAAAACTGGGAAGGTAGTTTTCAGCGGACCCTTAGTCTGCCGAAGGGAGTGGATCAGAAAAAGATCGAAGCGTCCATGGAAAACGGAATCCTTACAATCATCCTGCCGAAGCAGGAAGAAGTAAAACCCAGAAAAATCAACGTAAACGTAAAATAAGGGAGGAACGGAAGATGGAAAACGTAACAAACGAAAGAAAACGGTACATCAGGCCGGTAAGTAACATATGCGAAGAAAACGGCGCCGTGATTCTGCGGCTGGAAATGCCCGGTGTGGATAAAGAACATATCGACATAAATATCGACGGCGACACATTAACCGTCCACGGCGAACGGACCGCCGAAGAGGGCAAGAAGAATTACCTCCTCCGGGAACGGCTGACCGGCGATTATCATCAAACCTACACCATCGACGAACGGGTGAACCGGGAAAAAGTGGACGCCAAGATGGAAAGAGGCGTTCTGAGCTTGACCCTGCATCTGAAGGAAGAGGTTAAGCCGAGAAAGATTGAAGTCAAGGCGAAGTAGGGTTTTAATCGAGGCAGGTAATAAAGGGCGCTGATCATTCAGCGCTCTTTTTAATTGGAGTGCCACGAAACGTGGACATAAAATCGGGATAAATTCCTTCAGGTAAATGAATTAATAAAAGGCTGGTTAAAAAAAGGTAAAATTCCGATAATTGCTTATATAGGGAGAAATTAGCTGCATTTTTGTCCAGGATTCGAAGCATTAGTTAATAACCTGAATTAGGTCCTGAGAGGTAAACGGCTTATTCAGCACTTGAGTATCCGGCATGTCGGCAATGCAGTCCAGGATGTCGGCGCTTGAATATCCGGTAATGAACACAATAGGCGCCCGGGAAAACTCACGGATCTTTTCGGCGGCGGTAATGCCGTCCATATTTCCGGCTAATCTGATGTCCATCAGTATGCAGTCCGGATCGGTTTCCCGGGCAAGTTTGACCGCTTCTTCTCCCCGGGCGGCGAGTCCCGCAACCTGATATCCCCGTACTTTGAGCCGGGCTTCCAGGTCCATGGCGAAAAGTACTTCATCATCAACAATCAAAACTCTCTTATCTTCCATATTTTAAACCCGTTCGTGATAAAGTTCGGGAGCGAAAATTATTTTTCCGGTGAACCCGAGATTTGATATAAATTCTACCTGTCCGCCCAGCTGTCCCTGTACCAAATTCTTGACGGTTCGGAGACCCAGAGAGCGGTTTTCCACTACGGAGAGGTTTTTTCCGTTCAGTCCGATACCGTCGTCGGAGATGACCAAGGAATATTCTGTTTGGTTGATTTTTTCCATCGAAACGGCAATGGTTCCCCGGCGGTCTCCGGGAAAGGCGTGCTTGAATGAATTCACTATAAGTTCATTGATTACCAATCCCAGGGGGACCGCGGTGTCAATAAGCACCGAGAGGGGGCAGAGATCGTAGGTGATGGAGACCGGTCCGGGTCTTCTGCCATACGCGTCTTCGATGAGTCCGCCTAGTTCGGTAATATATTCTTTTAGATCAAGCCGGGAGAGGCTTCCGGATTTATAGAGTTTCTGGTGGACTAAGGCCATGGAATAAATTTTTCCCTCTAATTCTTTCAGCACCTCTTTGACTTCACCGCTTTCAACCGCCGACCGTTTAAGGGAAAGCATGGAAGCGATTACCTGCATATTATTCTTGGTTCTGTGGTACAGCTCCCGGAGCAGGGTTTCCCGTTCAGCCAGAGCGTTTTCAAGATCCTCCCTGGCCTTCTTCTTTTCGGTTATATCCCAGGAAAAGCCGTCTATAACCGGAGCACCGTCGTATTCATCGGTAGTCAGCCGGGCATTCATTGAAATCCAGACTGATGAGCCGTCTATTTTCCGGCCTTCGTAAGGAAAGTCCATCACCTTTCCGTTTTTACGCAGGCGCTGTATAAAGTCCTGCCGCCGCTGCGGGTCCACGTAGAGCTGGGCAGCTAAATCGGTATACACCCGCAAGGCTTCTTCAGGGGTGGAGCAGCCGAGAATTCGGGCCATTTCGCCGTTCACCTCTATAGCCTGCCCGGTCACATTTGTGCGGAAAATACCCACCGGGGCGTTTTCAAACAAATTCCTGAGCCGGGTTTCACTCCGGGTAAGCTGCTCAAGCATGGAACGCCGGATCAGACGGATACTCATGAGTCTTCCGAACAGAGCAGTTGCTACCGGGTAAATTGACAGGATCGGAATTATCATCTGGAGGAAAACCTCGTTTCTGCTCGTTCCAGGCAGGGCGAGAAGAAAAAGCATCATTTCTATATGGATTACCAGCCCGAAGATATACATTTCTCCGATACTAATATCGCCTTCCGCGCGTCTGCGGACTTTCGCCCAGATGAGCCCGGTCAAGGCGGTCACGAATGTGATTATAACCCCGACGGCGGCGCCGCTTCCCCCCTTGAAGATCCGGAAGGCCGCGGCCATTACTGCCCCAATGACGGTAGGGATAACACCGAAGAAGAGACCGGAGATTCCCATGATGATGGACCGCGTGTCGAAAAAGATGCCTTCGCTGAACTGTACCGGGTTTATCATCACCGCCAGGGCCACACCGCCCACGGCAATTCCGGTAAAGATCTGCCGGTAAACCTTATTTTTAACAAAATCCTTGGAAAGAAGAAGATCTAAAAATATACCAAGGGCCAGAAGGACCGCCGCGTTATTAATCAAACCGCCTATCCATTTGGCCGATTCTGTCATATTCTCCCTCGAAAAACTAATGCTGCTATAAAGTATATCGGAAGGATTTTATTTTTAAATAGCATACAGGATATTTTTATCATTTTTTTATCATCTGGTCGAATGCTACAATGAAAACCTCTCTGAATGTATTTTTGATGAGGGAACTCCCAATCCTTTAAGAGCGCCTATGACTTTATCCATCATGACCGGCGGTCCGCATACATAGTAATACCTGCCGAATAACTGATCGGTTGCATATTTTTTAATAATATCAGCGGTTATGAAGCCGGATTCCCCGTTCCAGTTCCCGGGAGGTTCGGCCAGGACGTGCACCAAACGAAAATCAAATTGACCGCTTTCCTCAATTTCTTCCAGTTCTTTCCGGAACACAATTTCCTCTTCCCGATTGTTTCCGTAAAGAAGAAGCACCCGCTTGTCCTCTTTTGAATCCCGGATGAACCTTATCATGCCCATGATAGGGGTAATACCGATCCCGCCGGCAATGAATACCAGGTCTGACTCCCAGGGATGGAGCCGGTAACTGAATCTTCCAAACGGAGCCTGAATCAGGGCGGCATCTCCGGGTTTCGTCTCTTTTATCGTTGAAGTAAAATCACCAACGTTCTTTATGGTCGCGGTGTGTTCCGGATTGTCTTTCGGACTGGATGAGATAGTAAAATGATGCTCCTCTTTCGGGAGCTCCCTTCCCCGCTTGAGTGTGATGAACTGGAACTGCCCAGGAGCATAATCAAGGGCCCATGGTCCCTGGGGCTTGAAGCGGAGGGTCCAGACATTTTTACTCTCCTGTTCTACTCCCACAACTTCAAACGGTTTTTTCCGGAGCATCAGGGGCCTGATTATTTTATGCCCCACATAGGCGGTAAGTGCCGCGGCAAGCAGTACGGACCACAGAGCAACCATGAAGGGGTAGATAAAATCACTCCCGGTAAAAATACTGTGAAAAAATACACCGATGATGACAAGCATGAAAAAGAGATTGTGGAAGAACCGCCACTTTTCGAAGGTGAGCCGGAAGAAGGCTAAAAAAAGTGATGTGAGTACCATTAAAATCAGGAGCAGGAGAGCGGCTTTGCCGAAAAGAATGTACCAGGGCAAATCAAAACTGTAGAGCAGGGCCCAATTCGAGGTTCCCGCGGCAAGAAGGACAGGATGGATAAACGCCGCGGCCGCGCCGGCGATGGCCATGGTCCGATGGAAATTGATGACGCTGTTTAAAGCGAAAGCCTTGTCCAGGAGCCGAAGTCTCGCGGACAGGACAGGCTGAAGGGCTAACACCGGAAAGGCGAGGAGTACCAGAATCTGCCCGGCTTCATACAGGGGATTCCCGCTGAAAGAATCACCGTAGAAAATAAGAAGGATGAGCACCGGGACGGTAACAATTATCACATAAACCAGAATAAGAAGTGACCTTACTAATTTTAAACTTTTTTTATCTTCATACCAGCTCATAATAAATAATATACTAGTTGCTTTTATTGTCGGCTATCCGGCACGGCCGCCCCCTTTGAGCGGCAGTTGACGGTCCGGGCGGTTCGTGGTATGTATGTTTCGATACCGTTTGAAAACCGAAAGGAAAAGAAAGCGACTTATGAACCTTACTATACAGGAACTGAAATCACTGAAGCCGGAGAAACGGTTCTTTATCGGCATTGATTCGGACGGGTGTGTCTTCGACACCATGGAACTCAAGCACAAGGAGTGCTTCTGCCCGAATTTCATTCTCCACTACGGTCTGCAGCCGGTAAGTAAGTACGCCCGGGAAACCTGGGAGTTTGTGAATCTTTATTCAAAGAGCCGGGGAACCAACCGGTTCCCGGCCCTCCTCATGGCCCTGAAGCACCTCGAGGAACGGGGAGAGGTTAAGAGGCGGGACGTTCAGATTCCGTACCCGGAACACCTTGCTGAATGGACCGGCAGCGAATCAAAACTCGGGAATATCACCCTGGAGCAGGAACTCCGAAACAATCCTGATCCGGAACTTGAACAGGCATTCAGGTGGTCAACGGAAGTAAACAGCGCTATAGCCCGAATGGTAAAGCAGGTGCCCCCGTTCCCCGGCGTCCGGGATTGTCTCGAAAAGATGCAGGTCCAGGCTGATACTGCCGTGGTATCACAGACACCGTATGAAGCGATAAAGCGGGAGTGGGATGAACACGGTTTATCGGGACATGTCCGGGCCATCTGCGGTCAGGAAGCAGGAACCAAGGCGGAACATTTGAAATATCTTGCCTGTGAGAAATACAAACCGGAAACGGTATTGATGATCGGCGACGCCCCCGGAGATTTAAAGGCGGCCCGGGCGAACGGCGCCCTTTTCTATCCGGTTATTCCCGGAAACGAAGAGGAGTCCTGGCGGAGGCTCCGGGAAGAAGGGCTGGCAAAGTTTTTTTCCGGATCCTACGGCGGTTCCTACGAGGAATCGCTGATCCGGGAGTTTGACCGGAAGCTGCCGGATAAACCCGCGTGGAAACAGTAGAGCCCCTGCAGCCGGTAGACTGCCCCGGGGGTTTAAATATATGTTGTATATAAGGAAGATATCATGATCTATTTAGAAAAAATATCCAAGGAAAACAATTTTTCCCGGGAAGAATTGAAGGGGTTCATGAATGAAGCCCTCGGCCGGCTGGGAAACCGGTCCAAGGTGCTGGCAGTTCCCCCCGATTTCACCCGCTTCCATTCACACGCGGGTATTCTAACCGAGATGGCCTGGCAGTACTACGGTGAAAATCTGACCGATATTCTGCCCGCCCTGGGCACCCACACCCCGATGACGGAAAAACAGATCGCCGCGATGTTCGGGGAAACCCCGGTGCCGCTGTTCCGGGTGCATAATTGGCGGTCCGACATAAAAACACTGGGAACCGTTCCCGGTGAATACATCTCCAAGATGTCGGAAGGAAAACTGGATTATCCATGGCCGGCTCAGGTCAACCGGATCCTTCCCGAGGGGGGACACGACCTGATCCTTTCCATCGGTCAGGTGGTTCCCCACGAAGTCATCGGGATGGCCAACTTCAACAAAAACATTTTCGTCGGAACCGGCGGCCGGGAAGGCATCAACAAGAGCCATTTCCTGGGGGCGGTCTACGGGATGGAGCGGATCATGGGCCGGGCGGATAACCCGGTCCGGTCGGTGCTTAATTACGCGTCCCGCCATTTCGCCGCCGATCTCCCCATCGTCTACATCCTCACCGTGGTTGCAAGGGACGAATCGGGAGAACTCGGGGTCTGCGGACTTTTCGCCGGCGACGACGAGGAATGTTTCCGGAACGCGGCAGCCCTTTCCCTGGAGAAAAATTTTACCATGACCGACACGCCGTACCGGAAGGTGGTTGTGTATCTGGATCCGGACGAGTTTAAGAGCACCTGGCTGGGAAACAAATCGGTGTACCGGACCCGGATGGCCATTGCCGACGGAGGCGAACTGATCGTGTTGGCTCCCGGGGTAAAGGAGTTCGGAGAGGATAAGGACATCGACACCCTGATCCGGAAATACGGGTATACCGGCACTGAGAAAACACTGAAAAACGTGGATGAGCAGGAGGATCTCCGGGCAAACCTGAGCGCGGCGGCCCACCTGATTCACGGCTCAAGCGAAGGACGGTTCTCCATCACCTACTGTCCAGGAGAATTGACCCGGGAGGAGATTGAAGGGGTAAATTACCGTTACGGTAAACTGGATGAGATGCTTGAAAAATACGGTCCTGAGAAATGCCGGGACGGATTCAATACTATGAACGGAGAAGAATTCTATTACATATCAAATCCCGCTCTGGGCCTCTGGTCCTGCAGGGATCGGTTTAAATAAGCGAATATTACAGGAGGAAGCATAAAATGCAGGGAAAAGCAGATATCGGTTTGATCGGTATGGCAGTGATGGGACAAAATCTAGTCCTCAACATGAACGACAAGGGATACAAAGTGGCAGTGTTCAACAGAACACTCTCTAAAGTGGATGATTTTATCTCCGGACCGGCAGCGGGACGGGACAGCATCGTCGGTACCCACAGTTATGAGGAGTTTACCGCCTCACTGGAACGGCCGAGGAAGGTGATGCTCATGGTAAAAGCGGGGGATGTGGTGGACAAGTTCACCGAATCACTCCTTCCCCATCTGGAAGAAGGTGACCTGATTATCGACGGAGGAAACTCAAACTTCCACGATACCATCCGGCGGACCCGGGAACTGGGGGAAAAAGGTATTCTCTACATCGGCACCGGTATCTCCGGCGGGGAAGAAGGTGCCCGCCACGGACCTTCCATCATGCCCGGGGGCAGTCCTGAAGCATGGCCCCTGGTAAAAGATATCTTCCAGGCTGTGGCTGCCAAGGCGCCGAACGGCGATCCCTGCTGCGACTGGGTCGGACAGGACGGAGCCGGACATTACGTCAAAATGGTTCACAACGGCATCGAATACGGTGACATGCAGCTCATCTGCGAAGCCTACAACCTGATGAAGACCGCCCTGGGGATGAACACCGACGAGATGCATGAGGTATTCGCCCGGTGGAACGAAACCGAACTGGATTCCTACCTGATCGAAATAACCGCCGATATTCTGGCTTTCAAGGACGAGGACAATCTTCCTCTGGTCGAAAAAATACTCGACACCGCCGGACAGAAGGGAACGGGAAAATGGACCGGCATCAGCTCCCTGGAGCTGGGTATTCCGGTTACCCTGATAGCCGAAGCCGTATTCGCCCGGTGTCTCTCCGCGCTGAAGGAGGAACGGGTAAAAGCTTCGGAGGTTCTGGACGGACCGGACGCGCAATTCGAGGGGGACAAGGAAGCTTTTATCGAGGATATCCGCAAAGCCCTGCTGGCCTCGAAAATCATATCCTATACTCAGGGATTCATGCTGATACAGGAAGCGGCCGAGGAGCACGGCTGGGATATCGATTACGGTTCCATCGCCAACATGTGGCGGGGTGGATGCATCATCCGGAGCGTATTTCTGGGAGACATAAAGAAAGCCTTCGACGAGACCGAAAATCTCCCGAGCCTGCTCCTGGCCGACTACTTTAAGAATTTGATTCACGACTGCCAGACGTCATGGCGCCGGGTTGTGAGCAAAGCGGTTTCCTTAGGCGTAAGCATTCCGGCTTTCGCGTCGGCCCTGACATTTTACGACGGCTACCGGAGTGCCTGGCTTCCGGCTAACCTGCTTCAGGCCCAGCGGGACTATTTCGGTGCCCACACCTACGAGCGGACCGACCGGAAACGGGGTGAATACTTCCACACGAACTGGACGGGCAAGGGCGGCGAAACCTCCGCCGGGACCTATAACGTCTGACCATGGAACCGAAAAAAGCCGCGGAGAACCTTTACCGGTATCTCACAAAGAAACTTATACCATTTTGGATGACCCGTGCTGAATCCCCATCGGGCGGATTCAGCACATCCTACGACGGCGACGGTAATCCGGTACCCGGCGCAGACAAAACGCTCCTGTGCCAGGGGCGGTGCATCTTCGCTTTAAGCCACCTCCTCCGGTGGGGCTTTTTCGGTCCCGAGGAAACCGGAGCGGCGGCGGCTAAAATTGAACAAGGCATAGCCTATCTGCGGGAGTATTTCCGGGACAGCAGAAACGGCGGCTACATCTGGATCTGCTCCTCAAATGGAGACCCTGTTGACACCAACAAGGTGGTTTACGGCCACTCCTTCCTGATTTACGGACTTTCCGAGTACGCCCTGGCTTCGGGAAACAAAGACGCGGCCCGGGAAGCGGAGGAGCTTTTCAGCCTGCTGGAAGAAAAGGCTGCAGATCCTGAGTTCGGGGGGTATCTTGAACATTTTGATCCGGACTGGAATCCCCGGATATCCCGGTCTCCCGGGGAGGAAAGCGGTTCCATCCACAAGTCCCTGGACGTTCACATGCACCTTATGGAGGCGTTTACCGAACTCGGGAAACTTACCGGAAAACAGGAACACCTAAAGGCTCTCCGGGATGTGTACGATCTCATCTTCGAGAAGATGGTTGCTCCGGCCGGCCCCGGTTCGGAAGAAACGGCCGGGGTATCCATGTTCCGGCGGGACTGGACCCCCATCGCCAACGTGGAACTGGACACGGTGTGGGGATCTGACCGGTTCGAGAAGGGGAAGAAGAGCCCGGAGATTACCTCGTACGGGCACAACGTGGAGCTGGCATGGCTCTCATTGAAAGCCGCGGAGGTACTGGGAATACCCGAAGAGACCGCCGCGCTGCGTGCCCTCCCCCTGTTCCGTCATACCCTTAAGCGGGGAATCGATACCGAGTCCGGCGGTCTCTACGTCGAGGGGGAACGGGAGGGAGGACCAACCGATACGGACAAGGAGTTTTGGCAGCAGGCCGAAGCACTGGCGGGATTCGCCCTGGCCTACCGGCTTACCGGAGACCCGGCATTTTATGACGGTTTCGAAAACATCCGCGCCTTTGTTTTCCGGCACCTGGTTCATCCCGAGCTGGGAGAGTGGTTTCCTTTGACCGACCGGGAAGGAAACCTGAAACGGCACTATCTGGGACATGGGTGGAAAACCTGTTATCATACCCTCCGGGGAATCAGTTTGGCAGTTCGGCACCTGGAAGAATCCCCGGAAGGATAAACAAAATCAATGGCACGTTTTTTCATCCCGTCACTCTACATCGTTCTTCAAATTACCGTAGTCGCCGCACTGGGGTTCTTTCTCCGGCGGAGCAAAGGCAGATGGGGAGGAGACTTTTTTTCTTCTTTCAGCGCCATGGTCGTAAAGGTCACCCTGCCTATTTACTTTTTCGTGAAATTTTCCCAGGCCTCACTGGAGGACCTTAAATCCGCGTGGATGTTCCCGCTGGCGGGACCGGTCATCCCCCTCGTCGGCATGGGGTTATCCCTCATTGTCCTGACCCTGTTCCGGCTCAGAGGAAACGAACGGCGGACCGCGGCGGCCATCGGATCCTTCGGAAACTCAGGCTACATCCCGATAACTATCGTGGAGCTTCTGCCCCTGGCCCTGCCGGCGGTAGCAGCGTCATTCGGCACCGATCTGCCGCTTCTTTTTATCGGAAGTTATTTGCTGACACACAGTCCCCTTCTGTGGTCTTTCGGCCGTTACCTGGTAACCGGATCGGCGGATAAACCGAAGCTGAAGGATTTTATATCACCGCCCCTGCTGGGAATTCTGGCCGGACTCACCATTCCCCTTCTGGGGCTTAAGCCGGTTTTTTTTGATTCCGATCTTCCCTTCTGGTATATCCACAGCGCCCTGGCTAAGGTCAGCAATATCACTTTTCCCGCGATTCTCCTCTGCCTGGGAGCTATTATTGGAGAACTCAAAATAAACGGAGTAGACCGGATTCGGAAGAGGCAGCTTTTGTCCTCCACGGCCGCGGTAATGATTGTACGGTATCTGCTGATGCCGGGGATTTTTTACGGGGTATTTTTCGCGGTCTTTAAACCCCTTCAGGTACCTCCTCCGGTTATCTGGGTATTTTTTCTGGAAACCCATATTCCGCCGGCAAATAATTTCGCGGTAATGGCAAAAGATAGCGGCAGGAACGAAGACATTACCGCGTTCGCCCTGCTTATTACCTACCTTGCATATCTGGTGGTACTCCCGGTTTCCATGCTCCTGTTTCTGACACTAATGCAATGACCGGGCAGCCTGCTTGAGCAGGTCGGCGATGATGTCGCCGGCATCTTCTATAATAAAGATGTCCTCCTCGAGGAAGCCGTCTTCCGCGGAAGAGTCGGCGGAAAGAACACCGAGAAAGTCCCCCTTGATTAGGACGGGCACCGCCAGTTTAAACCGTGGGGTATGAAGCCCCGGTTTTGATTCATCCTCCGGGACGTGATCCATAAAGATCACCCGCTGGGTTACTGCGGCTCTGCCCTCGCTGTACCTGCCGAAAGGAAAGGTTCGGGAGTGGGGCTCGGGTCCGCTGTGGCCCCCGAGAACCAGGGAATGCCGGGGAAGATCGGCCACGAAAATCCCGAACCAGTAAATTCCGGAAAACATATCCCGGATGATCCGGGATACATCGGAAAAGATCTCTCCGGGTTCCTTTTTCTGATCCGCGGCATAGCAGATCCGGTCCAGGATCAGGTGCTGCCCGGACCGGAGTTTGATGTGTTTTCTCGGCCCCTTATAGGGAAATCTCGGCTCGCGTTTTGGTTGTATGCGCCGACTTAAAATTGTCTTCACCGTCTCCTCCATGAGCCAGCAGGATGGTATATGTCCGCCCCGGCTCAAGCTGCTTGTCCCTGGAATCGTCCGGGGAAAGGGGGATTGAAAATGATATGGTGGTGGTCCCGCCGGATTCACTCCCGGAGACATCGGCGATATCGGTAGTTCCGCCGCCCTCCGAATCATCCTGATGGGAATACCTGCTGTTCCCGTAATGATCGGCCACCGATGCTTCTCCGTCAGATACATAGCCGATAATAAAATCGGCGCCAAGCATGCTCCGTTCCGGATCTATCCCCAAAGCTACCCATCCGGTTGTTTCAGCGCTCAGGGTAAAGAAAACCCGGTCATCCCTGATCTCCCAGGAGAGAGAAAAAGGTCCTTTCTCCAGACTAGAATTCCCCTCGGACTCCCGCGGAGATTCCGATACCGCCTGCGTGCCGGAATCTTCGTTCTCCTCTGCTTCCGTGCTGCCGCCGCACGCGGTAATCTGCATCGTTAAAAAAAGTATGAGTACCATGACTAATCTATGTCTCATGAGTTTCTTCATTAACTCCTCCGTTTCTATTTTAGTGGAAAGACACATAAAAAACACCCCTGTACGGATAGGGCACAGGAACCTCTTTCCTACTTTATCAAACCGGGTATCTTCCTGTATAGTTTATTCATGATAAAGATAAACAGCAATTATAAGAAACTGCACGCAAATTACCTATTCAGCACGATCACAGAAAAAGTAAACGCCTACAAGGCGGAGAATCCCGGCGCCGATATCATCAAATTGGGAATCGGCGATGTAACCCTTCCCCTGACGGAAGAGTGTGTTAAATACTTTAAGGAAGGGGTGGACGAGATGTCCCGGGACGCGAGTTTCCGGGGATACGGACCCTATGAGGGATATGAATCCCTGCGGGCAGCCATCGTCCAGGGCGATTTCCGCTCCCGGGGGGTGGATATCGGGGAAGATGAAATTTTCGTGAGCGACGGCGCGAAATGCGATACCGGAAACTTTCAGGAACTGTTTTCCACCGATTCGGTAGTAGCGGTTCAGGACCCGGTTTATCCGGTTTACGTGGATACCAATGTGATGGCCGGCCGTACCGGCGGATGGTCCGAAGGAAGATACGGCGGAATCGTCTACATGGAAACGGGAAAAGAGAACAACTTCATGCCCTCCCCGCCGGAAGAACAGGCCGACCTCATCTACCTCTGCTTTCCGAATAATCCAACCGGGGCAACCGCGACAAAGGAACAGCTAAAAGTATGGGTGGATTACGCACGGAAGAATAAGGCCCTGATTTTATACGATGCCGCCTACGAGGCATATATCCGGGATGAGTCTCTGCCGAAATCAATTTTTGAAATTGACGGCGCCAAGGAGACGGCTGTCGAGTTCCGCAGTTTTTCGAAAACAGCGGGATTCACCGGGGTAAGATGCGCCTACACGGTAATACCCAAGGAATGCCGGGCCTACGGAGAGGATGGAAAAGAATTCTCCGTTAAAGATATGTGGCTCAGGAGACACTCCACAAAATTCAACGGAGTCTCTTATCCCGTACAAAAAGCGGCCGAGGGGATTTATACTCCGGAAGGGCAGCGGCAGGTCCGGGAGATGACCGACTACTATCTTGGGAACGCTGCCGTGATCAGAGAGGTGCTGGACAGCCTGGGATACACAAGTACCGGCGGTATCAATTCCCCCTATATCTGGGTTTATACGGGAACCGATTCATGGTCATTTTTCGACCGGATCCTGAAAGAGGCATCTGTTGTTTTGACCCCGGGAAGCGGTTTCGGAAAATGCGGTGAAGGGTATATCCGGATCAGCGCGTTTAATCACCGGGAAAAGGTGGAAGAGGCTATGAAAAGGATACAGGAGGCGTTAAAATAAGGAAATGAAACAAAATGTAGAAAATTTCATACCGCTGAACCGGAGGATAACCATCATCATTTTCCTTACCCTGGCCATAGGGATCGGCGGTATAAGTTTCTATTTTTCTTCAAGCCTGACCGGCGTAATTAACACCAGTACCCGGCAGGATCTGCTTACCCATGCGGAGACCCTGTTCGAAGCGGTTGAGACCATCATGCTCTCCGGTGAAGCTCCGGTGGCTGTACGGTTTTTCACCGGGATCCGGGAGGTGAACCCGGAGTACAAGGTTTTTCTCTACCGGGTAGACGGAACCCCGGCTTTCCGGGACGACAGCACCATTGAAGAGGTGAATGCCATCCTGGGAAGAAAGCGGTTCATGCCAATGGATGATGTCTCCATCCCCATGAGCAAAGCGGGAGAACGGTTCGGCGAAGCCCTCTCGGGCATTCCGTCCAACGTTCTGTTTACCCAGCGGGAAGGAACTACCTCCTACTACCGGCTGTACAAGCCCCTTATCAATCTTCCCGCGTGCACAGAGTGTCACGGAAGCGATCATACCATCCGCGGAGTTATCGACATTCACCGGGACATCAGCAAGGAAGTACGGCAGCGGGAATCATCCATGATCATCGCTTCCTTCATGTTCCTCGGAGTCGTCCTGATCCTCTCCGGGGTGATCACGCAGTTTCTCAGACGCTCCGTGATCAATCCGGTTAAAGTGGTCGGAGCTGTATGCACGGCTGTTACCGGCGGTCAGTTCGACCGGCGGGTGAATATCCAGGCGAACAACGAGATCGGGGAACTGGGGAAAACGGTAAATAACATGGTGACCGGACTCAAGGAACGGTCTGAACTCACAAAATACGTCTCGAATACTACCCTGAAAGCGCTGACAGGAGATCAGGAAGGGAAGACAGCCGAACTTACCGTCCTTTTCTCCGACATCCGGGGATTCACCGCCTTCGCGGAGACCCACTCCGCGGACCGGGTTGTTACCTGCCTGAACCGGGTGCTTAATCATCAGACCGAAGTGATACACCGGCTTGAGGGGGACGTGGACAAATACGTTGCCGACGCGGTAGTCGCGGTTTTTCCGGGAGCCGAGGGACCGGTCATGGCATGCCGTGCGGCTGTTCAGATTCAGCAGGATTTGGCATCGGATCAGCGGCTGACGGAGGAGGCGCTCCGGGTGGGAATCGGCATCAACTCGGGGGAGGTGATTCTGGGGATGATCGGCTCCAAAACCAGGGCCGATTACACCATCATAGGGGATACCGTGAATATTGCTTCCCGGATGTGCGATACGGCCCACGCCGGTGAGATCATTGTATCGGAAGAGATTTACCGCTCCCTGGGTGAAAGAGCCGATGGTGAAGGTCCGTTCCTTCTCCGCATGAAGGGACGAACCGGGAAAGTGAAGGTGTTCAAACTAAAGGGGATAAGGGAATGAAGAAGATACCGGCAATACTCTCCGCGGTGCTGATCATGATTGCTTTTTCCGGGTGCGGGAATGAGGAAACCCTTCTGCCGCCGGACTATCTCAGCTGGGAGCGGACAACGGAGACTGAGCTTGACTATCCTATCCCCGGACACGAGAACCACTACCGGAGGATCTTTATCAACCAAACCGGAACGGAAGTCCGGATTTCCGGGGAAGGCTCGGAAATATCGTATCAATATCCTTCGGGAACCGTAATCATCAAGGAGGTGTACGATGCTCCTCAGTATACTCCCCAGTCAAAACCGGTGATGCTTACCGCCATGGTGAAAGATCCGGACCATCCTGAAGCCCGGAGCGGATGGGTTTGGGTAGTTAAAAACCTGGAGGAGGATTCTGAACAGATTATCACCGAGGAGTTCTGCGTCACCTGCCACGCCGCTGCCAATACACCCCATCCCTACGGGGACGGGAATAAAGAGGGGCATTTCCTGGATTTTGTGTTTTTTCCGTACACGGAGCCGGAAGACGAGTAAATCCGGGATCAGGTCCGGATTTCCTGGACCAGGGCATCGAAAATTGTCATCATATCCATGGTAGTTTTCCGGAGACGGGAGGCGATTATTTTAGCGATAGCCCGGGTTACGGGAAGTCCTATGGACGGGTTTTCATCACCCAGCTCCAAAAAATCTTTTTTCGTGATAACCAGAAACTCCGATTCTTCCTTGGTGATAACCGTGGCGGACCGCTTGTCGTCATCGATCATGGCCAGCTCACCGAAGAAAATGTTCTGCCCCGCGTCGAGCCGTAATACGGTATACTGGTCTCCCGCCCTGGTCCGTTTCTGAATCTCCACACTGCCGGTCCGGGCGATATACATTTCCGTGCCGACATCACCCTCTTTAATGATCACGGAGTTTTTGGGAAACTTCTTTATCCGGCAGAACTGAAGAAACGTCTCAAGATATTCATCGTTATCCTTTATCTCTTCAAATAGACTGATATTCCGCAGTTTTTCGATTATTGACAGATCCATTGGTTTTCCTACCTCCGCTCCAAAACGATAGCCTGGGTATGCCGCTGAATGGTATATTCAGCGGACGGAAGGAATATCGGCTTGTTTACTTCCAGACCTTTCACCTTCTGCAGATTATTAACGAGCTGGGAGACATCGGATGTTTTCTGGGCGTTCCGGAGAGCTTCAATCTTCATTTTGTTGGGCGAGCCGGTATTTTCAAGAACCCCGAGAACTATACGGTGTTTAAAGTCGGAAAACTGCTGCTGAAAATCGGTAAAAGGCTTGTCGATAAATTCGGCGGGAATGTTCAGCGTTTTCAGATAGGTATCGGACGATTCATGACTTAAAAGCTCCCGGATGATGTGGGACATTCCGCTGGTCGCGGAAGAGTTGGCGAGCATCCGGCGGGACAGATCCCGGGAGTACATAATTTCGTCGCACATGGCCTGCTTCAGGTAGCTTTCGTATTTCCGGTCCAGGATCTCGGCGTACACATACACGTCTTTGGCCAGGGCTTTTACCGTAAGCACAGTCATTACGGTTTTGGAATCAACTTCCGAAGCCGCGGAACTCTCAAGCACATCAGCCAGAATGAGTACCTTTCTGGCGGTCCGGACATTCGCCCGTTCCAGGGCCATCTCGGAAAAGTAATCACCGCGAACGTACCGGAGTCCCTTTAAAAGCGGCTCTTCCTGCAGCGCTTCAATTTTGGCCGATTCAACATTGGAAACTATGATTATACCATCCGATTCTATGTCCCCGGATACTCTCAGGATATCCATGAGGATGTCCTTCATATCTTCTTTCCATCCGCATATAATGATGTGTTCTTTCACTTTCTTGTAATCCATAAGACCTCTCCTCGCCTTCGTATTCCGATCCACTAAAAGTGAAGCGAGAGCCCCGGATAAAAGGCTCATGGCTCCGACACCGGCGATAATACTCACCACCGCTAATATCCTTCCCCCCAGGGTAACCGGCACCTTGTCGCCGTATCCTGTCGTGCTGACAGTTATGATGGACCACCACAGTCCGTCCATCACATCGGTAAACTGTTCGTTTACCCGGAGTTCAAAAATGACAATGATTACTCCGGAGAGAATAAAGAAGATGATAAAGTATACGAATAACTTTGCGTACCTGCTTCCTGAAAACAGGTTAAGCATTTTTTTAAGCTTTTTTTTCATAGATATACTTTCTTATTATCGAATGATACGGGTGTCTGCTGAATCAGTATTTCCCATTTTCCCACACTATCCTAAACTCATCGAACTTTCCGGAAAGATCCGGCAGCAGCGATTTCAGAATCTTATCCCCGTTACCGCTAACCGCAGCCGCTTCCACTCCGTATGCGGCCTGCGCCAATGACCGGGCTTCCAGGTTCAAAGCCCCGCCCTTTATTCCGTGTGCCGTTATCTTGGCTCCTTCAAGATCTCCCATCTTTGTTTTCTGTTCGATATCTTTCAGCTGATCCGCGGTCTTCCGGATGAACTTCTGAATGACCCCAAATAAAACATCATGCTTGTTCATAAATGTCTCCAGAGCCCGCTGATAATCGAAAATCCGGTTATCGCCGGATTCCGTTTCCTTTCCTGCTCCGCTGCCGCTGTCTCCGGCGTCTCCCAGCCAACGCTCAAGCATGGAGAGAAGGTCTTTCTCCCGGAACGGCTTGGTAAGAAAATCGTTCATGCCCGCCCGGCTGCATTTCTCCCGTTCTCCCTGCACGGCACTCGCGGTGACGGCGATGACCGGGGTCCTGTATCCTTCCTTCCGGATCATCTCCACCGCTTCATACCCGTTCAGCTCCGGCATCTGAACATCCATAAAAATCAGATCCAGTTCCCCGTCGTTCCTCACCGTATCCACCGCTTCCCTGCCGTCCGCCGCGAGTTTTACATTGATGCTATGGTGTTCCAGAATCGTCTTGAAGAGTTCCCGGTTCACCTGATGATCTTCCGCTACCAGAACGGAGTACCCGGCGAAAGGATCAGCCCCTCCTTCTTCAACGGCTCCTTCCCGGTCTTCTTCCTCTTCCACAGGCAGCAGATCGATAACATTTTCAAAAACTCCTTCCAGGGTGGAAAAGAGCTGGGTCCGTTTTACCGGTTTAGTGAGGTAGCCGTCAAACCACTTAAGCAGCTTCATCTTCGCCTCCCCGGCCTGCTTTCCCGCGGGGCTCATCAAAATCAGCCGGGAATCGTTAATCCTGGTATCGGCGTTTATTTCACCGGCCAGCTGCCAGCCGTCCATATCCTCCAAGAGCAGCCCGATCAGTACGGCATCGTAATGGCGTCCCCGGGAAGCAGCCTCTTTCATCATACGGATTACCTCGGAACCGAATCCGGCAGTATCGATCCGGCTGTACCGTTCGGAAAGGTATTTGGACAGGATTGACCTGACCGGGCCGCTCCGATCCGCGACCAGGATCGCCCGGGATTTATCGATGGGCTGGACCTTTTCTGATTCGGTGACGATCTGTACCGGTACATCGAAATAGAATACGGAACCCTTTCCTTCTCCGCTTTCCACACCAATCGTTCCTCCCATCAGCCCGATCAAATTCCGGCAGATGGAAAGTCCCAGACCGCTTCCTCCGAATTTTCGTGTAGTTGAGGAATCAAGCTGGGAGAAAGCCTTAAAGAGGGATTTTTTCTTCTCCCCGGGTATACCGATCCCGGTATCTTTTACTTCCACAAAGAGGGTCCCGGAGAGTTTAGACCGCTCGGGCAGTCCGCCGGATACGGTGATCCGCCCTTCCCGGGTAAACTTTACAGCGTTGGAGAGAAGATTCACGATGACCTGCCGGAGCCTGGTGGGATCGCCTTTTACCTTTTCGGGTAATGACGGACTTAATGAGACGATCACCTCCAGTCCCTTTTTATGGGCTTCCAGGCACACCATATCAACCGCGTTTTCGATCATCGAAACCGGATCAAATTCAATATTTTCGATAACCAGTTTTCCGGCCTCAATTTTTGAAAAATCGAGAATGTCGTTGATCAGACTCAGAAGGGCTTCCGCGGAAAACTGTACCTGTTCACCGTACTCCCGCTGTTCCTCATCGAGTTTGGTCTGAAGAAGCAGTTCCATCATCCCGATAATCGTGTGGATGGGAGTCCGAATTTCATGACTCATGTTGGCGAGAAATGCCGACTTCGTTCTGGTCGCCCGCTGGGCATCCTCCTTCTCCTTTACCAGCCGTTCCACACCCAGTTTCTGATCTGTAATATCTTCCACCGCGGCAAAGATGAAGGGAGATACTTCCCCGTCTCCTACATAGGCAGCATTCAGGCGGCACCAACCGAAATCACCGTCTCCGTTTTGATACCGGAGTGTGAACGGTTCGGCAGTATTCTGTTCCGGAAGCACCCGGAGCTTCTCCATGAGCCGCTTCCGGTCCTTCGCGACGATCATGCCGGTAAGGGGACTTCCCTCGAGTTCAGACTTTCCTGTTTTAAACAGTTCCAAAACCGAACGGTTTACATAGAGAAGCCTGGACGCAGTGTCCATGATCATCATTCCGATGGGAGAATAATCGAAAATGACCTGGAACTGGCGTCCTGAAGGCATTAGAAGTTCATCCTCAGTATTTCCGCGGTTTTCCGGAGAATATCTTCCGGTTTCAGCGGCTTTGTCATATAACTGGTAACTCCAAGTTTAAGCGCTTTCATCACCGTTTCGCGCTGGGAAACAGCTGAAAGCATAATCACCGGTATTTCATGATTCCCCGCCTTAAGCCGCTTAAGCACCTCGAAGCCGTCCATTTCGGGCATCAGGATATCGAGAAAAAGCAAATCCGCGTTCAGGGATTCGGGGTCGTCGAAAAGTTCCTTACCGTTCCCGTAGGTTTTTACCGTGAACTTTGTTTCAGAAAAAGCGGTTTTGATGAGTTCCTGTATGACTTCATCATCATCGGTAACCGCCACGGTGACCGGTGTTTCCATCTCTTTTAGATCTATCTGATGCCGGTCCATCCGTTCCTCATCGAACCGCATATGGATGGACTCTTCCTTCTCCTTTTTCGGAGCAGTGGAGGAAAGGAATTCCTCGTGTACCGCCTTTCCCGCACCGTCCAGAAAACTGCCGGTCTTCCGTCCCAAAAGACCGTCCATGGCTCTTTCCAGGCTCGAAGTAACCAGAATTCCTGAGTATTCCTCTTTCCCCATGATAAACCGAGCCACAAACTCACTGTTGGTCAGGATCTTGATGTACTTCGGTTTGGCTTGAGTGTATTCAAGGATATTGTTCATCAAGGTGCCCAGTTTAAACGAATCATTCGCCGTGATGTCTATACTGGTCATCATCACCAATACCTTAGGGCTCTTTACCGAATACAGATCCATCAACTCGGTGATCTTGTATTTAAGCAATTCGATCTTCTCCCGGTTCAGCCCCCGGGCAATTTCGATAAAGAGAATATCTTCGTTAAAATGAGCCTCGATAATACAGGGAGTGTTGTCGATATCCAGATTAACTCCCAACATGGAAGAAATTGTTTTAAGTAAGGCGTCCAATTTGATAGGCTTGGTTAAAAACTTCCGGACATTATACTTAGCAACAGTCAGAATTGTCTCCCGATCGATTTTTCCGGACACCATTATCACCGGGATTCCCGAAGTGTTGGGATCTTTCGTCTTTTTCTGGAGCAGCTCAATGGAACTGCTTCTGCTCAGATAATAATCCATAATGATGAGATCCGGTATCACCTGCCTGGTTTTTACCGTTCCATCCAGTCCGTTTATTGCAGCGGTGACTTCAAATCCGTATTCTTCGAGTTTCTGTTTTAAGTAATCCCTGATTAACGCCGACTCGTCAATTACCAGTATCTTTTTCATTTTTCTCCCCGTTCTTTACTATCTTCTAATTATAACATCGTCGTTTCAGGAGTTCCACCTGCCGACTGTTGCGAAAATTATTGATAGTCCAAAATAAGGACCCTCCTGTAAGGAATTAAATCGAATTTTTGCCCCCATCAACAATTTTCGCAACAGTAGTTCCGGTATTGACCCTCTTTTTTACAGGGGCTACATTTGAATAATGAAACGACTACTAATACTCCTGCTTATGGTTCTATTTTTCCAAGTGATTCTGTCCGCGGATACAGATGATGATGAGTTTTCTTTTGCCGGTACAGTGAAACCATTTTCGTTCGCGCTTTCACCGAAATTCTACGGCGCCCGCGGTGAGGTACTCCTTAGCGGCAGCTGGCGGCCCTATACTACATTTTTAATCGGAGCCGGCGGCGCATACGAAAATGCGTATTTCTACATGCTGCCGGACGGAACTTACTACATCGGAGATACCTCCGATTATCCCGGCGTGACCGCGGAAAATCCGGAGCAGTACCGGAGACTCGCTTTTAACTGGGAAACCGGTATTATTCAGGGAATACTCGCCGATGAAAACCGAGACCGGAATCTGATGGAGCTTATTTTCATTTACCGCGGGAAATATCAACGGTACTACATCCGGGAGGGTTCTCTGGCTGATTCCTCCGTTTTCACAAACGCCGACGGTCTGTTTGTCAATTCAATAACGACGGGACTCCGTTTTCGAACGGTTAAAACGCATCAAGTTTCCGATGTACAGGAAGGTATCAATATAGAGTTTACCGTAGAAGCGGCTCCTTCATTCTTCTTCAATTCCATTATAGGTCATTCAAGCTACAGCAGAATTACGAGCGTCCTGCGCTCGTTTTTCCCGCTCTTCAGGAACACCAGGGGCAGCTGGAATGTTTTTTCCGGATACCTTGGATTCTCCGGCACCATAGATACCTTCTTGGGACCGGCGGTGCCCCTGCCGGCGCTGCAGACATTCGGCGGCATAGAAGGCGGTTACGGACTGGGGGGCGCCATCCGGGGGCTGGAACCGGGAAGGTTTGCGGCTCCGATCAAAGGCGTGTTTGCGGGTGAACTCAGGCTTAATCTGCCTTCGGTTTTACACAGGAATATAGTTCCCGGTCTGCTATTCTTTTTTGATTCCGGGTTTTACTATTTCAATGATTCGGAAAATACCGGCGGAGATATTTACAGTACCGGAGCAGGGATATCACTCAATATACTGGATTTTACAACCCTTACTGTCTACACTGCTGTGCTTCTAAATGAGACAAAACTAAACGGCAAATCCTGGACCCCTGTTTCATTCGGGTTTTCCCATCACTTTTAAGGGAGATTTACCGATGACCCGCGGAGAAACACATGCCGATTTAATATTCCGGAATGGAATCAGCCGGGTTGACCCGGGTGAACTGATTCGGCGGAACCTGTCGGTATCCGGTAATACATTAAAAACAGGACACGCCGCAGAAGCGGCGGAATACGACCTTGATAAGTACCGGAAAATAATGGTCCTCGGAGCCGGGAAGGCTTCCACGGCCATGGCTTCGGAGACTCAGAAAATACTCGGCACCAGGATCACCCGGGGGGTTGTCGCTGTTAAAACGGGTGAAGGTGACATAGCCGGAAGGATCGACCTGCTCCGGGGAGATCACCCTGTTCCGGGAGAGAACAGCCGGCGGGCGGCGGACCGGATGCTGGAACTTGCCCGGAAAGCTGACGAAGAAACACTGGTCCTTCTTCTTTTTTCCGGAGGCGGTTCCGCTCTCCTGGCAAACCCGGCATCGGGGGAATATCCTGTTACCATGGCAGAGATGAAGGAGACAACCAGCATGCTTCTGGCAAGCGGAGCCGTTATAAACGAAGTAAACTGCGTCCGGAAGCACCTTTCTGACATAAAAGGGGGAAATCTCGCAAAGGCTCTTTCTCCGGCTGCGGTGGAAGTATTCCTTCTCTCCGATGTTATCGGAGATGATCCGTCCGCCATCGCTTCCGGTCCGGCATTCCCCGATCACACAACCTATCAGGAAGCCTTTGCCGTTTTATCGGACTACGGACTCACCGGTAAAGTTCCCCGGGCTGTCTTGAGACGGCTGCGGGCGGGGGTAGCCGGTGAAATACCGGAAACACCGGGTCCCGGTGATCCGGCATTCGGAAAGGTAAGAACAAGACTCATCGGTTCGAACCGGCTTGCCCTGGAGGGATGCCGGGAAGAGGCTGAGCGGCTCGGGTACAGTACATTGATATTGTCGAGTCATGTCACCGGTGAGGCCCGGGAAGCGGCAAAGTTTTCGGCCGGGATCGCCCGGGATCTGGTTCGGTTCTCCGAGCCGCTGTCCCCGCCGGCCTGCATACTCAGTGGAGGCGAGACAACCGTTACCATCAAAGGTGCCGGAAAGGGAGGACGTAATCAGGAATCGAGCCTTGCATTTCTGATGGAGATAATGAAGAATCCGGGCGGGTTCAGTAATATCACGTATCTTTCCGCGGGGACAGATGGTAATGACGGTCCGACCGACGCTGCCGGCGCCTTCGCATCACCTGAGGTTCTGAACGGAGCGGAGCAGGCAGAACTGGATCCCCGAGATTACCTCGAAAACAACGATTCCTATTCTTTTTTCAAACGAGCAGGCGGCTTATACCGGACAGGATTCACCGGCACAAATGTCTGTGATATTCAGATTATTCTGATTGAACAATCAAGCAAAAACTAAGGAGTACCCATGGCATTAATGAAAGATCCGATAACCAATCTCCCCTTAGGAGATCCCGAAGCTGTTCTCTTTTCTTCCGGTGAAACCGAGCCGGAACAGATACAGGAAGCATTATCCAAAATGATCTTCTCCGCCTCCGGCTGGAGAAAGATCTTCGGTGAGGATGAAAACAGCGGAATCCGCCGGATTAACGGTCCGGACAAACTAATCGTGGTAACTGCCGCGTCTGTTTTTACCCGCTGCCTAATAGAAGAGACCGGAGAAAGATCACCGGTCATTGCAGTGGGAATCGATTCCCGTGCCACCGGTCCTGGGATCGCTCATTTAATGATCCAGGCTGTTCTGGCGGAAGGAGGAGCAGTCCGGTATCCCTTTATCACGGCAGCTCCGGAAATCATGGCTTACACCCGGCACTGCCGGGCTGAAGGATTTATCTACATTACCGCGAGCCATAATCCACCGGGATACAACGGTCTGAAATTCGGTCTTTCCGACGGCTCGGTTATAAGCGGATCAGCGTCAGCTTATCTGGCTGAACGGCTCCGGCGGGAAATAAGCGATCCCGCCGTACCGGACCGGATGGAAGATCTGCTGCGCCGGACAGCGCCATTTTCGGTTGAAGCTGTGTTCCGTGACGTCCCCCGCTGCAAAGCCGATTCCCTGAACGCGTACCGGGAATTCAACCGCCGGGTCATCACCGGCTTCGAAAAGGGGGAGGACCAGAACAGGATATGGGACCGGCTTTCCGGAAATATTTTTAAAAGCGGAATAGGAGTTGTCGCTGAGTTCAACGGCAGCTCCAGGGGATCCGCCGGGGATATTCAGTTTCTGCAGGAAGGGGGATTCAAAGTCCGGGAGGAGAATTCCGGTCCCGGGGAGTTTGTTCATTCCATCGTGCCGGAGGGTGAATCCCTGAATCTCTGCCGGGAGCTCCTGGAACGGGAAAGCAGTTATGATCCCGGGTTTATTTTCGGGTACGTTCCCGACGCCGACGGAGACCGGGGGAATCTCGTCTATACCGATGAAGGTTCGGGGACAGCTCTTCCCATGGACGCTCAGGAGGTGTTCGCGCTGGCGGTTTTAGCGGAACTCACCTGGAACATTACAGTTCGGAAAGATGCCGAGGAAGAGGCCGGGGAAACCTTTGTGGTGGTAAACGGTCCGACCTCTCTGCGGATCGACAGGATAGCACGAGCGCTGGGGGTAAAGGTAGCCAGAGCTGAGGTAGGAGAGGCTAACGTGATTAATCTCGCGGCCCGACTTAGGATGATGGGACGGACGGTACCGATCCTGGGAGAAGGTTCAAACGGGGGGAACATAACCCACCCGTCCAAGGTCCGGGATCCGATTCACACGATATTTTCAGCCGCCAAGCTGCTGACTCTCCCCGAACTATTCGATACCTGGAGCGGTGCCCGGAATTTTAAACCGGAAGCCGGACCTATCACCTTTTCAAAAATCCGCTCATCCCTCCCCGGATTCGTTACCACATCGGTATTTGAAAAACGGGCTTTGGTCTCCATTAAGACAGAAAATCAGGGAGACTTAAAAAAACGGTACGAAAAAATCTTTCTCCGGGAATGGGAAAATATGAAGGGCAGCCTTGAAAAAAAATGGGGAATCACCGGTTATTATGAGGTGAATTATGAGGGCAGCAGTGAACAGCGGGGATTCGGCCCCAACTACCGGAGCGGATCCCAGAGGGGCGGGCTAAAGATGGTATTTACCCGGGAAGCTGAACCGGTCGGATTTCTCTGGATGCGGGGGTCAGGCACGGAACCGGTGTTCCGGGTGATGGCCGATATTGAAAGCACCGATCCTGCGGATGAAAAGTTTCTCCTAGAGTGGCATAAGGAGATGGTCGCTCAGGCGGACCGGCCGGCCGGCTAACCCAGCCGGTACGTGCCGTGTTCCTTCTTCAGGAATCCTTCACGAACCAATTCACGGAAAGCCCGTTCCGCTGATTCCGGAGAAAATGGACTGTTCGCGGTAAAACTGACCGGATCAACTTCACCCCTTTCCGCCGCTTCCGCAAGGATCCTTCCCCTGAGCTGCCGGAAAGAGTTTTGGAAAGGAGACTGCCGGGAATAAGCGGTACTTCGCCGGTTCGCGTTCACCTTCTCCTTTCCTAAAGCGGCCCCGTAATCGGTGAGAGCATAATACCAGTTCCTTGGATCATCCCGGTCGGTAAGCTGACGCAGAAGGGGTTCCAGCTTTGAGTCAGGCACCCGGTTCGCTTCCGGGAAAAAGGCGTGAATCAATGCCCGCCGGATATTCGTTTCGATAAATACCGCGGGGATCTCCCAGGCGTAAGCCGCCACGGCTCCAGCGGTGGCAGGACCGACTCCGGGCAGTTTCCGGAGGAGAAGCGGTGCCGCAGGAACTGTTCCGCCGAACTCATCCACGATCATCTGCGCCGCATTTTTCAGATACAGAGCCCGCCGGTTATACCCCAGGCCCTTCCACACCCGATAGATATCACCCACGGGAGCTTCAGCCAGGGAAGCCGGTGTTGGGAAAGCGTCGAGAAACTCCCGGTATTTTTTGATCCCCCGCTCTACCTGGGTCTGTTGTAGCATTATTTCGGAGACAAAAATCTCGTACGGATCCCGGGTCTTTCTCCATGGGAAATGACGCCCCAGCTGCCGGTACTGCTTCCATACCTTATCACGAAATTCCGTAATCCCCGCCGGATCGAAGCCTGAAAGCTCCTCCGGAAAAAAGGCGCGGAGGAAATCATCGGCAGAAAATTCTCCGATACCGCCGGAGACGAGATATCCGGTTTTCCTGAAAACCGGATCCAGAGGCGAGGTGATGGTGGGTACACCGGCGCACCGCAGGCCGGCTCTGAGGGCCGACTCGACTCCGTAAGGAGAATCCTCTACCGCCAGACACTCATCCGGAGAAAGGTTCAGCCGGGATACCGCTTCAAGGTAAACATGAGGGGCGGGTTTGGCACGGCCCGTCTCAACCGATGATACCGCCGCCGAGAAAAACCCGGCGATCCCTGTCATGTCGAGCATCTCCTTTAGAATATCGGGAGGCGATCCCGAAGCCACAGCCAGAGGTACATTCCGCCCGGCGAGTTCCCGGATGAGTCTTAGCATTTCGGGATAAACCCGGGTGGAAGTCCTGGCGATGGAGAGGTAAATACTCTCCTTCTCCTTAAGCAGATTTTCTTCGCCGCCGTCCACGCCGAAATCGGTCCGCAGCCATTTAATGATCTCCCGGCTCTGCAGCCCCAGCATTTTCCGGTAATGCTCTTCGGTAAAGGGAATTCCCAGACGCTGAAAAAACTCAGCATCCGCTGTCTTGTAGTTGTCTTCGCTGTTGATCAGTGTCCCGTCCAGGTCAAAAACCACAGCTTTTGGAAGCACGGGGAATTTCTTGCTGCTCATATCTTCTCCCTGCGGGTTACGCGAACGAAGTTCAGCCGGTGGGCGGGTTATGCGTATGAAGTTCCTACGGATAACCGCCCCCGGGCTGGCCTTACTCTTCCGCTCCTGCCGGCAGCTATCATTCCGCCGCTGCTCTGTCCTTCTTCCTCCGACGGGGAATTTTTCCTGTGCCCATTAACTGACCGAAAGGTTCAAATCCGGGAATATTTTCGAATGATATTTTAATTGCCGCGGTCAGCGGGACTGCCAGGAACATACCGGCGATCCCCCAGAGCCATCCCCAGAAGAAAAGTGAGAAAAGGATCACTACGGGACTCAGCTTTAGGCGGTCTCCCTGGAATTTCGGATCTAGAATATTTCCCAGTATTGTCTGAATGGTCAGCATAGCAACGGCAACCGCGATAATCCGATCCCAGGCGGGAAAAAATTGGACGAAGGAGAATGCAATTGAAAGTACCCCAATGGCGATGGAGCCGATGGAGGGAATGAAATTAAACACAAAAGCCAAAACACCCCAGATAAAAGCAAAATCAAGTCCGATGATGTAGAAGGAAACCCACACCAAAATGCCGGTGGCAAGACTAATGAACAGCTTTACCGTAAGGTACCGGCCGATCTGCTGATTGATGTGTTCCAGAATTTTACCCAGCTTGTCGGTGGTAGGGTTCCGGAACGCGAGGACCATCTTATTCCGGAGATACGGTTTCTCTAGAAGGAGGAAGAAAAGGAATACGAACATCAGAATCATCCCGCCAAGGAATCCTATGAAGTTGGCTGAAAACGACAGAAGGTATCTGCCTAAAGCACTGAACCAGTCAAAGTCTACCATCGAGGACTGCAGCAGGGGAAATTCCTTTGCTATTTCCCGATATGCGTTTTCAAATTTATTTTGGTACTTCGGAAGCTGATCAATAAATGACTGAATGCTGTAATTCATGAAGAGTCCGACTAAAAAACCGATTCCTAACAGAAAGAAAATAACGAGGATTATCGCAATGATGCGGGGAATCTTTATCTTCCGCATGGCTTCCACAGCCGGTGATAGTACAAACGATAGAAGAAAGGCTATAACGAAAGGAATAACAAAGGAAGCGGTAAGATGAAGTACCGCTCCGACTGCGACGAGGACGAGGATCGTCAATAACGCGTTTTGTACCTTTTGATAATTCATGGAGGTACAATATCAGATAAAAAAAAATGACGGAAGCGTCTTCTTTGTTAAAAAAAGATTAGATGTGCACCGCTCCGCCGCCGGCCTCCCGGGCTGCTTCCATAACTGCTTCCGACAATGTCGGATGGGCATGGATAGTCTCGTAGATGTCTTCCGGGAGCAGTTCTGCTGTTTTCGCCAAAAGGAGCTCGTGTATTAGTTCCGTGGCGCCGCTTCCGGCGATGTGAGCTCCGAGTATTTCTCCCGTTTCAGAATCCGTCAGCAGCTTGACCATTCCTTCCGGCTTGCCGATCGCCACCGCTTTGCCTGCTCCTCGGAAGGGAAAAACCGATTTTTTGAACTTCCGGCCCTCCTTCTCCGCATCTTCCTCTTTGAGTCCGAAACTGGCGATCTGCGGTTCAGTATAGACCGCCGAAGGGATATCCCAAGGATCAACCCGTTTTTCCCGGGGAGCTTTTCCGGCTATGTGTTCAACCGCGATCTCACCTTCCCGGGAGGCTACGTGGGCAAGAAGAGGAGTGGGAATCACATCTCCGATGGCGTATACCCCTTTTTCATCAGTCTGATAATAATCGCCGGTCATTATAAACCCTTTTTCGGTCTTCACATTGATATTCTCAAGGCCGATGCCTTCGCTGTTAGGAGCCCGACCTACTGCCACAAGCAGTTTCTCCGCTTCGAACTCCTTTTTCCCTTCTCCGGTCTCTACCGACAATTTAATACCCCGGTCGGTCTTTTCTACCTTCTTAGCCGTGGTTCCGGTATGAATTTCTATACCCCGCTTTCTGAAATCCTTATCCAGAACCTCGCTGACCTCAGCGTCTTCGAGGGGCAAAATCCGGTCTAGCAGCTCAACGACGGTCACTTTGGTACCGAAGGTGTTCATAATATGGGCGAATTCCATGCCTATCGCTCCGGCACCCAAAATGATTATGGACTCCGGCAGCTTTTCGAGCATCAAAGCGTCTGAGGAGGAGAGGATTTTTTCTCCGTCAAAGGGAAAGGGCGGGAGTTCACGGGGCCGTGAACCGGTGGCGATAATAATGCTGCCGCTTTTGATTTCGTCTTTGCCGTCCACAATAACCGTGTGGGGATCCTTGATTATCCCCTCCCCCATTACAAGTTCGGCGCTGTTCTTCTTGAGCAGATATTTGACTCCTTTTGACAGGCGTGAAGCAGCAGCACGGGATTTTTTGAAGACCTTAGAATAATCGAATCCGGACACATCCGCGGTGACTCCTGCTTCCTTGAGTTCGGATATAGAAGAAAATATTTCAGCCTGATGAATAAGGGCTTTGGACGGGATACAGCCGATGTTGAGACAAACACCGCCGGGACTGTCTTTCTCGATAACGGCTGTTTTAAGTCCCAGTTGTCCAGCCCGTATCGCAGCGACATATCCTCCGGGTCCGGAGCCGATAACAGTGATATCATAATCGTATTTACTCATATTTCTATTCCTTCCATTGTTTAGATCAATATAATGCACTGACTGGATTTTCCAGCATTTCCTTTAAATCGGACAAAAATTTGGCCCCGGCCGCACCGTCTATAACCCGGTGATCACAGGACAGGGTCATGGTCATGAGGGGCCGAAGCTGTACAGACCCGTCATCTCCTGCCGCGGGCTTTTTTTCGATCCTTCCCACCGCCAAGATGGCTGATCCGGGAGGATTGATGATGGCGGTAAACTCTTCTATACCGAAGGAACCGAGATTGCTGATGCTGAAGGTAGCCCCGGAGTATTCTTCCGGAGTCAGCTTCCCCTCACCCGCTTTTCCGATAAGTTCCTTCATTTCCCGGTCTATCGCGAGCAGCCCCTTGCTGCGGCAATTCCGTATTACCGGGGTAATCAGTCCGTTTCCAAGATCCACAGCCAGTCCGATGTCGACGCTGCCGAATTCAATCACAGCATCATCCTGCCAGGAAGCGTTCACACCGGGATTCACCGCAAGCGCCATAGCTGTCAGTTTTACCAGGAACGCGTTGAAGGAAACCTTTTCGGGCACTTTCTTGTTAAGTTCACTCCGGGCATTCATCACCGTCTCCATATCCGCGGTGATTTTCAGATAATAATGAGGCGCCCGGAATTTTGATTCCGCCAAACGTTTCGCGATAACTTTCCGTTTCTGGGTATGGGGGATCCGCCGGTCTTCGCCTGGCACGCCCGGCACCGCTTCAGCCGGCTGAGCGGAAGCGCTCCTGCCCGTTCCGCTCTTAACCGCCGCTTCTATATCCCGTTTGACCACCCGTCCGTCTGGTCCGCTCCCCTGAACGGAAGCGATATCGATGCCCTGCATCCTCGCCATTTTCCGTGCCAAGGGGGATGATTTCGTCTGACCATCCCCGGTGGCGCCGGACACGGGGGGTTCCTTCTCCGCGCTTCCCGCGGGCTGAGCGGGAGCGGGGGTTCCAGGCGCGGGGGGCGAGGGGGCTTCCGTTTTTTCCGGTTCCGGCGGCTGTTCCGCTGCTTCTTGGGATTCGGTGAGGAGATCATCAATATCTTCCCCTTCTTCTCCGATGACCGCTATGGGCACTCCTACCCGGGCGCTCCCCCCATCACCCACCAAAATCTTTAAAAGAGTTCCTTCCTGGGTACTTTCATAATCCATGGTAGCTTTGTCAGTTTCAACCTCGCAGAGAACATCTCCGGAACTGACCGTGTCGCCTTCCTTTTTCGTCCATCCAGCAATTGTTCCCTCCTCCATTGTGGGAGACAGGGCTATCATCAATATTTGTTCAGCCATTATCGGCTCCTTTCTTACCGTTAAATATACATAACTTTTTTTACAGCCTTCACGATTTTTTCTACCGAAGGCTGAACCGCTAATTCCAGGGTGTGATTGTACGGCACGGGAACATCTTCTGAACTGACCATTTCAACCTGTGCGTCGAGAATATCAAAGCAATTTTTTGATATGAGCCATGCCGCCCAGGATCCCACACTCGCCGCGGGCCAGGATTCTTCGACAATAACCGCCCGGTTTGTCTTCCGGACGGACTGATATACTGTCTCTTCATCAAGAGGCCGTAGACTGCGGAGATCAACAATTTCCGCGCTGATCCCCTGTTTCTCCAATTCGCTTGCCGCTTCCATCGCAGTTTTCAGCGGTTTAGAGTAGGTTACTATTGTAACGTCTTCTCCTTCCCGCTTGACATCGGCTTTTCCTAACTCGACCACATACTCTTCTTCCGGAACTTCCCCGGTCCACGCGTACATCATCTCGGCTTCCAAAATAACTACGGGATTGTCATCCCGGATTGCAGACTTCAGAAGTCCCTTAGCGTCGTAAGGAGTTGCGGGAGCAGCTACCTTTAATCCGGGGACATGAACGTAGTAGGACTGCAGAGCCTGGGAATGCTGGGAAGAAAGATACTCTGCCGGTCCGTTGGGTCCGCGGAAAACGATCGGAACCTTGAGCTGACCGCCGGACATGTGACGCATTTTTGCCGCGTTGTTTACCACCTGGTCGAGAGCAAGGAGTGAGAAATTGAACGTCATCCATTCCACAACCGGCCTGAGCCCGGCTAAAGCCGCGCCGACTCCGAGTCCGGTGAATCCCAGTTCGGTGATGGGCGTATCCAAAACCCGGTCCGCCCCGAAATCATCGAGCAGTCCCTTACTCACTTTATAGGCTCCGTTATATTCGCCTACCTCTTCGCCCATGAGTAGTACCGTCTTATCCCGTTCCATTTCCTCACGAAGGGCCTGATTCAATGCTTCACGATACGATATTACAGCCATCTATTCTCCCTCCGCTAGTACATCTTCATAGATTGATGAGATCGGCGGTTCGTCACTCTCTTCAGCAAATTTCATCGCGTCGGCGACAATACCCTTAACTTCCTTGTCCATCCTCTGAAACACATCATCTTTTAAAAGATTCTCTTCCTGCATTCTTGTCTGGAGCAGCAGGATAGGATCCTGTTTCTTATATGCCTCAAGCTCATCTTTCGTCCGGTATTTCGCCGGATCGCTCATGGAATGTCCCTTGTACCGGTAGGTTTTTACTTCCAGAAGGGCGGGCACTCCCTCACCCGCGGCCTGCTCCGCCGCCTCTTTAACCGATTCGTAAACTTCAAGGACATTCATTCCGTCAACCTGGGATCCGGGAATGCCGTAGGAGCTTCCCATCACCGAAAAATCATCCACCGATGAAACCCGACGGAAGTTGGTCCCCATCCCGAACTGATTATTTTCGCAGATATATATCACCGGCAGTTTCCAAACCGACGCAAGATTCAGGGATTCATGAAAAGCCCCCTGGTGAATCGCACCGTCCCCGAAAAAACAAAGGGTAACCGGCCTCTTTTCAGTCCCGAGCACTTTTTGCCCGTATGAACCGGCAAAGGCGACCCCTGTCGCTATAGGAATCTGGGCTCCCACAATACCGTTCCCGCCGAGCATATGCTTTTCAGCATCAAAAAGGTGCATGGAGCCGCCCTTTCCCCGGGAACAGCCCGTGATCTTACCGTAGAGTTCAGCCATCACGGTATTCGGATCCATCCCGGAAGCAAGGGCGTGTCCGTGATCCCGGTATGCGGTAAGGACATAATCACTCGAAAGATCGACCGCTTCGATAGCGCCTACCGCGACTGCTTCCTGACCGTTGTATAGGTGACAAAAGCCGCCTATTTTCCGTATACCGTACATCTGAGCCGCTTTCTCTTCGAATCGCCGGATTAAAAGCATCTGCCGCAGCAATTTGAGAAGGAATTCTTTTTTATAACCTTTGAGACTTTTCACTTGGAAGCCTCCTTCCCCGCCTCAAGTACTACATGGGTTCTTTCTCCGGTCATGGGCTTGAAATAGGTCATGGCATGAATCACCGTTTCTAGAACTACAAGTTCCGACTCGGACTCGTTAATTTTCCAGAAAACCCGGAGATTTCCCCCGATTGCTTCAAGCACCTCCGACTTTATTGAGGGATTATCTATTACCCGTATGATCCCATCCAAGTTCATCACCTCATCAAGAGACTTGGATTGGAACATCCACTGCACTTTCTCATTCTCTTCCGCCTCCCGGGCTTTTGCAAACCCGGGGGATGTGACAGCGTAAACAGCACCACGCCTGCCCTTAAGAAGGGCGGGCGTCATCCACCGCATACGGGGTTCTCCCTTTTTATCCACCGTGGTGAGCACCGCTACTTTCGATGTTTCATTAATACGTTCAAGATTTGAATACATGGCCGCTTCGGTCATCGGAGCAACCTCCTTCCACTTTTTTTATTCCTAATAATTCAATTAGTTGTAGGAACACTATGGGAAAACATAATATTTTTCCGGTCCCATTCCAAGGAAAATCTACTGTTGCCAATTTTATTGGTCAAAATTTTTTCACCCAAAATTGAATCAGAGTTAAAAAAATTCCGGTTAATAATGATGGAGGTATTTTATGACACCCGATATCAGAGAACCGGAGTTTTGTCCCCGTAAAGCATGTAAATATTATGAAAGGGAAAACGTGGAAAATGAAGACTGGTACTGCCGATATGGAACCCATTACAGTAAAAGCCGAGGCCGTATCCAGCGGTTTAAGTGCAGAAACTGTGGAAAGACGTTTTCTACCCAAACATTCTCGATCCATTATTGGACCCATATCACCATTGACTTCGAATCATTCGCCGGCAAACTCTATTCATGCAGCGGCCTGCTGCAGCTCAGCCGTACGGAAGGGTACACCTACCGGGTTGTTCAGAACAGAATCCGCCGGCTTGCCAGAAACAGTCTTGCCGCGCTGAACAGTTTCTACCGAACCCATACCCTACAAGAAGACCTGGTAATGGATGGATTCGAATCGTTTACGCGGTCTCAATACTTTCCGAATAATATTACGATTATTGTGGGCAAAAAGTCCCAGTTTATTTTTGCCGCGATTCAAACCCTTATTAAAAGAAAAGGCCGGATGACCGAGCAGCAGAAGATATTCAGGGATTTTATCTACGAACATTGGGAGCCGCCTCGCTCTATCCAGGATGATGTCCGGGTAATATTGGCAGATTGCCTTCCAATGATGCAAAAATGCATGGCAAATCAAACACTCAAGCTTATTTCCGATAAGCACAGTTCATATCCTCCGGCAATCAATAAGATAAAGGAGCTTAAGGATGCAAAGCATAAGGGGACGTTCAGGCATGTACGCATAAAGGCGAGAAAAAAACGGACTAAAGAGTATAATCCGTTATTTGCGGTAGATTATGTGGACCGTCAGATTCGGAACAATATGGCAGAGCATGTTCGGGAGACAATCAGGCAGGGTCGTGAGGTAAACTGTCAGATGGAGCGGGCGGCTATCTTTGCAGCTATGCATAATTTTAATACACCTCACAGAATTAGACACAAGGCACATCCCGAGAATGAAATTACTCATCGGAATATTGCCAGAGTAAACCCACCGAAGCTTGATTGGTACCTCAAACGGATATTTACTCATAGGCATTTAATGGGACATCTTTCAGAACCGGTGCAGTGGATAAAACAAGTATGGCAGTTTCAATATGAGAATCCTCCGGGATTCAACTTCGTTAAAATGGTTGTGAGCAATAAGGTTATGGCACTACAGCCGGGAAATCTGGCAGGCCATTTTCTGGCGTAATACCTGAGTGGAATTATCATCAATAAAATTGGCAACAGTAGTTAAAACATATTGCAAGAACCGTGCATCCATGTAATGATTGGATAATAACAGTTTCAAGGAGATTTTAATAATGAAGAAACTATTGCCATTTATAATATTGCCCATTTTTCTATTTATCGCGTCCTGCGCGACTCAGAGCGGCGGCGACACACCTCCCCCTACCCAGGAAGAGACAGCGTCAGCTTATAACAGATACCAGGAAATAGACCCGGATGATCCGTCTGTTCCGGAAGATTTTATAGAAGCCTACCAGGAGCTTGCCCAGGATAAAGAAATCATCAAGGTTTTCTGGAAAATCGGATCTTATAAACTGGCTACCGCGACAGGATACATGGATGGAAAAATCACCCACGAAATCGAAGAACGGGTGAAACAGTATCTTCCCATAAACGCGGACAATGTGAAGATAGTTACCGAACCGGATGCGGCGGATTTTATCATCGAAGTGAACATCATCAACACCTATAAGAAAGATACCGGGGTGGCCATCCTCACCTACAAATACACATACTCACTCATCGAAAGCGCCACAAAAATCATTCACGCGGAAGATACGTTCATAACAACATTTGCCCGTATACCCGGAAAGCCGGACTCTACCAAGCTTCTTCAGTATGAATGGAAGTAAAAACAAAAATATTCTCCTTATCCGGGTTGCAGGTTTTGTTTAATAGAATTACCTTTTTTTTAAGGAGGATCTGTGTTTCAAAAACAATTGATGATGAGGCGGGTTGTATACTCCCTCATACCGATTTTCCTCTTTTCGGTGTATCTCTACGGATGGCGTCCTGCCGTCGTAGCAGCTTTAGTGTTTGCCCTAGGCATATCCACTGAATATGTGATGATACGGGGCTTTCCCTTCTTCCGTAAAAACAAAGACGGAGGAGTTTCCGGGAAAAAACCGCGCAAAAAAGTGAGTGAAGCGGTACTCGTTACCTGCGCCCTCTTTTCACTGGCAATGCCGCCGGGTGTTCCTCTGTGGGTAGCCGCGGCAGGTATCATTTTCGCGGTGCTGATGGGCAAGGGCGTTTACGGAGGATTCGGCAGAAATGTCTTTAATCCGGCGATAACCGGAAGACTCTTTATATACATAGCATTTCCCACGGTACTGGCAAACGCGTGGATGACTCCGGGAGCCTTCGGGACCGGACTCGAATTGGCCGCGGCGACCGCTATTGACGGGGTAACCGGAGCCACTCCTCTGGCAATGATGAGGGAAGGCATGCTTCCTGAATTCTGGAAGATGTTTGTCGGTTTCCGCTCCGGATCTATGGGAGAGAGTTCAGCGCTTCTCATAATCCTCGCGGCGGTTTATCTTATCCACACAAAAACCGCGAATTGGAAAATAATGCTTTCCACACTGGTATCAGCGGCGCTCTTTTCCGCCATCTTCTTCTTGACCGATCTCTCGCCGATTCCGCCGCATTACGCGATGGTATCCGGAAGCATACTCTTTGTGGCCGTTTTTATGACTACCGATCCGGTATCTGCTCCTAATAAGCCGATGGCTCAATGGATCTACGGTGCACTAATCGGGGCAGTCGCTATGGTCATCAGAACTTTTTCAGCTTTTCCTGAAGGGACAAGCTTCGGAATCTTGATCGGAAACACCTTTGCGTCTCTTATTGATGAAATGGTTCCAAAGAAGAAAAAAGCAAAAAGGAGGGTGAAGGCGTGAAAAAAGAAGGCACTCTTTACACCATCATATTTACCTTCCTGGTCTCCTTTGTCTTTGTCACTCTGCTTGCGCTGACTAACGAAGGGACAGAACCCCTGGTTGAAAGGAACCGGGAACTCTCGAAACAGCGGGCGGTTCTCGCGGCAATGGGTATAGAATTTCAGGATGATGAAGAGGTCCGCAGGATTTACGAAAATGTGGATCGGGTGGAACGGGACGACATCATCCTTTTCCGCACGATTCGTGACGGCCGCACTATTTATGCGAAGGAATTTGCCGGAAACGGTCTTTGGGGGACTATTAACGGTGTTCTTGGTGTGGACAGCAGCGTGGGGATCATTACCGGGCTGGAAATCATCACCCATAATGAGACCCCGGGATTGGGCGGCAGAATTGATGAACCAGAGTTCAAAGCTCAGTTTGAAAACGAACGGATCACCAGCGGAAATATAGAAGTAACCCCAGGCACAGGCGAAGATCCTGATCCGGACGACGGAGTTGTGGACGCCATCACCGGCGCTACCAGAACAAGTGAAGCCCTGGAGTCGATCATAAACAATCAAATCAGGGCAATCGAGGAAGCATTGGAGGACGGCAATGGCTGAGCGTCCAAGCATGATCTTAAAAGACAATTTATGGTGGAGTAACCCGATTTTTATGCAGGTCTTGGGTATATGTTCCGCCTTGGCAGTGACCAACCTGCTGATCAATACACTGATCATGACAATCGGGGTGGTTTTTGTTACGGGATTTTCGAACCTTACGGTTTCTCTGCTCAAGACATTGATGCCCAGAAAAGTGAGGATGATCGTTCAGACCCTTATCATCGCGTTCTATGTGATTCTGGTGGATATCGTTCTCCGGGCATTCCTGCCGGAAGTGAGCCGGAACTTAGGCCCCTACGTGGGTCTCATCATTACAAACTGCATCATCATGGGCAGAGCTGAGGCATTTGCCCAATCCAATCCTCCGGTTATATCTTTATGGGATGGTATTACCTCGGGTATGGGGTACATGGGTGTGCTGCTGGTGATCGCGTTTTTCCGGGAGCTCCTGGGATTTGGAACGCTCTTCGGATATCAGATTTTCCCCGAATCCTTTATTCCGTGGACCATCATGGCCATGCCCCCCAGCGCGTTTTTCATGATCGGAATCATCGTCTGGGTCGGTAAAAGCATCATGCTTAAATCTGAAGGAGGCGCGAAATGACACCCCTCATAAACCCTGTCGTTCTTTTCTTTGCATCTATCGTTACAAGTAATATTCTGCTCGCGAATTTCCTGGGTATGTGCTCATTCATCTCAATTTCCAAGGACATTAAATCGTCCTACGGATTGGGCATGGCAGTGACGGTGGTCCTTACCATTACCGCTGCCGTAAACTGGGTGGTTCTGACGTACGTCCTTATCCCCCTGGATCTCGTATACCTCCGGTTCATCGTTTTTATTATCGTGATTGCCGCGGTTGTACAGATGCTCGAAATGATCATCGACCGGATTTCTCCGGCTCTCTATATGACCCTGGGGATATTCCTCCCGCTTATTACCGTAAACTGCGCGATTTTAGGTGTATCTCTCTTTATCGAAATCAGGGACTACTCCTTTATACAGGCAGTTATCTACGGATTCGGTTCCGGACTCGGCTGGTGGCTCGCGATTATGGCTCTTTCAGCGATCCGGAAAAAGGTAGACAAGGCACCGGTTCCGGCGGGCCTTAAAGGAGCGGGAATAACATTTATAACTATTGGATTCATGGCCATGGCCTTTATCGGCTTTTCGGGCATGCTCCAGGTACAGTAGGAGGAGGCTTTTGTGATACCGGAAGTACTTGTGGCTCCCCTTTCAATAGGAGCAATCAGCGCGGTCCTCGCGGCTGTCATCACTATAATAGATAAACTCGTAAACAACTACGGAGACGTGGTAATCGACATCAATCAGGGATCCAAGAAACTCAACGTCCGCGGAGGGGCTCCCCTGCTTACGACGCTTGCCGAGAGCGGGATTTTTATTCCGTCGGCCTGCGGAGGAAGAGGAAGCTGCGGCGCATGTAAAGTGAAGGTCCTGTCCGACGTGGGTCCGATACTTCCTACTGAAGTGCCCTATCTGACTCAGGAAGAAATGGATGATCAGGTCCGCCTCTCCTGCCAGATTAAAGTAAAAGCTGATCTCGAATTAAGCATTCCCGAAGAGCTTTTCAATATTCAGCAGATTAAGGGAGTGGTTGAATCCATAAAAGACGTTACCCACGACATCAAGGAGGTGTACGTCACACTGAATGATCCCGAAGAGATCACCTTTAAAGCGGGACAATACTCCCAGCTGGTGGTACCGCCGTATCAGAAGGTCCGTGACTACAACCAGCGGGCCTACTCCATGTCCTCCCCCCCCTACGATAAGAACCATCTCGAATTCCTGATCCGGCTCGTACCAGGGGGGATCGCCACCACTTTTGTTCACGAGATCATGAAGGAAGGGGACGATGTCGAACTGGTGGGTCCTTTTGGAGATTTCGAGGTAAAAGATACCGGTGCCGTAATGCTCTGCGTGGCAGGCGGCTCAGGGATGGCTCCCTTCCGTTCTATTTTCCGGCAGATGCTTAAGGAAGGAAAAACGGACAGGGAAGTGTGGTACTTCTTCGGCGCCAGGACGGAAAAGGACCTTTTCTACCTGGAAGAGATGAAGGAGCTGGAACAGAAGTGGGAAACATTCCGCTTCATCCCAGCCCTGTCGGAACCAGATCCCGATGGCAGCTGGCAGGGAGAAACCGGTCTTATTACGGAAGTTCTCGATAAATATTTAAAAGATACTGTCCGGGTGGATGCCGAAAAAGAGGGGTATCTCTGCGGCAGTCCGGGAATGCTTGATGCCTGTATCAAGGTCATGCACGACAACGGCATACAGGAAGAAAAAATCTTTTTTGATAAGTTCGCTTAGGGGGTAGTGATATGAAAATATCGCCGGATATGGCGAAAGCCCAGGCAAATATGCGTCCCGGAGTTATAACATCCGACGGCTTTCTCGGGGATGAAGACAGGGCCCTTCCTGATATCATCGCTGCGGATGAAACATCCATGGAAGCGGAAGGGATAACCTTCGAAGAAGCGGCAGCTGTAATGAAGAGACTCACAAATGAAGGAAAAAAAGGACTTGGCGAGCCGACCACCGTGGACGATAAATGGATAGTCCGTGTCGATGACGCCCGGGGGCACCTCCCCTCACCCTTCGAAGACGGTCTTTTCCGGAAGATGAATGTTCAGGTCTCCAACAAAAACAACGGCGGAGAATTGATCTTCTCCGATCTTTCCATACACCTCCTGGAAAAACACCATTTCCTTCAGGGGAAAGGGAGCCCATTCCGACTGGAGCCGAAACAGCTCAAGAAAGTACTTGAATTATAAATTAAGCGGCAGGATTGTAGGACAATTATTTGATTTATACTCACTCCTGAATTACGATATTAATAGCGTCCGTGGCTGATCTATGGAAAAAAATATACTGATCGTAGAAGATGAAAGAATAATCGCCCTGGATCTGAAATTCCGCCTTGAAAAGTTCGGATTTTCAGTTATCGGCATCGTCTCCACCGGAAAGCATGCTGTCGAAACTGCATCCGAAAAAAATCCGGATATCGCGCTGATGGATATTATGCTGGACGGAGAAATGGACGGTATTGATACCGCTCTCAAGCTTCAGCAGGAATTCGGCATACCTTCGATATTCATTACAGCTTACGCTGACGACGAAACGATCAGCAGAGCCGAAAAAGCAAATCCGTTAGGTTATATTCTAAAACCTTTCAAGGAACGGGAGCTCTATACTACTGTTCACATGGCACTGAACAAGAACAGGGTTGACCGGGAATTGAAAAAACAGCGGATACTTTTCTCCTCAATATTGAACAGCGTTGGAGACGGTATACTGGCGGTCGATTCCGCTAACAGAATATGCTTCATGAACGCTATAGCTGAACGGCTGACCGGATGGAATGAAGAAGCAGCGGTGGGGAACGATCTCAACACGGTGTTCCCTCTTTATGACCCCGAAGGCAGCACCAAGATCGAAGTTCCGACCCGGGTTGAAGAAATCGAAGAAGAATATATCTCTTTTCGGGAGATAATACTGGAAAACCGGGACGGGAAGAAAATCTTTATCGAGGGGGGAATTTCCCCGGTCCAATCGTCGGCAGAAGATGATTTGGAAGCGGTTATTGTGTTCAGAGACGTTACCGCAATCAAGGATCTCCGTGATTCCATCCATTATAAGACACGGAACGACCAGCTGACTGAACTGGCCAACCGGGAAACATTCCTCTCCTGGATTGAAGAAGTTCTGTCGGAAGATGTTAAAGGGAGCAGCCGCCACTGCCTGCTCCACATCAATATCGACCGTTTTAAAGTCGTAAACGAGGTATCCGGCCATGCCGCCGGCGACGGACTTCTGCGGACGGTGTCGGAAATCATCAAGGAACAGATAGAAGAACCCCATATTGCCGGGCGTATCGGACCGGACATATTCGGTGTCCTCCTTAAAAACACCGGTGTACGGGAGGGCCGGAAAATGGCCGAAATAATCCGGAAGGAAGCAGTCATGAAATTCCGGTGGGGTAAGACCACCTTCCCAATCACCGTCTCCATCGGCGTGGTACCGATTAACAGCAGAACTAGTGAACTGTACGCCATTCTGGCGGCAGCCGATGACACCTGCGCTTTAGCCAAGGAAGACGGGGGCAACCGCACTAAATATGTTGAGGATCCCGATCTTACCATCCTGAAACGGCGCGGTGAACTGGGGTGGTTTTCACGGATAGAGAACGCACTGGACAACGACAGATTCTGCCTGGAATCACAGCCCATCTTTTCGGTGGAAACGATGAACGGCAACCGGAGTGAAGTCCTCCTTCGGCTGAGAGACCTGGAGGGTCCCCCGGTTCCGCCGGTAAAATTCATCCCGGTGGCGGAACGGTACAAGATGATGCCCGCTATTGACCGGTGGGTAATCCGCTCGGTGATTCATAAGCTATCAAACGGGATGAAGGATGTTTCGGAAAATATTCTTCTCTTTATTAATGTATCCGGACAAACCCTGTCGGATGATGGTTTTGTCAGTTATATCGGGGATTTAATAGAGAAATCCGGCATTTCAGCCGGGTCGCTTTGTTTTGAAATCACCGAAACCTCCGCCATCAGAAAATTTTCAAGCGCCCTGGAGTTTATCAATTCTCTTAAGGAACTGGGCTGTACATTCGCGCTGGATGATTTCGGCAGCGGTTTTTCATCGTTCTCCTATCTTAAACGGCTCCCGCTGGATTATCTCAAAATTGACGGCTCCTTCGTCCGGAATCTTACCGAAGATCCTCACGATTACGCCATGGTGGAAGCGATCAACAAAGTCGGGCACGCTCTTGGAATGAGGACCATCGCCGAATTTGTGGAGAATCGGGAAATATGGGAAAAACTCGGAGAGATAGGCGTTGATTTCGGACAGGGATACGGTCTGGGCATGCCCGCTCCGTTTTACGGATACTGATCAGGTTCACCAAGCATATTCCGGGGATCAAGTACTTCCCCGGCCTCTTCCTCCGACAGAAGCCCCTCCTCGGCAATAATCTCCCGCAGAGTCTTTCCCTCCCGGTATGCCCGGAGGGCTGTCTTGGCTGCGGCGTCGTACCCGATCCGGAGGGCTAAGGGTGTAACCAAGGCGAGGCTTTTTTCCACAGTCTCCCGGCACCGCTCCCGGTCGTATTCAGCACCTGCCGCGCAGGTTTCCGTGAACCGTCTCGCCGTGGCGGTGAGGAGATCGAGGGAGGTCAGAATCTCGTGTGATATCAGCGGCAGCATGATATTGAGCTGAAGAGGTCCGTTCTTACATGCCGTGGTTACCGAATAGTATTTCCCCGAAACAAAGGCGGCCGCCTGAATCACCATTTCCGGAATCACCGGGTTTACCTTGCCCGGCATAATCGAGCTGCCCGGCTGCAGGGCCGGAAGAATCAGCTCCCCGAATCCGCCCCGGGGGCCGCTTGCCAGGAGTCTGAAATCCTGGGCAATTTTCGTGAGTACAGCCGCCGTACTGTTCAGCGCGCCCATTAAAAACAGGTGAGGATCCCGGGCAGAAATACCCGCGAAGAGATTTCCGGCCTGCCGGAAGGGATGGCCTGTTCTCTCGGCGAGTTTCCGGCAGACCATGCGGCCGAAATCGGGATGACCGTTCAGTCCGGTTCCGACGGCGGTACCTCCCAGGGGGAGTTCTTCAAGATCGGGCAGAGCGGATTCAACCCGTTTTACCGATTTATACACCTGGTGGGCCCACCCGGAAAATTCGTCCTTTCCCGTCATGGGCACGGCATCCTGCAGATGGGTCCTTCCCAGCTTAATGACTCCCGTAAACTGCTCCGCTTTTTTTTCGAGGATCAATTTAAGCTGTTCCAGGGCCGCGATAAGATCAGCGCTTTTGACGCGGGCCGAGATTGATAAAGCTGACGGAATAACATCGTTTGAGGACTGGCTCCTGTTCACATGATCGTTTGGGTGGATATCCGCTCTTCCGATTATCTCTCCGGCTCTCCGGGCGGTTACCTCGTTTATATTCATGTTCCACGATGTTCCCGAACCTGTTTGGAAGACATCAACCGGAAACTGATCCCGCAGACTGCCCTCCCGGATTTCCCGGCACGCCTGCTGTATTCCCTCCGCTGTATCGGGAGGTATCAGATCCAGATCACCGTTTACCAGGGCGGCGCATTCCTTGATCGCTGCCAAGGCTTCGATCATCGCCGGATGAATCCGCAAACCGGAGACCGCGAAATTATCCGCGGCTCGCTGGGTCTGAGCCCCCCAGTACGCCGATTCCGGCACCCGCACTTCACCGAGGGAATCGTGTTCCGTCCGGTATTTTTCCGTCATTACTCCTCCGTTTTCCGCGTGTTGAGCCTAACGCCCGCTTTAGTATATAGTAACATTTGCATGATAGTCGATAATCGGAAGAGTATATTTGTTGTTTCATTCCTTGTTATTTTTTCATTTATTGCCCTCCGCGGAACGGCCGAAGACAGCGGCCGGACACAGTGGATGAAGCGGGAAACTGAACATTTCGTTTTTATATTTCAGCCTGAAAGCGAGGAAGCAGCAGCTGATCTTATCCGCTACGCCGAAAGTGTTTACCTGCAGGTTACCGGTTTCTTTGATTTTTACCCGGAGAAAATCCGGTGCCTGATATACGGAAACACCGACAGAGCGAACGGATATTTTACCCCCATGCCGCCGCACCACATTTCGGTGTTTACCGCTTTTCCGGTAAATCACATTTTCAATGACGGTAACGATTCCTGGCTCCGCGTTGTGTTTACCCATGAGCTTGTCCACCATGTTCACCTTACCGCGGATTACGGTTTCCTTGCCGAAGCTTCCAGAATATTCGGAGAACCGGTTAAAAACACCGCCGGCGGATTCCTGCCGGGATGGGCTATTGAAGGGATCACCGTCTACCTGGAAACAATGTTTACCTCCGGCGGAAGGGGCCGCAGCAAGTTCTTTGAACTTTATTATAAAGCACCAATTCTCGAAAACGCATTCATGTCTCCTGAACAGACCGCCTACGAATCCTCCTATCCTCCCCCCGGCAGAATCTACGTTGCCGGATATATCCTGACGTCTTATCTGCTGGAACACTACGGAAGCGGGACATACATGGAAATTTACCGGGAATACCTGGAGTTTCCCTTTTTCGGATATTACCGGGCAATAGAAAAGGTCACTGGAAAGCCCTTTGAAGAGATATTTTACCGGATGAAGATCGAACTGGAGGAGCGGTTCACTCACTTCCTCGCTTTCCCCAAGGGGATCCGGGTTTCTCCGGAGCAAACCGGAGACTATTCCCTTCCGGTGCCCACAGACCGGGGTCTCATAACCTACCGGCGGACTCCGCTCCGTCCCGGTGCCCTGGTACTGGTTGACTCCGAATCCCGGGAAGAAGAGGTACTTTTCGAGACATCCCTCTCCGATGGAGCATCTTTTTCAGCAGACAAGTCCGGGCGCAAGACGGTCTTCGCGGCTTCCGTTTGGGACTATACCCTGAAGGGTAACCCCGCGGCCAGGAACATGATTTACCTCCTGGACACTGAGACCGGAGCGGTAAATACCGTTAAGGAAAGCGGCGGCATGTACCATCCGGCCCTGAGTCCGGACGGAACCGAAATCGCCGCGGTAAGGCGGAGGGGAAGCTATAGCCGTTTGGAAATACGGCGGATAGAGGATGATGACTGGTCGATACTTCCGGTCCCCCGGGACGGGACTATCCTTAATCCGGTATTCGGACCGGAGGGTCAAGCGATAGCCTATACCCTGGACCGGCGAGGAAAACAGCAGTGTCAGATCATACGCAGGAGTTCCGGCGGAGACTGGGGGGAGCCTCTGCCGGTGCCCCTTCCGCCCGGAGGAGAGGCATTCAACCCCAGGTTCGGTCCCGACGGCACCGCCCTCTATTTTTCTTCGGACCGGGAAGGTTATCTGAGCATTTACCGGTATGATTTTTCGAAACAGGAGCTTGTTCATCTCTACCGGGAGCAGATCGGCGCAACGGCCGCGTTCCCTTATCGGGGCGGTCTCCTCTACAGCTCCTACGCATCCTCCGGCAGCGTCGTGAAATATGCTTCACCGGAACTCTTTATTTCAGAACCGGTGAAAACAGGTTCAGTTACCGGCGTATCGGGGATCATGAAAAAAACTAGTAACCCCCGGACATATCCTCCGGCTGCCGAACCTTACCATGATTTTCCGCTTCCGGCCCTGTGGTTCCCCTATATCACCCTAACCCGGACAGAAAAATATTCACCCGATGTGGGAGCAGGGATTTACACCATGGGAAACACTTTATTGGGGGGTATGTCCTGGGAACTTGCCGCAGGATTTCATCCCACGGTCCTTCAGCCGACAGGATCCTTCCGGCTTTCCTTCAACCTCTCACCGGTGATTCTATCCTACGGCATTTCCCAGAAATACGCTACGTATTCGAACGCGGCAATTCAGGACACGGACCAGCAGCTCCGGCTTGTTTACACTCCCCTCCGCCGAAACCGTCTCGGCCGGAGCCGGTTCCTGCAGTTCAGCGCTGGGTTTCTGTACTCCTACCGTCAGTTCGGCTCGGGGGATTTTCCCTTTTATCAGGGACCGAACGAAACTCATTATACCGCAGTGTCCCTTTCGGCGGGCGTATCCGGAAGCAGGAATACGGCGCCGGGTATCCTCTACAGCCGGTCCTCTGCCGCGTTATCCGCGAGGGGAGAAATTGCCGTTCCCCTGCTTCCGCCCTACTATTCGGGCAGCCGTACCGAACTAACCGGACAGGTTACGTTCCCGGCGGGGAGAACACGGGGCAGCATAAGATTAACCGCCGGAGCTGATTATGTGAGTCCGGGGCTTACCGGAAGGTTCCCCTACCGCTCCCTCACACCTCCCGGTTTTAACGGATTTACCCGGACCGCACCGGGAAGTCTGCTGACCGGAATCTCTTACCGCGTTACCCTGGGAGTTTTCGACCAGCCTGTTTTTGTCCGGCTGAATTTTCTCGGAATCGGCGCCGAGTTTTTTATCTACAAGGATTTTGAGTATACCCCCGATCCATTGTCATTCACCGCGGACCGGTATATCTATCCCGGCTTGGAGCTTACCGCTCTCCTGGGAATCAGTCACATCAGCCTGCCTGTTAAAGCCGGGACCTCAATACGGCTGGACCCGCTGTTCCGGGAACCGTTCAATATCAAGAATGATACCGGGTTCTTCTTTTCCTTCGAAATGCCCCTGTAATGCCATGAACGCTGAAGTTATCCTTATTACAGGTATGAAACACTCCGGTAAAAGCGTAGTGGGAAAAGCTCTTGCCGGATTATCCGGCCTTCCGTTTTACGATTTGGACCAGCTGATCGAAGATGAGTATCGGAAAAATACAGGCAGGATGTTACCGGTTAGGGAAATATACTCAGCGGAAGGAGCGGAAAAGTTCCGCCGCGTTGAGGCTGACGCCGCCGCGGCCGCCGGAGGAATCTCCCGGGGGGTTATCGCATTAGGAGGAGGCACTCCGGAAAACCAGGCAGCCATGGACCTGCTGGCGTCATTAGGCACCGTCGTCCTTCTGGAAGAAGATCCTGATCTGATATACCGGCGGATCGAAGCCGGGGGGATCCCGCCCTTTCTTCAAGATCCAGTCAAAAATCCGCGGGAGATGTTCGATGAACTTTACCAAAGAAGACGGATCATATACCGCCGCTGCAGCGACATCACCTTTCAGGTTCAGGGGAGAACAGTGGACCAGGCGGCGGAATCCCTGCTTGCGGTCCTGAATAATTTAAGCAAAGAGGAGCTCTAAATGTCCGGCAGTACTTTCGGAAAACTATTCAAACTTACAACATTCGGTGAATCCCACGGAGGCGCGGTAGGCGTGGTCGTGGACGGAGTTCCGCCGGAAATCCCTCTAACAGAAGCTGATATTCAAAAGGAGCTTGACCGGCGTAAACCGGGACAGGGTCCGGTCTCCACTCCCCGTCAGGAGACAGATACCGTCCAGATTCTCTCGGGAATTTTTGAAGGGGTAACTACCGGGACTCCCGTTATGATGATCCTGTTCAACAAGGACGCGAATCCCGGGGCGTATACTGAAATCAAGGACAAGTTCCGGCCCGGGCATGCCGACTTTACCTACTTCAAGAAATACGGCATACGGGATTGGCGCGGGAGCGGAAGGGCTTCAGGAAGAGAAACCGCCGGAAGGGTCGCGGCGGGAGCCCTGGCCAAAAAAATCCTTGCCGCCCGGGGCGTTTCGGTGACAGCCTACACCCTGCGGGCTGCCGGAATCAGCTGCCGGACCTACAATCCCGGGGTGATCGAAAAAAATCCGCTCCGGGCCTGCGACATGGAAGCGGCAGAAAAAATGCTCGCGAAAATCGAAGAATACAAGCAGCTGAACAATTCGGCAGGCGGTATCGTTGAATGCCGGATCACCGGACTTCCCGCGGGTTTAGGTGAACCGGTTTTCGACAAGTTCGACGCGCTCCTCGCCCAAGCGGTTTTATCCATAGGCGCGGTAAAAGGTATCGAGTTCGGGAGCGGCTTTGCCGCTGCCGATATGAGCGGCCTTGAACACAACGACGCCATGTCCGCCGGGGGTTTTCTTACCAACCATGCCGGCGGTATCCTCGGCGGCATCACCACGGGTGAAGAAGTCTTGTTCCGGTGTCCGGTCAAACCGGTCTCCTCGGTCGCGGCTCCTCAAAAGACGGTGACCCTTTCCGGAGAGGAAACCGAAATCCGCACCGAAGGAAGGCACGACGCGTGTATCTGTCCCCGCGTCGTGCCGGTGGTGGAAGCAATGGCGGCCTTGACCGCGGTGGACCTTTTAAAACGGCAGCAAGCGCTCAAGCTTTAATTGTCCTAGTACCGGGAGTCGGCGAACTCCACCCAGCCGCCGGCTTCAATCAGGGCCCGGTCGTAGCTGGTCAGCTTAAAGGAAAGCTCCTTCTTTCGTCCGCCGCTCTCGAAATACAGGACCTGTTTATCCAGGTCAGCCCGGCACTCCGTTTCGCTGCCGGCGAATTCCCTGAACAGCTCCTCGATCTCGTCGGAGCCGGCTTCAGCAGCGAAAAGTCCGTTGTTAAACATATTCTGCCGGAATATCCGGGCGAACGACGGAGCGACCACGACCTGTATCCCGTTTACCGCGAGGGCCCAGGGAGCATGTTCCCGGGATGAACCGCAGCCGAAATTATCCCGGGTCAGAATGATTGCCTTCTCGGTGATGTCTGACGCGGGATCAAATCCGGGTATGTCCAGATCTTCAAGCAGGTGCGGTTTCAGCGCCTCTTTTGATATTTCCGTGAGATATTTTGCCGGGATTATTTCATCAGTATTAATATCGGACCTGTCCAAATACAGGACCTTTCCATGAAATTTGTTCATCATATTCCTCCTACAGATATTTCCGCGGATCTGTTATTACCCCTTCAACTGCCGCGGCGGCAGCCGACGCAGGACTCATCAGGTGGATCGTGCCCCCCTTTCCCATACGGCCCGCGAAGTTCCGGTTTGTCGTGGAAGCGCAAACTTCTCCGTCAGCGAGCACCCCGTTGCTCATTCCCAAACATGCTCCGCAGGTCGGGTTGGTTACACAGAATCCGGCATCCATAAAGATATCCATCAGCCCCTCTTTCAAGGCCTGTCTATAGACATCCGGAGTAGCCGGTGCCAGGATGGCCCGTACGGATTCAGAAACCTTCTTCCCTTTCATGATCGCCGCGGCTTCCTTCAGATCCTGAAATCTTCCGTTGGTACACGATCCTATGTAGATCTGATCCAATTCTGTACCCGCCATTTCTTCCACGGGTTTAACCTGATCCGGCTTGTGTCCGAATGTGGTCATCGGAACGAGACCGGATACATCAACTTCCATTTCCTCCGCGTATTCCGCGTCCGCATCGGAAAACCACTTGGAATAATCTTCCAGAGCCGCTTCTTTAGAGGGATAATCGTACTTTATATAATCCCACAAATAATTCACCGTAACCATATCGGGAGCACAAATACCGGATGTACCTCCGGCTTCCACTGCCATATTGCAGAGGGTCATCCGGGATTCCATATCCATGGCCTCCACGGCGGGACCGGCGAATTCGATGATCCGGTTTGTCGCGCCGTTGACTCCGATCTTGCCTATCACCATCAGAATCACATCCTTGGCAAACACTCCTTTCGGCAGAGTTCCCCGGACAGTGACCTTCATGGAGACCGGATCTTTAAACGCGCACACCCCCTTCAGTATCCCCACCTCCAAATCGGTGGTACCCACCCCCGCCGCGAAGGCTCCGAAAGCGCCGTGGGTGCAGGTATGAGAATCACCCATGATCAGGGTATATCCGGGTCTGACAAAACCTTTCTCGGGAAACAGGGCGTGGCAGACTCCGTTATGCCCAATGTCGAAAAAGTCTTTGATGCCGTGCCGTCCGGCCCAGTCCCGGAGAATTTTTCCCTGTTCAGCTGTTTTTGAATCCTTAGCCGGAGTAACATGATCAATCACCGCTTTTATCTTCCCCGGATCATATACCCGGTCCTTTCCCCGGGTAATTAAATCATTGATAGCCACCGGAGTGGTAATCTCATGACAGAATACTGTATCCAGAGAGAGTACCGAAACTCCTTCAAAGGGAGTGTCTACCCGGTGGGCATCGAATAATTTTTCCGCTAACGTCTTTCCCATAACGTTCCTCCTTGTTTATTCTTAGGCGGAGTGAGTATCCAGACCGCCTTTAATGGTTTACTGCCTGTGTTAAGAAAAGTGTGGGGAATATCCGAATCAAAAGATACGGTATCCCATGGGTGGAGGTCTTCCCGGGTTTCACCATAGGTAAACCTGCCCTGTCCTTCCAGGATTATTCCCATTTCTTTTCCGGGATGTCCGAACTCCCGGGAACCGCTCCCCTTTCCGGGGGGTACCTCAAGAAGTACCGCCTCTATCCCGTATTTTTCCTTCTCTTCCAGGATAGAAAGCTGCCGGTAAACAACTCCTGAAGGATCGGTTATTGTTCTTCCTTCTCCCGAACGAAGCACCCTTACCTTTTTGTTCCGTCGGTAATCCTTGAAAAGATAGTCCAGATCGATCTCTAGCACATCGGCCAGTTTGAGCAGGGTATCGATGGAGGGCGATACTACATTCCGCTCTATCTGGCTTACAAGACTCACACTGATTCCGGCTCCTCCGGCGAGTGCGGCCAATGTCAGACCTTTCCGCTCTCTCACTTCCCGGATTATTGTACCGAACCGGTATTTAACCGGCCCCTT
>CAYLLE010000011.1:1599-50260 GCA_964384485.1 uncultured Spirochaetales bacterium | reverse complement strand
ATGAAATTATGGCCTTTTCTTAATCACAAAAGGAGTTGACCGGGATTTGCTGATCCAGGAACCGTCCTGTGCTCAACAACAAAATAGATTTATAGTACATTATCTTAAGTAGGAGCTTTAAAATGACAACAGGCGTTTTTGACTGTCTTGCCCCGGAAGTGGTTATTTCCGCGGTAGAACAGATCCTTGATATAAAACTCTACGGAACGATCGTTCCCTACCCCAGCTATATAAACAGAGTGTACGGACTCACCGATGATGAAGGGCGGGGATTGGTCGCGAAATTTTACCGGCCCGGGAGATGGCAGGAAGACGCCTTGCTGGATGAGCATCAGTTCATTCTGGATCTGGATGATGATGAAATTCCTGTTGCCGTTCCGATTAAAGACGATGATGGAGAAACACTTTTTGAAGCCGAAGCGGTAACTCCGGAAGGTGAAACATCCTTCTACTTTACGGTGTTTCCCAAACGGGCCGGACGGAATTTCGATATCAACACCGATGATGATTGGCTCCGCCTGGGACGTCTGGTGGGAAGGATGCATACCGCCGGACGAAAACGGAGGGCTCCCGGCCGGTTAATCTGCGCTCCCGGGGAAACCACCGCCCGGTACATAGCAGAGCTGCTGGATGAAGGTCTGATTCACCCCGACTGCACCGGAGATTTTGAACGGATCACCGGACAGGTACTAAACCAGATCGTCCCCCTTTTTGAGGATATCCGGCTGGAACGGCTTCACGGAGACTGTCACCGGGGAAATATCCTCGACCGGCCGGGAGAAGGATTACTGCTGATCGATTTTGATGACATGATGCGGGGACCGGCCGTTCAGGATCTTTGGCTGCTCCTTCCCGATCATGCCCAGCACGCCGTCACCGAACTCTCTCTGCTCCTTACCGGCTACCGGGAGTTTCTGGATTTCGACCTAAGGGAACTAAGACTGATTGAGCCGCTCAGGTTTATGCGGATGATATACTACCTGGCATGGTGCGCCCGGCAGCGGAACGACGCGGGTTTCAGCGCCGCGTTTCCTTCCTGGGGAAGCAAGGCATTCTGGATAAAAGAGCTGGAGGATCTGGAAGAACAGGCTTCAGTCATTTTCAGTGAACCCGATATTACAAGGTTTGTATAAACAGCAATGAAGAATACCCAGAAAAAACCTGCCCCCGGGGGCGGGTATGATACAGTGAGGCAGATCCTGAAAGACGCCGCGCGGAAAGAGTCCTTCGGAAAAACGGTGCTCAAACTCGCGTGGACCGCGGGACCGGTGACCTATTTGGCCCTCCAGGGCGGATACCTCCTGGGGTACGGGCAGTCGGCCCCGCGGGCCCTGTTTTACTATTTCGCGGTGTACACGGTGATCGCCGGAATCGCTTCTCTCATTGTGCAGTTTCTGTATTCCGTAACCCGGGGAACCCGGCTGGAACAGCTCCGCAATAAAATGGAACTGGTCCTGGGCCGACTTCCCGATCTGATCATGAACATCCGGGATGAACAGCTGGAGCAGTATACCGGAAGGGACCGGGATCTTGTGGCCGCCCGATTCATGCTGGAAAATCCCGACGCGCCGGGAGATTCGGTCGAAACCGCTGTTACCGTGATAACCGGTGACAGCCGCCTCGGAGCCGCCGCGAGGAAAATTGAATTGTATCGAAGCCAGGGCCTGTCGGCCAAGGTGGGAGATGAATACGCGAAGGCTGAAGGGAGGCTTCGAAAAAGCTGCTCGAAACTCGAAAACGGCTTTCCCGATCTAGCCCGGCTCCTCTGCGGCCGTTTCGGCGGAATTCTTCCCAGTAAAAAAACCGGGAGAGAACGCACCAGGGGATTTATCCAGCGGGTACTTGCCGCTTCGGAAGAGGGGAATCTTGATCTGATGTTCCTTACCGACGCGGAAGAGATGCTGACCCTGGGGTTTGAACTTATCGCCGGTCAGGAATACCCATCGTTTCACCTCCGGTTCGAAGGGAAAGAAGCAATCCTCGAACAGGCCGGGAGGATCGATCAGGCAATGAGAAACTACCGGGCGGCAGCTTACCGGCGTAACAGCGCCTTGAGAATTTTATCAAATTATCTGGCATCCCGGGGATACGGTACGGCCCTGTCCTCCCTCAGTCCGGTCCTGAAAAACTCTCCGTCCATCTATTCCCATGTCAGAACAAATCTTGAATCCCTTTATCAGGATGTGTCTTCCGGAAAGGCTCCGGAAAAGATAGCCGAATTAAGGAAAGTGCTGAACCTGCATAAGCGGCTGGAACAGAATGACCGCCGGGTTAAAGAGCGGCTCGAAATCCTGCAGACCCGATGCCGGGAGTATGACACGAAACGGAACAACAGCAGCGTTCCGGGGAAAACCGTGGTCCGTCCCCTTTCGACCCGTTTCCGGGGAGGTGTCAAGATAACCCGCCGGAGCATCAGCCTTCCCGAAAAACGGCGCCTCGCGTTCATCAGCGAATTTTTCGGCATATTCGACGAAACCTGGTGGCTTCAGCACAAACCCGGCACCCGGAAGGACCAGGAAGAGGAGATGTTCCGGCAGGAACGGATTACCAAAATAAAGGAAACTGCCGTGGAGATCGGCCGGCTTCTTTCCCGGGAACTGAAGCTGGACAGGTTCGCCGTTCAGCATACCATAGAAAGTTCGGGCAGCCCCTTCCTCTTTGCTTTGGATCCGAATCTTACCGCGAAAGTAAAAATCGAATGGGCTAAATCCATGATCGATGAGATTTCCTATGACGAAACAAGCCAGCTCAAAAAGCTCCTGACCAGGATGATGCACTTCCACGGCATCACCCTCTCCGAGTCCGCGTATAATCACTTAGCCGAAAAGTACGGTTTTGAACCGGCCGATCTTATTCCGGAGGATAAGCAGCCAGGTCATCATCTTTTGGAGCGGATACCGGAGAAACCGACGGTTCCTGTCGCTCCGCTTCCGGCGGAATACTTCAGCCTCGCCGAAGGAACGAAGATTAAGGGAAAAAAAGACCGGAAGAGGGTATCATATTCCTAGCCGGGTTTTATCCGGCGGAGTTCAGCTTTCCACGATTTTCCAGTCCGCCTGAGGGATACCCAGCCGAGAGAATCTTCACCCCGGGGTACGTTATGATCGGGCACCGCCGCCATCTCGCTTAGCGGCAGGGCGGTGGCGGGAACTCCGAGCCACCACCAGAGGGGCTCTTTTCTCAGCCAATACCGGTGGACATGCGCTGATATCAGGAGTTCAGGAGGATTTTTCAGAAGTACCTGTTTTAGCTGATGCCTGGCCTCGGGCTTCAGACACATCTGTTCAGAGCCGTCACTGAAGTCATCATCCCATCCTTTTAAATAGGGAGGGGTGTGCAGAAAAACGGCCCGCGGCGACTCCGACGGTTTCTTCAACACGGCCGAAAGCCAGGCGGCCTGCTCCTCGGCTTCAGCCAAAGAAGAACCTAAAACCTGGGAATTTATTCCGATGATTTTAAAACCGGCCGACTCATGCACCCAGTAATCCGGTCCAAAACTGCGGCGGAACTCATGGACCGACTGCTTCATCCCCGCGGGATCATGATGGTGCCAGCCCACAGTTGAACCGACATCATGATTCCCCGGTATGAACTTAACCGGAGTGTGGCCGAAATCGCTGCGGTCATTCCTTAAAATTGACAGGAGAGACAGGAGAGCTTCCGCGTAACCGGGTCGAATCAGAGGCTGATTCGTATTATCGCCCCCGAAGAAGACAGCGGCGGGAGCAGCCTGTTTAATCTGTGATAAAGCCTTAAGAAGATGATCCCTCCGCCGGGCGGGACGGTCCGAATCACTCTGAGCCCGGTCGGCTCCGCTTTCCCCCGGTGCAATATGTGTATCTCCGACAAAGGCCAGTATATTCGTTTCCATTCATCCTCCTTATCGGCTATGGTTTTTGAGCGGCTCAGCCACAAGAAACGCCATTACTCCCGCGCCGATTCCGCCGACAACCGCAACCACGAATGACGCGGAGACAAGTCCTATTACCGCGGCAAGACTTCCGGCGACAACAGGTGCCAGGGTCCGTCCCCCGTCCGACAGGAAATGCCACAGACTGAGAAACTGTTCCGGATTCTTTCGGGGAGAAAGGTCGCTTCCAAAGGTCATATTGATTCCGGCTCCTAATCCGTTTCCAAGCCCGGCCGTTAATCCCACCATCAGCATGGTCCAGAATCCGCCGGCCAAGGGAAGAAGCAGAAAAGAAAAAGCCAAAACAAGAATGCAGGGCACCGCCGTCCACTTCCGGCCCTTCCGGTCCATTATAAATCCGACGGGAATAAAAAGCGCGAGCTCAATTCCGCTGGAAATACCCATTATGAGTCCGGTTTCACCTACCGTGATGCCGATATATTCCCCCCACAAAGGATAGATCAGCTGCCGGGCCGCCCGCAGGAACTGAAGGGCGATCATCGCTCCTCCCGCGGTTAAGAGGACTTTCCTGCTGCTAAGCAGCTGCTTTAAAAAAACACCCCCGGCGGCTTTTTTTAGAGCAGCATTCGCTTCGGCCGATGCTGTTCTCGTCCGCCGGGGCAGCATGATAACCGTGATTCCCGCCGCGGTAAGCAGCAAGAAAGTCTGGAGCAGGAAGACCGAGGGATATCCTGCTAATTCAGCCGTAAACCCGCCCGCGATGGGTCCGACAAAGGTTCCAATCCGGAGCACTCCTCCCATCAAGGACAACGCTCTTCCGCGCTGTTCAACCGGAAGAACCGATTTCATGTAACTCATTCTGGAAACATTCCATAGAGCGAGAAAGGCGCCGGAACCGAAATGGAATAAACCCAGAGACAGCGGCCCCGGAGCTAATGCCATCCCCAGGGCGCTCATTCCCATACCGCAGAATCCTACAGTCATGGAAGCAGCCGGTCCCAGCCGGGAAACGATAAATCCCGAGGGAAGATCCATTACCAGCGCCCCGAAACCGTAAGCCGCGGCAATGATGCCCACCGTGCCCAAGGCTGCCCCCAGGGAACCGGCAAATAGCGGTATTACCGGGAGGATTAGGCCGCGGACGAAACTAAAGAGGAAGACTGGAAGATACAGTGACAGGGCTAAATGGATTTTCCGGTTCATACCGCTTATAGAAACTCTTTCGTTTCAGGATACCGGGTGAAAAACCGGGTGCTTTTTTCAGGATCATCCCGAAGCAGCATAAAATCCTCGAATTCGAAACCCGGCCCCACGGTACACCCGGCTAACGTGTAATCTCCGGTCGTCCGGGCTGCCTGCCAATATCCCCCGGGAACAACCGCAGCCGGTCTGACATCATCTCCTGTCGGTCCGATTCGGGAAACTGAGTGACTTTTTAAATCTGGATCAGCCTGATACAGTTCTAACGGATCGCCTTCGTAATAATGCCAAACTTCTTCACCGGTCACCCGGTGCCACGCGCTTTTTTGTCCTGCTGCAAGGAGAAAAAAGATTGTGGTCAGGGCGGTCCGTTCCGTTTTACCTTCGGTTATTACCTTCTGATGCGCCCGGTAAACCTCACCGTAATATCCTCCTTCGGGATGGGGTTTTAGCCCAAGCCGGCGGATCAATTCTGATGCACGGTTTATCATGTTACAGCTCCTGATCAGATCATATAACTTTTTTTATATATACGGAACCTCACTTGTCACTGATACAATTTTTACGTACTATCTATAGACTGATGGGTCATAATGAAATCATTGTAAAACCGCTTCCCGATCCGTTTACGCGATCTGATAAAACCCGGGTAACGGCAAAAACAGAATGGGAAAGCCGGCGGAAAGAAATCCTCAGCCGAATTATCGAGACCGAATACGGCGGATTACCCCCTGCTCCCTCCGCGACTGTAGTTGAACCCCTTCATCCCAACAAGCCGAAATGGTTTCCGGGTACCCGATATACCCAGTACCGGCTGGTTCACGGAGATGACCGGTCCTTCCATTTCCGGCTGGACGTGCACCTGCCGGAACGGGACGTCCCGGTACCGGTAATACTCTGCGGAGACGGATGCTGGCTGTATATAACCGACATTCTCCGGAAGGAAATCCTAGACCGCGGATATGCTCTCGCGGTATTCAGCAGGACCGAAATCGTTCCCGATATGTACACAAACAGCAGGGATACCGGTCTGTACCGGGTCTATCCGGAAGAGGGTTTCGGCGCCATAGCAGCATGGGCATGGGGATATCACCGGGCGGTGGACGCGTTAGAGCAGATTGAAGAAATTGATGCTTCCCGTATTGCCGTGGTCGGTCACTCCCGGGGAGCGAAAACATCGCTTCTGGCTGGAGCTTCGGACCCGCGGATCGCCCTTACCGGATGCAACGCCGGAGGATGCGGCGGTACCGGGAGTTTCCTCTTCCAGGGAAAGGACTGTGAACTGTTATCCGACATTCTGGGGAAGGTGCCGTACTGGTTCGGCCGCGGTATTGATCAGTATAAAGAAAACGAAGCAGCCCTCCCCTTCGATCAGCACTTCCTGATATCATCAGCCGCGCCCCGTCCTTTCTTCACTTCTCAGGCATACGGTGATTTATGGGCGAACCCAAAAGGTTCATGGCAGAGCATAACCGCGGCGCGGGAGGTATACCGGTTTCTGGGTGCCGGGGAGAAGATAGGCCATTTCTACCGTTCCGGAACCCACGCCCACACCCATGAGGACTGGACCGCTTTTCTCGATTTCGCCGACCGGCATCTGCAGGAGCGGTCGCCTGACAGGTCCTTTACCGAAAGCCCGTTCCCGGAGACCGAACCGGCATTTACCTGGAAAGCACCGGAAAAACAGGGATGAATTACCGTTTTTTACCGACAACCAAAAGGGAGATGAAGCAGCGGGGATGGCAGGAGCTTGATTTCATTATCATCAGCGGTGACGCCTACGCCGATCATCCCAGTTTCGGACCCGCTTTGATCGGGCGGATTCTGGAAGCGGAGGGCCGGCGGGTCGGCATTATTCCCCAGCCCGACTGGAGACATGTGGAATCGTTCAGGGTCCTGGGAAAACCGGCACTGGCATTTCTCATCACCTCCGGAAATGTGGACTCCATGGTGAATCATTACACCGCGAACAGACGGCCCCGGCGGGAAGACGCATATTCTCCCGGGGGGAGGAGCGGTAAGCGCCCCGACAGGGCAATACTGGTTTACACAGGAATGGCCCGACAAGCCTACAAGGGAGTGCCGGTAATTATCGGGGGACTTGAGGCTTCCCTGCGCAGGCTTTCCCATTACGACTACTGGTCCGATTCGGTCCGGCGCCCGGTTATCGCCGACGCGAAAGCTGATCTTCTGGTGTACGGGATGGGGGAACGGCAAATCATGGAGGCCGCCCGCAGGCTGGCATCGGGCGAAGACATCTCCGGCCTGAACGACATCCGGGGCACCGTATTCCGGAGTCCGGCCTCTGCCGAGGAGCTGACGGATCCGGCAAATCCGGCGTTTATTCCCCAGGCAATGGTGCTCCCCGGATTCGAAGCGGTCCGGGAAGACAAGCAAGCGTTCCTTAAGCACACCCGGATTCAGTACCGGAATACCGATCCCATTACCGCAAAACCCCTGATCGAACCTCTCCCCCAAGGGTCGGTGGTGCAGAACCCGCCCGCTCTTCCTTTGTCTCCCGAGGAGCTGGACCGGATCTACGAACTCCCCTTTACCCGGAATGCCCATCCGTCATACACGGATCAGGGCGGGATTCCCGCGCTACAGGAGGTCCGGTTCAGCCTTGCTTCTTCCCGGGGGTGTTTCGGTGACTGCAGTTTCTGTTCACTAACGTTCCATCAGGGACGGCATATCCAGGCGCGGACAAAAGAATCACTCGTAAGGGAAGCGGAAACTCTGACCGGGCATCCCGAATTTAAAGGCAGCATCCACGATGTGGGGGGACCGACCGCTAACTTCCGGATTCCCGCGTGCCGGAAGCAGGAGACTAAAGGCACCTGTCCGGACCGGCAGTGCCTGTATCCGGAGCCCTGCCCGGCCATGAAAGCTGATCATTCGGACTACGTTGATCTCTTAAAAAGCCTTCGCGGGGTTCCAGGGATAAAAAACGTGTTTATCCGGTCCGGTATCCGGTATGACTACCTTGAAGCTGATCCTTCCCGGACGTTTCTGCGGGAACTCTGCGCCCATCATGTAAGCGGTCAGCTTAAAGTCGCCCCGGAGCATGTTTCCCCGGAAGTGCTCGAACGGATGGGCAAACCGTCAATCGGTGTTTATGATGCTTTCCGGAAACACTTCAGCGAAGAAAACCGGCGGCTCGGGAAAAAGCAGTACATACTCCCCTATTTCATCTCGGCCCATCCAGGATCGGACCTTAAGGCGGCCGTCGAATTAGCCGTATACCTGAAAAAGACCCGTTTTATTCCCCAGCAGGTTCAGGATTTCTATCCCACTCCGGGCACCCTCTCCACCTGTATGTATTACACCGGTATTGATCCGCGGAACGGAGAAAAAGTTTATGTGCCCCGGAGTGAGCGGGAACGCGGCCTACAGCGCGCCCTTCTTCAGTTCAACGATCCCCGGAACCGGAAAAAGGTACGGGAAGCACTCAGAAAAGCGGGAAGAACCGATTTAATCGGGAAGGGGAAGAACTGTCTTGTGCCGTGACCGGGGTAATCCCGGCTATTCCGGCTTTATTTATGGGATTCGGGGTGTTAAAGGGTCCGTATCATGTCTTCAAAGAATCGGGAGAAATTCCGGAACTGTCTGATCACTCATCACCTTCCCCGGGACCGGCGAAGGTGTTTGTAAGAAGCACCACCGCGTCGACACCTGTTTCGGCAACCTCTTCAACTTCCCGCTGCTGTTAGACCCCGGATAAAATAACAGCCGTCCCGGAAGACAGCCCCGGAGCTGAAGCGGTAACCCGTATTTCACCGGTTTCCCCTTTCAATGACCGGACGATAAGAACGCACATGCCGTTAAAGGCTTTCCGCCGGTCGGCCTGAAACGGTTCAAGGCTGGTCTGATCGCCGTTATCCACTCCCGCTATCTCTCCCGGTCCGGACAAGGAAAACTGTACCAGGTTATCCGCCCGGGGGCACAGGTTTCCCTCCCGGTCCAGGAAAGAGACCGTGACAAAGGAGAGGTCATCTCCATCGGCCAGGATAACGGAGCGGTCCGGGTTCATCCCGATACCGTCGGCAGGACCCGCGGTTTTCACCGTCCTGACCAGCCGCTCATTGCCGGCGGCGTCATACGCAGCGGCCTTAAGTTCACCGGGTTCGTAGACGACATCGTCCCAGATGAGCCGGTACCGGCCGAACAGTTTGTCCCGGGTCTTCTCCCGGACTCCGAGGGAACGGCCGTTCAGGAACAACTCTACCCGGGGAAAACCGGTGTAGCAGTGGACAGGTATCACCGCTCCTTCCCTCCCTTCCCAGTTCCAGTGGGGGAGCAGATGGAGCACATCCTTATCGGTCCACACACTTTGGTACAGGTAGTAACGGTCCTTTGGTATGCCCGCCAGATCCACAATCCCGAAGTAGGAACTCCGGCTGGGCCATTCCTCCCGGTACGGCGTCGGTTCGCCCAAATAATCGAACCCGGTCCAGACAAATTCGCCGAGAATGTACGGGAGCTCATCCTGCGCCCGGAATTCGTACTCCGGAGGATAACCCCAGGGAGGCGCCGCGAGATCGTAAGAGGAAACGTGGAGATTCGGCCGCGGAACCGGTTCTTTTTCTTCCGCCGCGGGGAAAAAATACTCTCCCCGGGAGCTGATACACGATTCGGTCTCGCTGCCGTAGGCTATCCATTCCGGATGCTCCCGGTGGAATTCGGCGTAAGATCCGCACCCGTAATTCCATCCCGGGATATCCACGGCATCGGGAAGCCCGTTCGGAATTGCTTTCCGGGGGTTGTTAAAACCTGCCGTCACCGGCCGGGTTGGATCCTCCCGATGACAGATTCCGGTCAGAAACCGCGCCGTTTCGGCCCCATCGGCGGACTCCTGCTCCCGGATCTCGTTCCCGATACTCCACATGATAACGGAAGGATGGTTCCGGTCCCGGCGTATCATATCCCGGAGATCCCGTTCGGCCCATTGGTCAAAATAACGGTGATACCCGTTTCCGACCTTACCCTTCCGCCACTCGTCGAAGGCTTCGTCGATCACCAGAAATCCCATCCGGTCGCACAGATCGAGGAGCTCCGGGGCCGGGGGATTATGGCTTGTCCGGACCGCGTTGGATCCCATTTCCCGGAGAATCTCGAGCTGCCGCTCTAAAGCCCGGATGTTTACGGCGGCGCCGAGGGCACCAAGGTCGTGGTGCTGACATACCCCCTTTAATTTAAGGGAGCGGCCGTTCAGCCGGAATCCCCTTTCCGCGTCAAAGGCGATGGACCGGATACCGAAACTGGTTTTGTACTCATCTGAAGGCTCTCCGTCCGCCTTCACCGTGATTACGGCAGTGTAGAGATCGGGTTTACCGGTATCCCAGAGCCGGGGGTTCCGGATATCAATATCCAATACAAAAACATGGTCCTGCTCTGCCCGGGATGTCACCGCCGCCGAGGCGGCAGGAACACCATCGGGATCGATGATGGAAATATCGAGAGACGCCTCGACGGGGCGGTTTTTTTGGTTAACCACTTCTGTTTCGATATGAACCCGGGCGTTTTTCGTGCCGATCTCCGGCACTGTGATATACGTGCCGCAATAGGGAACGTATACCGGATCAACCGCGGTTAGCCGTACATTCCGGTAGATACCTGCTCCGGGATACCACCGGGAGGAAAAGGGCTGCGGTTCAGCCTTCACCGCCAGCAGGTTTTCCCCGGTAAATCGGATTGATTCGGTGATGTCACAAGTAAAGGAGCTGTACCCGTAGGGCCGTCCGCCAACAGCGGTTCCGTTTAGATACACCGTGCTGTTGCTCATCACCCCGTCAAATTCCAAAAAGATCCGTTTACCCTTCATTTCAGCGGGAATATTCAACACCTTACGGTACCATCCGGTGCCGGTAATCGGAAGAGCGCCGGTGCGGCCGGTGTGTACTTGATCTCCGACGACTCCGTCTTCCATTACCGACGTCCGCTGGAGATCATTCTCCCGGCTGAACGGTCCGCGTATCGCCCAGTCATGGGGCACCCGCACCGTTTCCCACCCGGAATCATCAAACCTTTCGTTTTCCGCACCCGGAGCCGCGCCCCGGAAAAATTTCCATCCGTATTTTAGAAGCTGTACCTGCCGTAGTTCCATCTCCAATTTTTCTCCTTTTTAATTTTTATATCAGAAACCGGCCCGGAACAGGAACCGGGAGGGAAGGGCGCGGCGGCAATGAAGGTCTTTGGCTATTCCCACTTACCTGACGGCGGAGTTTCCGGAGTTCCCTCTACCGGACGCCGGAGCAGCTCCAGGATAGCGTCAGCAGAAGAGAGAATTTTATCAACTTCCTCCCTGCTCATTTCCTCGAGCCCCTGTATAAAACCGGGTTGTATCGGAGGAGGAGCATTGGTAAGGAAGTCGGTTCCTTCCTGCGTGATAACCACATCGATCCGCCGCCGGTCCCTGGAGGTCCGGGTACGCCGGACCAAATTGTGCTTCTCCAAACGGTCTACAATTCCGGTAACGGTGCTGTTGTTGAGGGACAATATCTTGGTAAGTTCGCTGAAAGAGAGGGGGCCGTGCTCATAAATTTCCCGCAAAGTGATGAGCTGAGGGATGGTTATGCCGAAATGTTCCTGCAGATATTTGGAATATGTGTTCAGTTCATGGGTGATCTGCCTGAGTCTTTTAGTTACCTGAATAAAAAGAGGATCAAGTAACGCGGAATTGCCTGCGGAATCTTGCTCAGTCATAAAGTAATTATTACCCCATGAAGATTGGTTGGTCAAACTAAATTTCATGCTAATCTGATTTTTTTCCTTCTTGGTGTTGAATAAAAAATTATTATGTGCTGTAATGTTTTCTGTACGAAATATTTCTATTCAAATTGTTTTAACACGAATCAATGATAAATGTCCACCTTTATTTAAGGAGAGACAGGAGAGACAAGAAGGAGTATCAGAATGTCGAAAGAATATTTATTTACATCAGAATCGGTAAGCGAAGGCCATCCCGATAAACTAGCCGATCAGGTATCAGACGCAGTATTAGACGCATGTCTGAAAGAGGATCCCCTCTCCCGGGTGGCTTGCGAAACATTTACTACCACCGGAATGATCCTTATCGGTGGAGAAATTACTACCAAAGGAACGATCAAGTTCCAGGAAATAGCCCGGGAAGTCGCCCGGAATGTTGGATACACCAATCCCGAATACGGTCTCGATGCCGACAGCATGGCGGTTATGAGCACGGTCCACTCCCAGAGCCCCGACATATCCCAGGGCGTTTCCGACGGAGAAGGACTCTTCAAGGAGCAGGGGGCAGGCGACCAGGGCATGATGTTCGGGTACGCGTGTAACGAAACCCCGGAACTGATGCCGGCGCCGATTACCTACGCCCATCAGATTCTGCTCCGAGCGGCGGAGCTGCGGAAGAATAATGACATCTCCTGGCTCCGACCCGATTCAAAGAGCCAGGTAACCATGCGGTACGAAAATGACCGGCCTGTCGGGATAGACACGGTAGTGGTCAGTCATCAGCATGATGATGAAGTGTCATACGATACTATTAAGACGACTATAATAGAAGAAATCGTCCGGCCGGTCCTGGAAAAATCGGACCTCCTCCACCCGGACACTCAGTTTTTCATCAATCCCACCGGACGGTTTGTTGTAGGCGGGCCCCACGGCGATTCCGGACTGACCGGACGGAAAATAATCGTGGATACCTACGGCGGAATGGGACGGCACGGCGGAGGCGCTTTTTCCGGAAAGGACGCGAGCAAGGTGGACCGCTCCGCGGCTTATATGGCCCGGTATGTAGCCAAAAATATCGTTGCCGCGGAATTGGCCGACAGAGCGGAAGTGGCCTTGGCATACGCTATCGGCGTACCTTATCCGGTTTCCATCCGAGTGGATACATTCGGCACCGGGAAGGTTCCGGAATCAGAAATTGAAGCGGCCGCGGCGGAAGCCTTCGATCTGACACCGGCCGGCATCGTCAATACCCTCGAGCTTACCCGGCCTATATTCAGTAAAACATCGGTATACGGTCACTTCGGCAGAGAATTAGATGAATTTATATGGGAACGTACCGACAAAATCAAACCGCTTCAGCAGAATGTCGGAAAAGGCTCGAAAATACAGCAGCACTCATAAGGAGAATACAATGTCAACAGAAGCAAAAATAAAGGACAGTACACCGTACAGGGTCAGAGACATCGGCATGGCCGACAGCGGGCGGATGGAAATAGAAATCGCGGAGAAGGAAATGCCCGGTCTGATCGCGACCCGGGAAAAATACGCTGCGGAAAAGCCGCTTCAAGGCGCCAAGATTACCGGCAGCCTCCACATGACGGTTCAGACCGCCGTGCTAATGGAAACCCTCAAGGAATTAGGCGCGGATGTCCGCTGGGCTTCCTGTAATATTTTTTCGACTCAGGATCAGGCAGCGGCGGCATGTGCTGCCGGGGAAATTCCGGTATACGCCTGGAAAGGGGAAACCCTGGAAGAGTACTGGTGGTGCACCAAGAAGGCCCTGACCTGGCCCGACGGCACCGGTCCGAATCTGATCGTAGATGACGGCGGCGATGCTACCCTGCTGATCCACCGGGGATATCAGGGAGAGGAAGACCCTTCTATCCTGGACGAACCTACCGACAACAAGGAACTGCAGATCGTTAATAAAATTCTGAAAGAGACGCAGAAAGTAGATCCAGATTTCTGGCACCGTGTTGTAAAAGAATGGAAAGGAGTCTCCGAAGAAACCACCACCGGAGTTCATCGACTCTATCAGATGGAAAAAGAGGGAACCCTGCTTGTGCCCGCCATTAACGTAAACGACTCGGTAACCAAATCCAAGTTCGATAACGTATACGGCTGCCGGGAATCCCTGGTGGACGGAATTAAACGGGCAACCGATGTGATGATCGCCGGTAAAACCGCGGTGGTCTGCGGCTACGGAGACGTCGGGAAGGGATCAGCAGAGGCACTGGCCTCGCTCAAGGCAAACGTACTGATTACCGAAATTGATCCGATCTGCGCGCTCCAAGCTGCCATGGCGGGATACCGAATTGTAACGATTGATGAAGCCCTTAAGGAGGGAGACATTTTCGTTACTGCTACGGGCAATAGAGATGTTATCACCTTTGAACACATGAAAAACATGAAAGACCAGGCTATCGTCTGCAACATCGGACACTTTGACAATGAAATCCAGGTTGAAGCTCTAAACGAAAGTGATGAAGTAACCCGGAAAACCATAAAACCCCAGACCGATCAGTACACCTTCAAAGACGGTCACAGCATCTTTCTCCTCGCCGAGGGGAGACTGGTCAATCTTGGATGCGCCACAGGACACCCAAGTTTCGTAATGTCCAACTCTTTTACAAATCAGACCCTGGCGCAAATTGACCTCTGGAAGTCGGATAGACAAATCGGCGTCTACCGTCTACCCAAGGAACTTGATGAAGAAGTCGCCAGGCTTCATCTGGAAAAGATCGGCGCCCATTTAACTGAACTTACTCCGGAACAGGCCGACTACATCGGCGTTCCCCGGAAAGGTCCGTACAAACCGGATCATTATAAATACTAAAGGAGCAGGATATGTCAACAGTGAAGAAACAGCAGTTCGGACCGGATCCGGTAAAAACAAGAGAATCCGATCACTATCAGGAAGAATACATAGAAACCTTTGTGGAAAAATGGGATGATCTTATCGACTGGGATACCCGGGCCGCAGGGGAAGGATCATTTTTTATCGATATCTTGAAGCAGTACGGGGCAAAATCGGTCCTGGATGTCGCTACCGGCACCGGGTTTCACTCGGTCAGCCTTCTGAAGGCCGGATTTGACGTGGTAAGCGCCGACGGAAGCGCCGAGATGCTCGCCCGGGCCTTTGAGAATGCCCGCCGGGAAGGCTTCATCATGCGGACAGTTCAGGCAGACTGGCGCTGCTTAAACCGCGACGTCCACGGTGAATACGACGCGATCGTCTGTCTCGGCAACTCGTTCACCCACTTATTCAGTGAGCGTGACCGGAGAAAAGCCCTGGCGGAATTCTACGCCATGCTCAAGCACGACGGAATCCTTATCATCGACCAGCGGAATTACGACACGATTTTAGACTGCGGATTTGAGTGTAAGCACACCTACTACTACTGCGGCGATGACGTCTCCGCGGAACCGGTTCACGTGGATGACGGTCTGGCACGGTTCTGCTACAAATTTTCAGACGGTTCGGAATATTTTCTGAACATGTTTCCGCTAAGGAAAGACTATCTCCGCCGGCTTACCACGGAGGTGGGATTTCAGAAGGTAGATACGTTCGGTGATTTCCAGGAAACCTACCGGGAAGAAGAACCTGATTTTTTCGTGCATGTGGCGGAGAAACAGATCGACCTTGAAAAGGAGAAATAATTTATGAGCAGTAAAACAAACGATCCCGTGGCGGTGTCACGGGAATATTACAACTCAAGCGACGCTGATAATTTTTATTACACCATATGGGGAGGAGAAGACATCCATATCGGTCTGTATCAGAATCCGGATCAGCCGATAAGAGAGGCAAGCAGAAGCACGGTTCAGCGGATGGCTGAACGGCTTTCCGGACTCGGAAAGGACAAAAAGGTTCTTGATATAGGCGCCGGATACGGCGGAGCCGCGCGGTACCTGGCAAAAACTTACGGCACCAGGGTTACCGCGCTGAACCTAAGCGAAGTAGAAAACCGGCGGGACCGGGAAATGAACCGGGAACAGGAGCTTGACCATCTGATTGATGTGGTGGACGGGAGTTTTGAAGACCTGCCCTTTGAAGATGAAAGCTTTGATTACGTATGGTCCCAAGACGCCATTCTCCACAGCGGGAACCGTGAAAAAGTTTTGGAAGAAGCCGTGCGGGTGTTAAAACCGGGGGGAGAACTGGTTTTTACCGACCCGATGATGGCTGACGACTGCCCGGCGGAAGGACTGAAGCCGATTTTAGACCGGATCCATCTGGAAAATCTCGCCTGCCCATCCTTCTACCGGAACACACTGAGGGAGTTAGGGTGTGAAGAGCTTTCGTTTGAGGAACATACCGATCAGCTTACTCTGCATTACAGCCGGGTTTTGGCGGAAACGGAATGGCAGGAAGAAGAAATCCGCGCCGCCGTCAGTGACGAATATATCGAAAACATGAAGAAAGGACTCCGCCATTGGGTGGAAGGCGGTGAAAACGGCCGGCTCGCCTGGGGAATCTTTCGCTTTAAGAAAAAATAACCGATCAGACAGCCTCGGCATCCCGCCGGGGCGTTTTTTTTATCCCGCTCCGAATCTGCCGTGGTGATTTCCCGGTCTTTGCTTTTATAAACCTGCTGAACGTATAAATATCCGGGAACCCGGTATTGTAGGCTATTTCGCTCACGGTAAGGGTCGTGTAAATAAGCTGTTTAACCAGATAACTGCATCTGAATGAATCGATATACCGTTTTAACGTTTCTCCCGAAACGCATCTGAATTTTCTTGAAAGGTGGGCGGCGGAACATCCAATTTCCTCCGCGGCTTCCGCCACGGTCAGGGGACCTCCTTTCCGCTGCTCGAGCATCCTGTCCACAGCGGCGCGGATCGGATGTACCGTTCTGCCGTACCGGCAGGCCCACACTCCGGCAATCGACCGGAGGAGACCTTCAGCGGCGATTCTGCCTTCGCTGCCTGCAAGGGCGGAATCCTGTATCAGGGAAGCAAGAAGAAAAGCTGCGCGGTATTCCGACGTCCCCGGTACAAGGAGTCCCGATTTTTTTTGCGACGGGGCAGGATAGGTAAACTTGACCGTAATCCATCTAACGCTTCCGCCGGGATACATAAAACCGTGGGGACAGTCCGGGGGCAGAAGCAGGATATCTCCGGGCTCAAGGGTTATTAAAGCAGTGCCGGTATCCGCCGCAATTTTGCCTTCCACTCCCGCTTCAAGCTGCCAAAAATCGTGGCTGTGGATCGGGATTTCCCGCTTTGAATCTGTCCCCAGGATGTCCATATAGAGTATAATAACCTCAGAACCTGCCCAGGGATCATAAATTGACAAGTTTTCAGCATTATATGCCATTTTTTCATTCATTATTAAAGATTATGCTAACATAGATTGTTACCGGAGGCAACGATTATGAATAAACGGGATATTGAAATTACCGATGTCACCCTCTTCTTCCTCCCGGTGGAAACCCGGATGCCCTTGAAGTTCGGTGCCGAGACCCTGACCTATGCCGTTTGCGCGAGGTGCAGGGTAACTGTCCGGTCCGAAGACGGGAAAACCGCCCAAGGATGGGGAGAAACTCCCCTGAGCGTACCGTGGGTCTGGCCTTCGGCACTCCCCTATCAGGACCGGATGGATGTACTGAAACAGTTCACCCGGAGAATCGCCGGGAAATTCCGGGATTTCCCGGGAAAAGGTCATCCCATGGAAATAGGATGGGATTTTCAGGAGCAGATCCTGAAACAGGAACTGCGGGAGTTTAACAAAAACGAAAGAGACGGACAGGAACCCCTTCCCTACCTGGGCGCCCTGGTCTGCTGTTCTCCCCTGGACAGCGCGCTCCACGATGCCTACGGGATCATCAACGGACTTCCCGTTTACGAAACATACCGGGCGCCCTATATGAACCGGGATCTTTCCGCCTATTTAGAAGACGCCTCCCTGTTCAGGGATAAATTCCCGGCCGACTATTTCGATACCCCAAAAGAGGGGACAACCCTTCCGGCGTGGCATTTAGTCGGCGGGAAAGATCCCCTCGATAAAAGTGAGCTGACCGGAAATGAGCCGGACGACGGGTATCCGGTACTCTTGGAGGACTGGATAAAGACTGACGGCCTCCGCTGTCTCAAGATCAAACTGACCGGAACTGACCGGGAGTGGGATATCCGCAGACTGGAAAAAGCGGGCAGAATCGGCAGTTCCCTGGGGGTCCTTTGGCTTACCGCCGATTTTAACTGTCAGGTGCAGGATCCGTCCTACGTTACCGGGATCCTGGACCTGTTCAAGGAGGAATATCCCCGGATCTATCAAATGCTGCTTTATGTGGAACAGCCCTTCCCGTATGAACTGGCTGAGCATCCCCTGGATGTGCACAGCGTCTCCGCGCGGAAACCTCTCTTTATGGATGAAAGCGCCCATGACTGGAAACTGGTTAAATACGGGTTCGGTCTGGGATGGACCGGGGTGGCTCTAAAAACATGTAAAACCCAAACGGGAGCCCTTCTCTCTCTCTGCTGGGCTAAACAGCGCGGGATGACCTTGATGGTACAGGACCTGACAAACCCGATGATCGCTCAGATCCCTCATGTTCTCCTGGCATGGCACGCCGGTACGATAATGGGTGTGGAAACAAACAGCATGCAGTTTTACCCGGATGCTTCGGTTCCGGAATCGAAGGTACACCCCGGACTGTACCGCCGGAAGGACGGAACAGTGGATGTTAAAACAGCCTTAGAATTTCCCGGATTTGGACTAAGGATTGATGAAATAAAGCGGGAACTTCCCGCGGAGGAGCAGATTTAAATGGATAAAGTACGGTTAGGATTTATCGGAATAGGCAACCGGGGTGAACAGCTCCTGAACGCCTTTCTGAAACAGGATGACGCGGACCCCGTTGCCTTCTGTGATGTCTACAAACCCTACGCGGAACGGCGGAAAGACAAGATTGACAAGAAGATACTGAGCCTGGGCCGGATTCCTCCTATGAAAAATCTTACCGAAGGTACGGTGGATTCATACTCAGACTACCGTGATCTTTTGGACCGGAAGGATATTGACGCGGTGGTAATCGCTACCCCGGATCATTGGCATGCCCTTCAGACCGTCCACGCCTTTGAAGCCGGAAAAGATGTTTTTGTGGAGAAACCTCTTACCATCACCATAGATGAAGGGCGGAAAATGGTGGAAGCGGAAGAAAGAACCGGACGTATCGGCGCGGTATGCCTGAACCGGCGGGGATCTTCCATCTACCAGGAGCTTTCAAAACGGGTCCCGGAAGGGCTTATCGGCAAGGTCGTCTCCGCTTCCGCAGCCCGAAACAGCAACATGTTTCCCGACGGCATCGGACGGCAGGAACCGGCTGATCCGCCGGAAGGATTCGACTGGGACATGTGGCTGGGGCCCCGGGCGTACCGGCCGTTTCAGTACAACCTTGCCCCGTATTATTTCCGCTGGTGGTCCGATTACTCCTCCCAGATGGGAAACTGGAGCGTCCACTACATGGATGTAATCCGGTGGCTCATGGGAGAAACCGCGCCCTCCGCGGTAACCGCGGTAGGCGGGAAGTTCGCCGTCAACGACGACCGGGATATTCCCGACACGATGACCGTTCTGTTTGAATTTGAATCCGGCGCGGTTGTGCAGTTCCAAATCAATGAAGCATCGTCCGGCCATAATATTCCCAACGGAGAAATTGAAATGCAGGGAACCAAAGCGGTACTACAGGCAAATCAGGACGGGTACAAAATCATCCCGTCCCCCTCCGGTCAGTTTCAGACATGGGACCGGCTGGCAGAGGCGGAAGAACGCAGGATCGAAGGTAACGCGTCGTACGGCGATCTCGGAATCAAGGAAGACTCCACCGCGAATCTCGCCCGGAATTTTATCGACTGCGTCAAGGACAAAAACACGAAGCCGTTCTGCTCTCTCGAAGACGGACACCGTTCAACCACATTTGCCCATCTCGCGAACATATCCCTGAAGATGAAACAGCGCCTGGAATGGGACGCCCGGGCGGAACGGTTCACCAACTGTGACGCGGCGAACGAACAGCTCGCTTACGAGTACCGGGAGCCGTGGAAACTATGATTAACGTAACCGATTACTGTATTTTTTCGAAACATCTCCACAGCCTGGAGATCGGTGAAGCCGCGGAGACAGCGGCCGATGCCGGATTTTCGGGAATCGATTTGACGGTGCGGCCCGGGGGTCATGTGGATACCGGGTCCGGAAACAGTCTGGAGTCTGATCTAGCCCGGGCAGTAGAAAAAATAAATGCGGCCGGGCTTACCTGCCCCATGATGGTGACGTCCATAACCGGAGCCGATGATCCGGGTGCTGAACAGGTCCTCCGGGCTGCCGCGGATCAGGAAATTACCCGGTACCGGATGGGCTATCTAAAATACGACTATACATCCGGGATGGAGGAGAACCTGGACACCTTCCGCCGGAAAATGGAACAGCTCTGCCGGCTGAATGAAAAAACCGGCGTCCGGGGCTCCTATCAGAATCACGGCGGGAACTGGCTCGGGTCGGCCGTTTGGGACCTTTGGTACACCCTCAAAGACCTGGATCCGGCCTGGATCGGATGCCAATACGACGTAAAACACGCGGTGATGGAAGGGGGAAAATCCTGGATCAACGGCCTTCGGATACTGCTCCCCTGGATTGGTGATGCCGACATCAAGGACGGGTTGTGGCGTCCCGGAGAGAACGGAGGTTTTATCCCGGATAGTGTTCCCCTGGGTGAAGGTATGGTGGATTGGAAATCGTGGCGCGGTTTGCTAAACGAGGGAGGTTTCTCCGGTCCTCTTTCCCTGCACTTCGAGTTTCCTCTGGATCCGGATAATCCGGAAGAACCGGGGAGTCCGGAATGGAAAAAGCAAATGACCCAAGTGATGCGGCGGGAACTCGGCAAGTGCCGGAGTTTCGCGGAAGGGAAGAGCTGACCGCGGCGGTTAACCTGCCGAAGGACCCGGAGGTCCGGGAAAGTGGTCGATGTTTAACCAGGATTCACTGAACGGGGTGGTTCGGGCCGTATCCCGGGAGGTAAAAACGGAGCCTTCCGGCGGCGGATTTGATGTATCGGTAAGCCCCGGCAGTTTGGGACCCTGGTCCCTGGGGGTCATTCTATAACGGAAGGCGCGCCTAACGAGTTCTGGATCTGGAGACCGTGATGGGGTTCGAGATTACCTTCCAAAGCGAAAATAACCGCGCCGCGGCATTCAAGTTCAATGAATATGCTTTTCTCGGCTAGTTCAGCGAGATCTTTCTCTTTCCATCGCGGGCTTACCTTAACCGAATCACCGGTAAAGGATACTGAATCGGCAAACTCAAATCCGGGGATCTTCCGGTATTCTTCATCCAGGATCTGAAACTTGACAAACCCGCAGGGAGCGCTGATGTTGAACGTCACCTGGTCTCCCCGGAACCGCATCCGCTTGAAGCGGAGATAGGCGTTGTAGCCGGTGGACTCCATTCCGGTAAATCCGTGTTTACGGATACTATAGAAGCAAAGAGCCGTTCTTCCATTGTTCAGGGCGTATTCCGGTGTTTCCCAGTCCGGGTATGCCGGAGTAAATCCGCAGCCGTGATCCACCCGGACAGCACCGGCGCCGAGGATCCACCGGTTGCCGTCGGGACTCTCATACATATTGCAAGGATAAACGGCGGAGCAGCCGAACTCCGGCGGCATAGGACGGTCGATAAAGTAGTCTTGTGATATCCGGGACCAGGAGAGGCCATTGTAGCTGTAGGCCAGAGCCGCGTCGGTTTTTCCCACCATCTTCGTGGAAACAGGATCATCCGGATCGGTGTGATAAATCTGCAGAGCTCCCAGGAATATTCCGGGAAGCGGATACACCACCATGCCGTAATATTGGGTAAGGGGTTCCTCAAAGGGGGTTGGCGAGAAGATAAGAACCGGGTCTGTCCAGTTTATAAGATCCTGTGAAAACACCGCGGTTATCCGGCGGTCCACGTGGGCTCCCCGGTAGATTATCTGATATTTTTTCAGAACAGGATTATAAAAGATATTGTTGATGGTATCCGAGGTGTGACTGCTTATTCGGTAAGGGGTACTGGTATTCCAGTTCAGTCCGTCCGGACTCACCGCGACATATCCTTCCGCCAAGGCTTCCTGCTCCTCATTCACCTTCATTACAACCGTCTTGTACCGCTCCCGGGGATCATCCGTATGGTCATCCCGGTTCACGTAAAAACTCCCCGGTACATCCATTCCCGAAAGGGAATCCTGGGGAGTAAAATTTATTCCGTCACCGCTGTAGGCGTAGAACGGTTTCCGGTCCCAGCCTCTCGAGTAGTTGCTTATCGTCGTATAAATAAGCACATACCGGTTTTCCTCCCGCTGATGAATAACGGTATGACCGCCGGTGATTCTATCCCGGTAGAACTCACCAGTCTTTTGCGCTTTAAAGTTTTTCTTTCTAAAACCGTGATAGGAATCAATGATAAAATCGTCAAATAATAAATAGGTGTTCATATTTTCTCCTGATACCCGGTATCGTATCACACATGATATTTTGTTGACACCGCCGGAATGTTCTTCTATGATGAATCTTCGGTATGCGGATCCTTATTCTAAACCCCAAAGACAATGTCGGCACCGCCCTTCAGGACCTTCCGGAAGGCTCATGGATTAACGGCATCCTCCTACGGGAAAACATTCCCTTCGGCTTCAAAACCGCCCTTTCCGATATCGGGGAGGGTGATAAAATAATCAAGTACGGTGAGCCCATCGGCATTGCGTTGACCCGGATATCAGCGGGGGAACTCGTCCATGTTCACAATATTCAGGGTATCCGGGGCCGGGGGGATCTTTTATGATTTCTTTTCCATGCTACATGAGAGATGACGGCTCCGCGGGTATCCGGAATTATACCGCCATAATACCTGCCTCGGTCTGCGCTGCTCCTTTGGCATTAAAAGCCGCGTTCCGAGTCGACGGGGTTGTGGGCTTGAGTCACAAAGGCGGATGCTGTCAAATCGGAAATGACTATAAGCGGACGACCTGGATACTGAGGAAGCTCTGTACCCACCCGAATGTCGGCGGGGTGGTACTGGTTGCTCTCGGATGTGAAGGGACCCCCTGGGAATCGATAGCTGAAGAAATTGAAAAAAGCGGAAGACCCGTGGAACTCATACATATTCAGCGAGCCGGAGGATCGAAAAAGGCAATGGAGAAGGCCGTTCAGGCCGCGGAGGGTATCAAGGAAAGGACCGCAAAAACTGCGGTCATCCGGGAACGCGGAATCAAGGATCTAACGGTGGGTCTGGAATGCGGGGGCAGCGACGCAACAAGCGGGCTTTCGGCAAATCCGGTGATCGGCCGGGCGGCGGATGAACTGGTAAGACAGGGAGCGAAAGTGATTCTCTCTGAAACCACCGAACTTATCGGAGCGGAGCATGCAATCATGGCCAACACCGGAGCTCCCCGGATTAAGCAGAAAATTATTGACGCGGTAAAGCGGGTGGAAAACGAGTTTTTAAAAGCGGGAGAAGATATCAGAGGAACCCAGCCGACTCCCGGAAACATTGAAGGGGGACTTTCCACCCTGGAAGAAAAATCTCTGGGGTGCGTCTATAAAGCGGGGACGAATCCGTTCGTGGATTTTCTTGAATACGGAGAACCGGCACGGAAAAGCGGGCTTTCCTTCATGGACACCCCGGGTCAGGATGTGGAATCGATGACCGGGATGGCGGCCGGCGGCGCGAACCTCTTCCTGTTTTCCACCGGACGGGGATCACCGGTAGGATTTCCTCTGGTACCCACCGTAAAAATAACGGGAAACGAAGCTACCTACACCCGGATGATAGATGATATCGATTTTGACTCGAGCGGCATTTTCCGGGGAAAGCCGCTGGATGAATTGGGACAGGAGTTATTCGATCTGATACTCCAAGTAAGCCGGGGAAAACAGACAAAATCCGAGCTGAATGAGTATTACGAAATGGGAATTCCCAAGAGAGAAATCACTCTTTAGAAGTATTTGTCAATCACCCGTTTCGCGGTTTCAGCCCATTCCGTAAGATTCCGGGGATTCCGGGCAACGGTACTGATATCTTTCAGCACGAACTCACAAGTTGTTCCGTGACGTTTGCAGGCCTCAAGATACCTCTTGAGCTCATCTTCCATCGGTTTCGGGTCAAATACCGGTGAATTGACAAAAGCGGGATTCGGTTTTCCCGCCAGCACGTAGTCGCCGCCGATTTCCGCGGCCGCCCGTTCCGGATCGGCCCATGGGGTAATCGAGATTTTCCGGAGATTCTCAAACCGTTTTCTAAGCAGGGGAATTTTCCGGTCCAGGGGCTCGCAGCACCCGTAGTAGACCAGGCCGAAATCCCGGAACAGTTCGCTGTTGTAAACCAGGTCAAACTCGTCGTGCATCTCCGGAGACACCGCAGAAAAGATCTGGGCATGGCACCGTCCCCACACATCCTTTTTCCTGACCTTGCCGGAAAAATCCGGAGCGGGAAGATCATCCGTTGCCGCCGGGGTGCAGTGAAGCAGCACCGTTTCCGGCTCGAGCAGGTCCAGTTCTTCATATTGATTAACCAGGGATTCGCCAATCCGGGCAAATTTCTCCGCGGTCTTTTTCATAAACTCCGGCCGAAGGGAAAGATCCATCAGCAGATTATCCACGCCACGCAGGGTGGATATCTGGTCCCAGATACTGTAATACACCTGAATACCGGCAAGCTTTACAGGAAGGAGTCCCCTAAAGATCTCCTCCGCGATCTCCATATCCTGTTCCGTCCCTTCCCGGTCGTAAGAGATTTCCGGTATCCGGATTTTTTCCAGGTCTTCTTCGTTCTTAAGCTGATCGGTATATTCATGGGAAACAATATCGGTACCGGTATTCCCGGAAAGGCGCGTTTCTTTCACATCCATACCGAGTCCAGTGGACTTAATTTTTTTCGCTACCCGGAAAACGGGCAGCATAACCATATCAACCTGAAAATTATCCCACTGATACAGGGACCGGCGCAGAAACCGTTCAATACCCCGGTATCCCGGATCGGAACACTGCAGGCGGAGCTCTTCCGCGTCAAGCTCACCCCACGGCACCTCATCGATCAGTACCACCGGCCTGACCTGCTCAAGGGCGATTGTTTTTTTGTACCGGTCAAGCCGTTCCTTCTGGATATCCAGCTGAGCCAGTTCACTGTACCGTTCCGCTAACGGGCGGATTACCGATAGATTTTCCTGAGTCATATTGATAACAATATCCGGTTATACCGATGGGAGCAAGCGGTAACGGCAATTCCCGGTCAATCCGATCTAAATCCGGTAGACAATAAACGGAATTTCATTATAATGACTATATAAATTTTTCAGTCACACAGTCAAAAAGGAAGTATATGCCGCGGCGGAAATTTAATGAGCCGGAACGGATCCGGGATGTATTGGTTAAAGAAGGGGAAGCCCTGTTTACACGGTACGGTTTAAAGAAGACCACGCTTGAAGAGATCACGGCGGCGTCGGGAATCGGAAAAGGATCTTTTTATAAATTTTTTGGATCTAAAGAAGAACTCTACTTTGAAGTATTGGAACGGCAGGAAGAGCGCCTGCAGGAACAGCTGATTTCCCGAGTTCTGCCTTTAATGAAGAACCCCGAAGAATTTATCCGGGAATTAATCAAGGAAGGTTTTAAAATAATTGAGGAGTATCCCCTCATACAATACATATTGGATTCCGGTACCTACCGGAATCTGGCAAATAAACTTCCGGAGGAAAAACTCCAGGCTCATCAGAAGCATGATGAAGAGCGGCTGCTCCCGCTGATCAGCCGCCTTCAGGAACAGGGAGGAGTGGTCCGTGTTGATCCCGGATTGATAGCGGCACTGCTTAGGGGCATATTCATGCTTGCCCTTCACCGGAGAGAAATCGGAGAAAAAGAGTTTAACCGGGTTATCGATCTGCTGGCAGAGACCATGGGACGGGGATTAGCGCGTCAAAACGGGGAGAAGGCATGAATGTTATCGAGGTAGAAGATGTTTGCTTTTCTTACCGGAAAGGGGAGAAGCAGGTGGTCAGGAATCTGGATTTCAATGTGGCACCGGGGGAGATATACGGATTCTTAGGACCCTCCGGAGCAGGAAAATCCACGACTCAGCGGATCCTCATCGGTTTAGTCCGCGGATGGTCCGGTACTGTTAAGGTATTGGGGTTCGATCCAGGTGAGGCGAAACCGGATTTTTACAGAGATATAGGGGTTTCGTTTGAACTGCCCAATCTGCACCCTAAGCTTACCGGGAAAGAGAATCTTGAATTCTTCCAAGCCTTCTATAATACAACAAGAGAACCGGATGAACTTCTTGAAATGACAGACCTAAAAGAATTCTCCGGCATGAAAGTAGAAAGCTATTCAAAGGGGATGAAGATGCGCCTCAACTTTTGCCGGGCGCTGCTGCACAATCCAAAGCTTCTTTTCCTGGATGAACCAACCTCCGGACTTGACCCGGTGTACGCGCAGCGTGTCAAAGAGATAATCAAGGAAGAAAGGGACGCGGGGAAAACCATTTTCCTGACGACCCACAACATGTTTGTCGCTGATGAGCTGTGCGACAGAGTCGCCCTGATGGTGGACGGTAAATTAGCGGCGGAGGATACGCCCGCGGCATTAAAATCGGATGAAGGAAGCGGAACAGTACAGGTAAAATGGCGCGGAGAGGACAGAAACGGGGAGGAGAGCTTTAATCTGAAGGACATCGGCCGGAATTCCCGGTTCCTGCGGCTCTTAAGGGACCGGGAAATCATCTCCATCTCAACCCCTCAGCCGACTCTGGAAGACACCTTTATCCGGATAACCGGGAGGTCACTGGCATGAAATTTTTATCACTCATCAAGTGGGACATAAAAGCCCAGATCGGCTACGGATTGTACTACGTTTATTTAGGTGTAACAGCTGTGTATGCCCTTATCCTGCTCAATCTGCCCCTGCGTATCCGCGGTGAAGCCGGAGCGGTAACGATCCTTTCGGATCCGTCCATCCTGGGTTTCTATATGATCGGCGGACTCGTCTTGTTTGAACGGGACAGCCGGTTTCTGTCCGCCTTGTTCACAACCCCGCTTCCGTTTCGCTCCTATATCATCTCCAAGATTACCTCATTGACAGCCGTATCCCTTGCTGCCGCGGTCATTCTGGCGGTGCCCGCGGGACTCAGGATTTCCGGTCTGCCCTGGCTGATTACCGGGGTCATTCTTACGTCGGTGTTGTTTTTGATGATCGGATTCACCGCGGTTTCTCTAACATCCACCCTGAACTGGTATCTGATTTCTTCCGGCGCCTATATGGCTGTTTTCGCGGCACCTCCCCTGCTTTTCTATTTCAATGTATTGGATCACTATCTCTGGAATCTCCTTCCCACGCGTGCCTCTTTAATATTGATCAGGGGAGGGTTCTTTCCGGTCACCGCGGCGGAAGGAGCCGCCGGTATCATTTCACTTCTATTGTGGATTGCCGGATGTTATCCGGTAATGCGCCTGTGCTATCTAAGGAGGATGCGGGGATGAGCAGGAGAGATACCGTTCTGATTCTCCGTTCCGAGGCAAGACGCACTCTCCGGGATCCCATGATGATTCTCCTTTTGCTGGTTCCGTTTTTTATTGCCGTACTCGTACGGTTCGCCCTTCCCTTAATAGAAGATCTATTCTCGGTTCCGGGATTCTTTTCCGCTCATTCGGAACTTATTATCTCTTTATTACTGGTGGTAACACCGTACCTCTACGGAGCGGTAACCGGTCTGTCAATTCTGGACGACCGGGATTCAGGGGTTATAACCGCCGCTTCCGTGACACCCCTGGGGAAAAAAGGATACCTCATTCACAAGCTTGCCCTTCCCCTCCTGGCCGGCTGGTTTGGAACAGGGATCGTCCTTTCCCTCTCCGGGTTTTACCCTGCCGGAGCCGCCGCGTTCACCGCGGTTCTTATTCTGCTTTCCGGTACTGAATCGGTTCTTATCGGTATGCTTCTTGCGTCCCTGGCCGATAACAAGGTACAGGGGCTTGTCTACATGAAAGGATTGGGGCTCCTGTTTTTTCCCGGTATCGCGGCCTATTTTCTATCCACCCCGCTTCTCTATTTTGCCGCCCCCGTTCCGATGTTCTGGATTATGAAATCGGCTTATATTATGGAACAGACCGCGAGGGATATGGAAATTGCTTTCCACATAACCGCGGGGGCTCTGGTACATTGCGGATGGATTTTATTTTTTTACCGGAGATTTACCGCGCAATTATGAGGATACTCCTGGGCCGCTTAACGCCGGCGGTTTTCAGCCGTTCCTTCAGCGACTCCGCCCGCAGGCGGTACTCCTCATAACGGGGACTGCCTTCCGCTGAAGCGAGGATGCTGGCCACGGTCTCCTCCACCCGTTTCCGGGCTTCCGGTGAGAAGGGATCGGAGGCTGTATCCCGGTGTATGCTCTCCTCGAGAACCGTAAAACCGTGCTCCTCAAGCAGAGCGCTCACTTCCGGTCCGGATATTACCGGCCGGTGGGGTACCCCCCGTTCGATATCGATATCGATCCGCAGATGATGCATCAGATGATGGGTCATTTCCGAATCATCCAGTCCGTCGGAGAGCATTTCCTGTAAAATAAACCGGCCGTCCGGCTGCTTCACCCGCTTTATTTCACTCAAGACTGCCGGGACGGGAGTAACATGATGCAGCGCGTTCGCCATGGTTACCGTTTGAAACGCGGAATCGGCAAACGGAAGGGCGGAAGCGTCCGCCTTCCTGAAGGTGACCGGAAAGCCGGCGAGTTCCGCGGCGGCATCATCCAGGATTTCCTGTTCTATATCCACAGCGGTAACCGTTCCGTATGACCGCGCCGTCTCCAGAAGCATTTTGAGAAAAGCTCCTCTTCCTACGGCAACGTCCAACAGGTTGCCCGCGTCTATCCGGCTCAATGCTGTCTTCAGACTTTCCATGGTGTCGTACATACGTTTCCTCCGGTATTTACACGCTCAGCAGAGTTTTTCCTGTCTTAAGGATTTCGGTAAGGGGCTGTCCCCAGTACTTAACCTCGATACCCAGCTTTTCAAGCGCTTCAGCTGCCCCAAGCCGTTCTGCGCAGGCACGGCACGCCGAGACGGTGACCCCGTCGTCCATCATCTCCTTGAGACGCATCTGAATTCTACTGTTTTCCGCCGCCAGCTTAGCTGAGGCTCCCCAGATAATCAATGTAACCTGCTTCCACCACCCCTTTTTCAACCCGTTGTGGGTATACATAAAAACCATATGCTCCGCGGTGTCCGGATTATCGGTTGTCCACAATACGTAGAGATCTTCATTCATAATCTCCCCTCCTAATTTCACCCTCTACAATAACACCTTGTACTGTAAAGTCGTGATTCATTATTACGATATCCGCGTCCATCCCCGGGGAAAGTATTCCCTTCCTGCCGGACACGCCCAATATACGCGCCGGAGTAAACGAAGCCATCCGGACCGCTTCCTCTATCGGGGCTCCCGCCAGGCGAACCATGTTTGATACCAGCCGGTCCATGGTGGCAATACTTCCGGCGAACGCGCTCCTGTCGGGAAGCTTGGCTACCCCGTCTTCAACGATGATGTCTCTGCCCCCGGTCCCTTTGGCGGGACCGTCGGGGGAACCTGCTGCCCGGTTCGCGTCGGTGACCAATGCGATTTTATCAGCCCCCTTTGTCCGGTACGCCAGACGGAGCAGTTCCGCCGGCAGATGTTTGCCGTCCGCTATAAGTTCGACGGTAAAGGGGTCAAGAAGGTACGCGGCTTCAACCATTCCGCCGTGACGGTACGCGTTGATTCTACTGGTTAGGGTCAGCGCTGAATACAGATGGGTGATGTGGGTAAATCCCGCCTCCAGTGCTTCGAATCCGTTCTCGATAAGTCCGTCGGAGTGCCCGACGGCAAGGCGGATGCCTGAATCCCGCAATGCCCGGGCCAGATCCAGGCAGCCGGGTATTTCCGGAGCCATGGTAACTATTTTGACGATCTCCCGGAAGGATAGAATTTTTCCTGTGTCTTCAGTCCCGGGACTGCCGATGATTCCCGGCTTCATGGCCCCTGCCTGCTTCGGATTAACGAAGGGTCCTTCCAGGTGGAACCCGAGAATTCCGGCCCCCCGGCCGTTCGGCAGTGTCTTCCGGTAATCATCCAGAATACGGTACTGATCCCGGGAGCTTATCTGAGCCAGCGCCGGGGTAAGGGAAGTGGTTCCGTGGGAAAGGTGGAACTCGGCCATGCCGATAAGCTGTTCCGGGTCGCCGGAGGCGGCATCACTGCCCCCTCCCCCGTGAACGTGCATATCGATAAATCCGGGGGTGATCCAGGCTCCGGCTGCGTCAATCATTTTCATCCCCTTCAAACGAGCAGCAGTATCGGGAACAATCTCTTTAACGATGCTCCCTTCTATAATAAGGGCATGACCGTCGAGTATCCTAAAGGGGGTAACGATGTTCCCTCCGGTAATCGCGTACTGATCTCTCACGGTTCCTCCTTTGTTCTACATCTGTTCCGGAGCTTCTATTACCAGGAGCTCGAGAGCCTTTCTGATGATCTCCGCTGTTTTCGCGCAGATAAACAGTCTGCTGTTCCGGACATCCTGATCTTCCTCTTTTAGCACGGGAATACTGTTATAAAAGGTATTAAAAGACTGGGCTAATTCAAACACATAATCGGAAATTACATTCGGTTTATAACTCTCCGCGGCCATATGAACCGCCTGGGGAAACTGCAGCAGGGTATGAACAATCTTCCGTTCGGTTTCTGAGGTAAGCACGAGTTCCGGCCGCGCCTCCGCGGGATCCAGTTCCGCTTTCCGGAAAATGGAACAGATCCGCGCGTGGGTGTACTGAAGATAGGGCGCCGTATTTCCCTCCAGGCTCAGCATTTTGTCCCATTCGAATATTACCGTACTGTTCCGGTTCTGACTCAGATCGGAATATTTCACAACCCCGGTACCCACCATTCTGGCGACATCCCGCTTTACCTCCTCGGAAAGACCGGGGTTCTTCTCGGACACAACCCGGTATGCCCGGGCTTCGGCTTCATCAAGAAAGTCGGAGAGATAAATCACATTGCCCTTCCGGCTGGAAAATGTTCCCTCCTTAAACTTTTTCTCTCCGAATCCCGCGTGGAACTTTTCGACATGCCATCCCGCCATATCAGCTATTGTAAATACCTGCCGAAAATGGGTGGACTGCCGGACATCAACCACGTAAACGATCCGCCAGGGGTTATACTCTTTTATGCGGCTTTTGATGCAGGCAAGGTCGCTGGTGGCGTACAGATAGGCTCCGTCCTTTTTCCTGATAATACAGGGATGGAGATGAGAGTCCTCCGGAAAGAAAACCACCAGGGCCCCTTCGCTCTCCCGGGCTATTCCCTTTTCAGTAAGTTCATCAACCACTTCCGGCATCAGGTCGTGGTAGTGGGATTCCCCGTAGCAGGTGTCAAAGGATATCCCCAGACGCTCGTAAATTTCATCATATGCCTGTAAGCTCAGATCGATAAACTCCTGCCACAGGGCAACATTTTCCGGCTCCCCGTCCTGCAGCTTCTTGAGTTCTTTCCGGGCCCGTACCAGGAGCGCTTCATCTTCCTCGGCCTTCCGACCGAAAAGCACGTAGAGCCGCTCCAGCTCTTCCACCGGATTGTTCCGGTAGTTCTCCTCATCCAGCCATTCCCGGTAAGCAACAATGAGTTTGCCGAACTGGGTTCCCCAGTCTCCGATATGGTTGTCGCCCACCGTTTTATGTCCCAGGAAATTATACATCCGTTTTATGGACTCACCGATGATAGTGCTTCCAAGATGGCCTATATGCATCCGCTTCGCGATATTCGGCGCCGAATAATCAATGACCACCGTACCTGTTTCATCCGGTTCTCCCGCCAGTCCGGCCGATTCCAGATAGGATTCCATGCTCTCCTTCGAGAGGCGGATATTAATAAACCCGGGACCGGCGATTTCAATTCCACCGAAAGGCGAGTCTTCCGGCAAGTTTTCAACTATAGTCTGAGCGATCTTCCGGGGATTTTGCCGGAGAGGTTTTGCCAGCGTCATTGCCGCGTTCGTCTGGAGATCACCGAACTTTATATCTTTGGTGAACTGTACTTGTATATCTAATTTCAGATTTTCCGTACCGTCTATTTTCCGCGCCGCTTCTTCAATAATCCGGGCCGCGTCTTTTGTTATAAGTGCCATGTTTCGCTTTCCTTTTATGAGCGTTTTCTGTCTCATAGTACTATGCCGGGGCAAAAGAGGGCAACAATTGGACTTAGGATTTTGATTGAACTTCATACCGTTCCCGGATAGTATAGTTCCATGAATCTTTTCATCCCGTATACAGACGGACCGATTTTCGACTGCCACGCCCATCCCCGGGGTCTCTCGGGAAAGGGGCCCCTGGATACCGAAGCCCTTGACCGGCTGGTTTCACACGCCCGGGAATTCGGAGTCACCGGCATGGCGTCTCTGGGAGAAGTCTTATTCAAGGTGGAAAGATACACGGCAGAGGAAATCAGAATGATCAATCACCGGAACAATGAACTCGCTTCCCGGCATCCCGGGTTTTTTCTACCCTTCTGTTTTCTGGATCCCATGTTGGGAGAGGAGTTCATCCGGAATGAGATTGACCGGTGCCGGCGGGAGTATGGATTCCGGCATATAAAATTGGAAATGGCATGTAACGCGTCCCATCCCGCGGTGGACCCGGTCTTTAGGACAGCCGGAGAGCTGGGGTTTCCTGTCCTGGTTCATGCCGCGAGTAACTGGACCACCGGGAAAACCCGGAATCAAACAGATTCTATGGACGTAAGAAAACAGGCGTTAAAATTCCCGGATACCGTTTTTATTGCCGCTCATTTAACCGCTCTGGGTGTCCGGGGGGTGCGGGCTCTTGAAGACTGCGCCAACACCGCTGTTGATACATCGGGAATGCAGCCCGATGCCGGTATTGTTGAATACGCGGTCAAACATCTCGGCGAACACCGGGTTCTTTTCGGCTCCGATGTCGCGGGCCGGGACTTGAGTGTTCAGATCGCCCAGGTCGCGGGAGCGGATATTGCCGCTGATGTAAAGAGACGGATTTTTTGGGATAACAGCCGGGAGTGGTTTAAATTATGATTATCGATTTCAACGTGACCGCGGGAACATGGCCGTTCCGCCCGGTACCCGACTGCAGTCCAGCCGACCTAGAAACCCGGCTCAGGAACGAGGGGATCAGCACCGCCCTGGTCTCATCGGCTGAAGCGGTTCTGAATACGGACCCGGAACCGGCAAACAGCGCTCTGCTTCAGGATGTTAAGCATACCCGGCTGCTCCGGTACCTGCCGGTGCTGAATCTGTCGCTCCCGACCTGGCCGGCGGTGCTCCGGGAGTACCTCCTGATACCGGAAACCGCGGGGGTCAAGCTGCATCCAAGCTATCACGGCTGGAAACTCACCGGTCCGGAAATCCAGGATCTGGCTTCCATAATGGAAAAAACCGGAAAACCGTTGGTTATCTCCGCGCGGATGGAGGATGAACGGCTCCATTACTTTCGAATGAAAGTTCCTCCGGAACCGGCGGACCCGTTGCGGGATTTGGCGGATCGGTTTCCGGAACTCAATATCATCATCCTGAATTTGTATTTGGCCGAAATAAAAGAACTGTCCGGGTCTCCTTCGAACCTCTACACCGATATCGCTTTCGCCGAAACCCTCTATACCCTGGAAAATGTGCTTACCTGGTTTCCGGCGGATCAGGTACTGTTCGGATCACACACCCCTTTTTTTGTAACTCTGGCCGCCAAGGTCAAAGTACTCTCTTCCGGAATGGATCAGGATATCAGGGACCGTATCTTTTTTAAAAACGGAGAAAAACTATTAGCGGGAGTACGCAAATGAACAGCAAGGAACGGGTAAAGGCCGCGGTCAGCAGGAATCCTGTTGACCGGGTTCCACTGGGATTTTATGCTGCCGATTGCGATGTGATCGGTAAAGTAATCGGGCGCAAAACCCTGGTCAGGGATAAACCGGGCATTCAGCTCGCGGTGTGGCAGGGACGGAGAGATGAACTGGTCGAGCAGTTTAAAGAAGACATTACCGATTTCTACCGCCGTCTCGACATTGTGGATTTGATAACCTACAAGGAAGCGCTCACCGGGATCCCCCCGGCGGGGGAAGATCAGGAAATGCCGAAGGAAATCGATACCCATACCTACCGGACCAAAGACGGCTCGGTGTATAAACTTTCCTTTGAATCCAACGACATACTGAAGATACACGATCCGGAACCGGTCCGGCAAACATACACCCCGGAGGACTTCCCCCTTCCGGAGCCTGAGTCTTTCCGGTTTCCCGATCCGTCCCAATACGAGGTGTTCGATCATATCATCCGGGAGTTCGGAAAGGACAGATACATCGCGGGTCCTTCCGGGGGTCTCTCCTGTATGCCCCTGTTGGGAGGAATGGAGCATGGATTGATGATGTACGGTCTCTGTCCGGAGGCAGCAGCTGCCGCGGCGGCACGGAACGGAGCGGTTCACAACCTTATGGATAAAACCGCCCTTAGACCAGGAACGGACGGAGTGCTGATTGAAGAAGATATGGCCGGTTCAAACGGGCTGATGATCTCACCCCGGCAGTGGCGGGAGATCAGTAAGCCCGTTTTAGCAGCTAGGGTCGCCAATGTAAAGAAAAAGGTGCCTCAGGTTATCCTTCACAACTGCGGTCGCAATACCGAGATCATGGAAGATATAATCGAATGCGGGGTGGATTGTTATCAATCTCTTCAGACCAATGCCGGCATGAGCCCCGAACTTCTGATCCCCCAGTTCGGAGACCGGATATCTTTCTGGGGCGGAGGTCCGGTGGAGCTTCTTGTGGGCGGCACCCCGGGTGAAATGCGGAACACTGTAAGGGAGGTGCTGGAAAAAACATCAGAAACCCCGGGTTTTATTTTCGGTCCCAGTCACAGCATCGCCTACGGAACCAAATACGACAATTTCATGGCCATGCTGGATGAGTTTGATCTCCGCCGGAACAGGATGTAGCAGGACAGTCCCTCACCGCTCCGTTACCGCGCGGAAAAGTTCATTCCGGGCCGCGGCACCCTGGATGTCATACGCCGAAATATGGGCTTTCATCGTGCCGTCAGAACGATTACAGCAGCATAGACTTTCATGCCCTAATTGTAATACAAAAGAGGCAGACGGCACGAGCATGTTTCCCGATAATTTCGGCAAAGGATCCGTATTATGTCAGTATTTAGATATGTCCTACTTACCGCTGTGACGCTTCCTGTCCTATCGATTCTTTTTATCTTCTATTATTTGTTCTACCGGATTCCGCCTCCCGGAAATATCTTCCGGTACAGCAAGACGGAGGTACGGAACGTTAACGGCGTGGATTGCCTGTTTTATGGAGATCTCCCGTGCCATACCTATTTTAACGGGACAACAAGAAAGAAAATCGATATTTCGGATAAGTGGAAACTCGACCTTACTGGAACGGAAGTGAATCTCCCCCACTGCTGCAACACCTTCGGTTCGGAGTTTCTGAATTATACCGGACCGGAAGAATAGTCATCGGCAATGGATATTACCAAGAATATGAGAACGAACTGGTCACTTTCATTCTTTTACATACCTTAACAGTCTCTTGCCGCAGAACAGGAAAGCGGAGAAGTGGAAAAAAAGATCATTTTGTTGTATAATGAGTTTCTACAGCAGGAGATACCCGCGTTGAAATCAATATTCGGAATATTTCATTACTCGTTAAAATGGAAGCTGATTCTCATTATATCCGCCATTATTTTCACGGTCATCATCTCAATCGGTCTGTTCAGTTTTTTTGAATCTTCCCGGGCAATCAGGCAGGATGTGGAGCGGTTCAGCCGGCAAATACTTAAGCAGGCGAATCTGAACCTGAGCCGGTATTACATGGAATACGCGCAGTTTTTTTTCCATCTTGAAGAGAGCAAGGAAGTGCAGGACTGGTTCGATGCCGACAGAGAAAAATATGAATACGCGAAAACGTATTATTATGTAGTGGAACGAATTATTCAGCCCTTTTCGTTTCAGCATCCCGAGCTTCTTACGGTTACCTTGTACAACAATAACGGAAATGAAAGGCACTACCGAGCGAGAAAATCCTTGAGCATGGAGTACTCCATCACCAAGCAGCCTGAACTGCTGCAGGCCGCTGAATCCGGTCAGATGTACGCGTCCATTCAAGTGAGTTCCGATTACTACGGAGACGGAACGGGAGAAACACTGCTGCCTGTCATAAGTCTTCTGAAACGGGTTAGCTTCGGTTCCACCGGCGGTTACGTCAAGACCGATTTCTCTATTGAACCTACTCTTGAGATACTCAACTCCATTGATCTGGGAGAAAACAGCAAAGGTCTTATCATCAATTCATCAGGGCAGATCATCGCGCATCCGGATCCCGAATTGATTCTGACTTCCATGGATCCAGGCTACATGAATGAGATACACGGTTCCGACGACGGATCGTTTTTTTCCGAAGAAACCTACGAAATGGTTATCTATACCTCCGTACCCAACACAGACTGGAAAACCGTTGTCATCGTTCCGTACAGGAATGTCGCGGGAAGCATTTTCCGAATTCGCGACTTCACTCTGCTCATCGCCGTTATCTCCTTAATCGTTGCGATATATTTTGTGTTTATAGTCGCTTCATCCATGACTAACCGGATTCACCTGTTGAGTGAGACCATGAAGGCAACGGAGCTTGGAAATTTCGAGGTTCGGGTTAACGAACAGGGCATGGACGAAATTTCCGACCTCTGCGTCGTATACAACCACATGCTCGAACGGCTGCAGAATTCTCTTGAAGAACTGACCCGTACAAAAATACTCCAGCAGGAGGCGGTGCTATCGGCACTGCAATCACAGATCAATTCTCATTTTCTCTATAATACGCTGGAAGGAATTAATTCAATGGCCCATCTAGCAGATCACAGAGAAATCGAACAGACCACTATCGCGCTTTCCAACATGCTCAGGTACACTTCTCAGTACAAGGACACCATAGTAACTGTACAGGATGAAGTGAAGCATCTGAAAGATTATCTTCAAATCATAAAACTCAGATATCTGGATGATGTCTTTTTTCATATTGAGGTGGAAGAGGAGTGTGAGTCCGTACCGTGCCTAAAAGCAATACTTCAGCCGATAGCAGAGAACAGCATAAAACACGGATTCGATTTAAATAAATACGATTCTTACGATGAACATTTCACAATCCGCATACGGGTATACCGGACTCAAGATCAATACGTGCGGGTAGATATAGAGGACAACGGAACGGGGTTTAATCCCGATACCTTTAAAGAACTGGTAAAGAAAATCTCGGGAAATAACTCAGATCTAAAGTACAGGGAAATATCACGAATCGGTCTGCTGAATGTTCACTACCGGCTGAGAATTTATTACAAGGACGAAAAGTCAGGACTGTCTATACAAAATATGACTGATAAGGACGGGGGAGCAAGAATTTCGGTAATCTTTCCGGCCGGCGCGAATCGGCAGCAGCCGGAACCGCAGGGATACATTTCATGATCAGAATCATTATTGCAGATGATGAACCCCTAATACGCTCAAGTTTAACAAAAAAAATTGATGAATATGGGAACTTCACCGGAGTCTGCGGGAAATTTGCCACTGGAAAAATAACCCTTTCTTGGCTGGATAATTATTTCGCCGATATATGTGTAACAGATATCAATATGCCGGGAATGGACGGATTGAATCTTATCGAAAAGATACGGAAAGAGTGTCCTTGGATGAGGTTTATAGTGATATCCGGATACAACGAATTCAAATACGCGAAGAGGAGCATCTCCCTCGGCGTTGATGAATATATTCTAAAACCGATTGATCAAACACTCTTGCACCAAGCTTTGGAAAGAACCTGTTCCGAATTGGCAAACGTTCGGAGAAACCGGGCATTGAATTCGATTATAAACGATTTCCATACATGCGAAGCTGAACTTGACCGGTGGGTCGAACTCTCCGAAACCATACAGAAGAACAGTTTATCCGAGAGGATAGATGATGTTCTTGATGTATTGGAATACACTATCGAGCCGCGCAATCTTCACCTTTTCCCGTACGCGGCCGATATGTGGATCAAAATAGTAACGGAAAGACTGCATGAAAACTGTATCGGGGAAGTCTCCCCTCCGGAATACCACAGCCGGCAGGACAGTCTCCTTCTGGAGCGGAGGAACTTATCACAATATTTCCGCTCCAAGGCAGCCGGGATCTTGAAAACCGGGATAGAGCGCCTGTGCAGCGCGGTTTCCGCAATGCACGAAACACGAGACTCATCGGTAATAAACGAGATAAAGAAACATATCAATGAACACTACGGGGACAAGCTCTCACTTCAGAACATTGCGGACACCGTTTTCATGAGCAAGAATTACATGGCAAATCTATTCAAAAATGAAACAGGAAACACCATCTGGAATTACCTTGTATGTGTAAGAATGGAAAAGGCGAAAGAATTTCTCATAAACACTAACATGAAAACCTATGAGATTGCCGATTCGGTGGGATACAAAAACAGTATCCATTTTTCTACCAAATTCAAGGAATATTCCGGTCTCAACCCCCAAGAATACAGAAAACTGAAAAAGCAATAACATCACTATACAAATAGTAATATCACCTCATTGTAATGTGACCGGAGTGATGTATAGTGTCATACCAGGATCAATGAGGAGGAACAAGTGGCATCCAGCATTGGCGGCAACGGACTTCTAAGATACATAAAAAGGAACAACGCGCTGTATATCATGCTCATACCGGGCATCATTTTTTTTCTGCTTTTCAAATACTTGCCCATGGCAGGACTTATAATCGGATTTCAGGACTACAATCCCTATAAGGGATTCATGGACAGCGAATGGGTAGGATTAAAGTGGTTCATACGGTTTTTCTCTCAAAGGCAGTTCACGCGGGTGCTCTGGAACACGCTTATCATCAATATATACCAGCTTGTCTTTGCCTTCCCTGCTCCAATCATTCTGGCATGCCTTCTGAACGAACTTCGGAATTTGAAATTTAAACGGACGGTACAGACTATCGCGTATCTTCCTCATTTCCTTTCCTGGTCCATAATTTTCGGACTCGCGTTTATGCTCCTGTCCCAGGAGACGGGCCTGCTGAACCAGGTGATCACTGCGTTCGGAGGGAAATCCGTCGCTTTTCTCCAGAAACCGGATTACTTCAGAACGATTATAATCAGTGCCCAGATCTGGAGAGACATGGGCTGGGGCACCATAATATTTCTTGCCGCGTTAGCCGGAATCAGTCCGGCATTGTACGAGTCAGCTACAATTGACGGCGCGGGACGCTGGAAGCAGTTTCTCTACATCACCTTTCCGGGGCTCCTTCCGGCTATCATGATTCTTATGCTTCTCAACATTGGACGCATCATGGATTTGGGATTCGAGCAGATTTGGGTTTTTCTAAACCCCCTGACTTATGAAACCGGAGAGGTACTGGAAACATACATTTACAGATGGGGCGTTGTAGAGGGTAAGTACAGTTTCACGACTGCGGTAGGACTATTCAAGTCACTCATCGGTCTCATCATGGTAGTCATCGCGAACAAGACAAGCCGTAAAGTGACCGGCGAAAGTCTTTTCTAAAAGGGTAGTAAAACGATGAAGATGAAGAGATCAACCGGAGAAAATATTTTCGACACCGCGAACATCCTGTTCCTGATTATCCTCAGTATCACGATCCTGATTCCCATGCTGCACATAATCGCGAATTCATTAAGCGACAGCATCCCGCTGATGAGGGGTGACGTGAAATTATGGCCGGTCGGACTGAATATCGACAACTACATTCTGGTTGTAAAAAACTCGGTGTTTCTCAATTCTTTCAAGATAACTTTCTTCCTCGTAACATTCGGCACACTGGTCAATCTTTTTCTTACATTTATTACCGCCTATCCCCTTTCACGGCCCGGGTTCAGAGGAAGAAAATTCTTTATGCTGTTCATCCTGTTCACCCTCATCTTCAAAGTTCCGGTTATTCCGCTGTACCTTGTGGTGAGAAGCTTGAGAATCATCAATACGGTCTGGGCGATGATCATCCCCACGGCGATACAAGCGTTCAATCTGATTCTCTGCGTCACCTTTTTTAAAACATCCATTCCCAGTGATCTGATCGACGCCGCGAAAGTAGATGGCATGTCAGAATACGGGATACTCGCAAGAGTTGTACTCCCGCTCTCGAAACCGATCGTGATGACACTCCTTCTGTTTTACGCGGTGCATCATTGGAACAGCTACTATCACGCGATTCTTTTTATCACCGATCACCGACTCAGACCGCTGCAGCTGTATTTATATCAGATGCTGTCGCAATCCGATGTTAATGACGCGATGGCAAATGCCAATGAACTGACGGTTAACACGACGCCGAAAGGGATTATCTCCGCGACGGTAGTCGCGGCAACCATGCCCATCGTCATCGTGTATCCGTTTATCCAGAAGCACTTCGTTAAAGGAGCGCTCCTAGGATCAATAAAAGAATAGGGGTATCCGGATAACCGCGCCGGTAAAAAGACGGTAACTATGGTGCTTACGCGTTTGCGTTTGTATATATAACTATCAATAGGAGGGTTTTACATGAAAAAAAAGAATTTGTTCAAGGGTATTGTGATAGCATTCATATTTGCTGTTCTGCTGCCCATGACGGCAGCCGCGTCGGGTAATCAGGAAAATGGTTCGGCGGAAGGCGAAGGATCGGGAGAGCCGGATAGGCTAAAAATGTTTTTGTCCGATAATAAACAAGCAATACCGGCCAAAAAATCGATGGAGCTTCCCGATATCGCGTATCTGGGGGAACAGACCAATACATATCTGGATATCGATTTCCAGCCCCACAGCAGTCACGGCGAGCAGACAAGGCTCAAGATCACCGCAGGTGATATACCCGACGTCCTGCAGAGGTGGGGAATCCCGGAATATGTTCTCGAACTGAAAGAAAATGATCAACTTATGCCTTTGACGGAATACATAGAGTCATCACCGAATATGTACAATGCCGTTCCAAAAGAGGTATGGAATAGCCTGAAGATGGACGGCGATATAATGGGAATACCTCAGCTGAGACCATCCGCCGCGGGTCAGATTTTCTACATCCGGGGCGACTGGATGGACGAACTCGGTCTGGAGACACCGGAGACATCAGAAGAACTTCTGGATGTGTTCCGCGCTTTCAAGGGAGCAAAACCGGACGCGTATCCCTTCTCGATGAGAGTAAATTTCTCCTGGGGAACCAATATCTTCGGAATGTTCGGTGTAGACAACAACGGTCTGGCTGTATATGAAGGAAAAGTGATACCGCAACAAATTCATCCCCGGATGAAGGAGGCCTTAAAGTACTTCCGGACCATGTACGAAGAGGAACTCATTGATCCCGAATTTCTTCTGAACGACAGTCCCACCTGGCAGCAGAAAATCACCTCCGGGAAGGTCGGATCCTGGGTTCATGTAGCACAGTACGGCAGCTGGTGGCACGAAAAAGTTTCAGCTGCGCTTCCGGAAGAAAATGTGGATGTACGGACATTCCCAACTCCCCAGGGTGCAGGATACAACGGACCCGTGGGGCAGAGTAAAAGGTCGGTCGATCTTACCTACTGGGTGCATAAGGAATCGAAAAATCCTGAAGCCGTTGTACGGCTCTTCGACTTCCTGTATACCGAAAAAGGTAACGCCTATGCAATGCTCGGTGTTCCCGGCAGGACATACAGTATGGAAAACGGCGAATACGTATATAATGAAGAGGCGGAAGATCCGGCAGTCTCGGAATGGAGACAATCGATGTTCAACATGCTCGGTTACAACGAAAACGTCATGCGAGCGAGATATGAACCTAACGAGTTTAAAAAGTACAAAAGAGGTATCGAGATCGCCCGGGCTGAAGGACTGCCTAATCCCACACTGGGAATAACTGTAGAGGACGCGCTGGATCTATACATGACATGGGTAGAAGTAGCCGCAAAGATAGTCGTTGAGGGTGAGACGATAACGCTGTTCGATGAGTTCGTTGAGAACTGGATGAAAAACGGCGGAGCGGAAGAAGTGGAACGTATGACCAACTGGCTAAAAAACAAATAAAATTCCGTTCCATCGGCTGTATCAGCCTGCGGCATGTTCGCCGCAGGCTGATTTTTTGACGCGTGTGGAGGAAGAACAGATTATGAAAGAATCTCGCCGAAAACCAAACATTCTTGTCGTGCTGACCGATCAGCTGCATGCCGGTGCCGTGAACTCAGCCGCCCAGAATGTCAGCTAAAAAATATATCGCTCCGAGCCATTGTTCGGTGTATTTCAGGTTAGGTGTATCCATCAAATTGCCGTTCCGTTCCAGAGTAAAGCTCATGCCTTTGTTATCAGTCCAGCCTTTAACGGCCCGCTCAAGCTGAATCCGTGTAAGATCCTCCGCCTCTTTACGCCGATAATCACTGTGGTTCAGGCAAAGCCAAAAGGGGTGGGCAATATCCAGGACATCACAGCATGTCCCCCGATCCTTTCTGAAATATCTAATATCTATTGCGTATGAAAGAATCGAATCCATAGCCTGCTCGGGGTATGGCAGTTTTCGGCCGAACTGGGCATATGCCCCTCTGGTTAACCGGTAAAACCCATTAACCGGTTGATGCCATCCTTCCTCCTTCGACGGGTTTCCCCAAACTCCGGTGAACGGATCACAGCGTGCGTCGAGCCATCCGAATAGCGTGTATAATACCGGAGTCTTTATGCCGAAATGCTTCTTGTTGATGTACAATGCCGTAGAAAAAATATCGATCCAGGATCCTGCCGACCAGGCCTTATCCTCATAAGGCAGTGCTTCAAGTTCGCTGACCAATTCATCCGAAGTCATACGCTCCGCCGGCAGCACGGGTACATTGAGTTTCCGGCCGATGACTTCCAGAGCATAACCCACAGCGAGCACATTGAAATCCAGTTTTACACTGCCCGCGTCACCGTCCGGCTCAAGAAACAAACCGGATGCCCGGTCTTGATATGCCGATAGTTTTTCTCCGACAGCTTCACGGGATAGCTCAAGCGGCGTTGTCCCGAACATACCCGCGTATTCCACCGCGGCACACAACGAAATGGTGTCCTCTTTACCGGTCACACCATTCGTAAACCGGAGCTGTTCTCTATCTCCCTGTACATAACCTGCAACAACGTCCTGTACCTGCTCCGCCGCTTTCCTTCCGAAATCCTCAATTCTCCGAACAAGGCCGTCTTTTACCGTGCCTGCTCCGCGCCGCCGTATCAGTTTCGCCGGAACTCCTCCGACCACGGAATAAGGGGGAACGTCCTTCGTTACAACCGCACCCGCACCGATGATGCTGTGGGCACCTATGGTCACACCGTCACAGATAACACAGCTCGCGCCGATCCACACATCATCCTTTATCGTTATACCCTTCTGCTGATGCCCTGATCATGTGTCGGTATATCAGTTCTGCCGTGGTTATGATTAAACCCCATAATCTGGGTATACGAGGCTATTCTCACGTAATCACCGATCTTCATGTTTCCGATAGTTATCACACCGCAGTTGAATGAGGAATGGTTTCCCATTTCAACATTCCCTCTTACAATACAGCGGGAGGCTATAAAAAAATCTTTTCCCAGTACAAGCCTGTCGAAAGCCGGATACGCTTCCCGGGAAAAAAACGCTGTTTCGTGCATTGTGCAGTTTGTTTCTTTTTTAATTCGATCGTGCCAGTTTCTCTGTTTCTCCTGCTCCCCGGGACCGGCATCTTTTAAAAGCCAGGGCATCGTTTGAATCTTTTCGTCTGCTATGCATCCATATCCATCATTCATTGCTTCCGCGCTCCGATACCTGCAGATTGCAGATAGGAGATTATACGACGGCTCCCTCCTCAATGTAATTAAAGATAGGCAAAGTCCTTTTCCCGTCAATCATGTGATATAGAAAGAGCAGCCATCACCTCTCCCGGCGGAACCGGCCGGGGGGAAGGCGGTAATGCTTCCGAAACATCCTGGTAAAATAGTTGACATCTTCAAACCCGCAGCGGGGAGCGATCTGTTTTATCGGGTCATTGCCTCCCTGGAGGTAGGAAGCGGCTTTTTGAAGCCTGATAGCGGTCAGATACTCAAAGGGGGTAGAACCGTAGAACCGCTGGAACTGTTCGTAGAGGGCGGATTTCTGAACTCCTGCCGCGGCGCACAGCTTTCCGACGGTTATCTTCGAACTGAAGTTTGCTTCGATATAAGCAGCGGTTTGAGCGGCTGCCCGGGAAACATTCCTGTTCCATTCCGCGGATGATTCAAAGGTTCGGCAGATGTGGACAATCGTCTGCATGAAAAGAGCTAATACTTCCGTTTCGAATCCCGGTAACTGTGAATCCAGCTCCCTTTCTATCCGTGCAAAAAGTGATTCCAGGCGCTCCTTCCCGCCGTTTGAAAACGACACGTAGCCGGGATACGCTATGGATTCATCGGCGCGGTTGTAGTAAGAGGGCGGAATCTCGAAAAGGGTATGAAACGCCGGGAGTTTCCGGATGTCTCTGGAGAACCGGAACATTCCGTCCCGGCGGTACATCACATTCAGGAATTGCAGATCTTTCGTTCCCTCCATCTCATGCATCACCCCTTCATTCAGGATATACAGGTCTCCGGCGGACATTATCCGCTTACTTCCTTCTATTGTATGAGTTCCGGTTCCCGAAAAAATATAGACGAATTCACAAAAATTGTGCCGGTGAGCCGGCAGGATAATTCCGTCGTATTTGGCCGACTGGTAACTGAACTCATATCCTCGGATTGGGTGAAACATCTCTATCTCGGTATAAACGGTTCCCCTGTTAGTCATACCGGAAGATTGTACTAAATTTGCGGAACTGAAGATATACCAAGCTGACCATCTTTGTCCTACACTAACACAACTTAGGAGGAATCATGCTGCCAAAACTGACTAACGAACAAAAAGCCTGGGTGGAGCACACCCTAAATGAACTCACGGTGGAGCAGAAGGTGGGTCACCTGCTGTGTCCGGAGGATCGGAAATACTCTCCTGAAGACTGGAAAGATATTATACAAAAATATAATATCGGCACGGCCTTTTTATTGAAACAGCCGGAAGAGATAATCAGGAAGAAGACAAAAATAATCCAGAAGTCGGGTCCGATTCCTCTCCTTATAGCGGGAGACCTGGAGCATGGGAATCAGGTATGTGAAGATACCGGGACAATCTTTCCCTGGTCTATGGCGCAGGCGGCTACCGGGGATCCTGAGTCTGCTTACAAAACAGGCGTTGCTACCGGTATAGAGGGGCGGGACTGCGGCATTAATTGGACCTACGCACCGGTTACCGATCTGAATTATAACTATATGAACGGAGTAACCATGCTTCGATCCTATGGTGATAATCCGGAACATACCCGGGCTATGTCGGAGGCTTTTATAAAGGGCATTCAGCAAGACGGACGGATCGCCGCGACGCCAAAACACTTTCCCGGAGACGGAGTGGACAGCAGAGATCAGCACCGGGTAACCAGTCTTAACACGCTGCCGTTCCGGCAGTGGGAGGAGACATACGGCAAGGTGTGGAAGGGCGTTATTGACGCCGGAGCATTCTCAATCATGATCGGTCACATCGGCCTTCCGGATTATGAAATTCCGGGTGAAGATCCGGAAAAAGCTCTTCCTGCCACCTTATCCTATAAGCTGCAGTCTGAACTCTTAAGAAAACACCTGGGCTTTACAGGGCTTATTGTTTCGGACGCGGCGCCCATGATCGGCATGACAACAAGAGTAACCGCGGATCGGCAGGCGGTAGAGTTTATTCTCGCAGGGGGCGACAACTACCTTTTTGCCCGGCCGAAGGAGGACTACCATCTGCTTTTAGAAGCGGTAAAGGACGGTACTATTTCGGAAGAGATTCTGGAAGACCGGGTTCGGCACGTACTCGAATGCAAGGCTCGGTTAAATCTGCACGATGAATCTAAAGTGTTCGGCACACAAGCAACGAAAGAGCAGATCCTGATCCACCGCGGGTGGGCGAAAGAGATCGCGGAAAAAGCGCTTACGGTGCTGCGGAAGCCGGAAGGCGGTGTTCCCGATCTGAAACCGGGTGACCCGGTACTGACAATAACGGTACAGCGCCAAGACATCAACGATGATAAAGATCCAACCGGTCCCTTCGATCAGACTCTTTCCGATGCCGGCTTAAGGGTTGAACACCTTTACAATCCGGGACACCCGGTAATTTTTAAAACGCTCGAAGCGAGGGAGTTCACCGCCGTTTTTGTTAATCTTGTGGTGGTTTCAAAGGCCTGTATCGGCATTCACCATTTAGGATCAAACGTGATGAATTTTTGGCGGACCTTTTACGCGGGACGGGAAAACTGCTATTTTACCTCCCTCGGTTCACCTTACATGCTTCGGGAGCTGCCGTCGCTACCGAACCTTGTTTGTACCTTTGGCGATGATCCATCCTCTCAGGAAGCAGCGGCAGCGTATTGGTTAGGGAAGTTGGAAGCCCCGGGGAAATGCCCGGTAAAACTTCCGAAAGCAAGAATTGCCCCGTTGGGTGAACTGATCTATGAAATGAAATGACGCGGCATTATCCGCAAGGAAGGACCGGTTAAAAGACTGATTCCTGCAGCTGTTCTTTCAAATCCTTTTTGGCGCTGTAAATCCGGAATTTAACGGTACCTTCCGGAATCGCCAGCCGTTCCGACAGCTTCCGCATGGTAAGCCCTTCTTTTAAAAGAATGGAAACCACTTCACGCTTCTTTTTGGGAAGTGAAAGCACCGCCTTCCTCACTTCCGTATGCGTACTCTTCCTGGCCATTATATAATGAGGGTCGTATTTCTCGCTGTCCATGAAAACGGCAAAATCATCAACAGATTTCAGACTTGATATTTCTTCATTTTTGTATTGCCGCGACTTCATCCAATCCAGCGCGCAGTTTACGGCTATCCTCCTCATCCATGCCGCCGGAGTTCCCGCTCCCCCCCACTGCCCGCATTGCAGCCATATTTTGATAAAAACTTCCGAGCAGAGGTCACGGGCAGTTTCTTCGTTTCTAACAATTTTCATGATTGTCCGGAATAGATTATTCTTATATCGTTTATAAAGATTTTCGAAAGCATCAGCTTCCCGTTCCGTCATTGACCGGAAAAGATCTTCATCATTCCTCATTTTCCGCACTCCGAGCCGATCATGTGAATCAAAAAATCCGCCGAAAAAATAGCTCCGCCATTTTTAACCGAGGAACTACTCTTCTGAGAGCAAGTGCTTCGCCTTTGGAAGATCCTTCTAAACAAACCGAACATAACAGCCTCTCTTTTTTATTGGTGTTCTTTTTTTTGGTATAGAAAGATTGTATATGTCCGATGTAACCGCGTCCGTGGAATCAGCGTGAAACTTCCGTGAAACTTTAATCCGGCAGCAGCCGTTGCAGCTCGCTTCTGGCTAAATCGACAGCCTGTTCTAAATTTAGAGCAAATCCTTGCTCTGCAGCATTATTGAAATCTTCTTTCACCATAGCTTTTCTTAGAAGTTTTATTATTTCATTTTCAAAATGATCAGGGGTTCTGCTGTGGTGCTTACGGAATTGAGAAGTGTAATTGATCAGCAGGGCCGAGGTAACAAAATTGGTTGATAAATAGAAGCAGATACTCAATCTTCCCAAGACATTAGTGATCAGCAAAGGAGTATTACACTTAAGGGCGGAATCTAGAGCGTGTTTAAGGAGTTTCGCAGCCCCATCGTTATCTCGCTTATGCAGCTGAAATTCAGCTAAGGTATAGAATGCAAGGGCTGCATCTACAGGTGAAATTATATCCGAAGGCATTTGAGTCACTTCCGCGTACAATTTAATTGCCGCCGGTATATCAGAACGGCACTGAAGTACACAGTCGGCGAGCCATATCTTGATCTTCGCTCCATGTACTATGTCGTTAATCTGATCTGCTAACGATGACGCTTCCCGCAGGTACTTTTCGGCAGTTATAAAGTCGGGTTCGAAATCGGGGTGAATACCGTGCAGCCGGGTAACGGACGCGCCGAGTAAACAATGAATTATCCCCCAACTCCTGTCCATTTCGCGGTAAATTTTTAATGCCTCCTCGTAGGCTTCTAAAGCTTTCCGGTAATGTTCGGGATTCCGGGTTGGTGTATAAGCGGTTGCCCACACCAGGAGTATCAGAGCCCGATTTTCCGGTTCCGTCCTGTCAGAGAATGATAAGATGGCGTCCGCGTACTCATGGGCAAGACTGTAATCACCGGTCCACCATAAAAGGTAGGGTGCCGCGCATAGGCCTCTTGAAAAATCATCCCTGGGAATTTTTTCTGGTACTGGATAAACACTTAGGAGATATGATAAACCCTCATTAACTTTACCCCGGTTAAACCAGTACCAGAAAAGAGACCCGGCGAACTCCAAAACCGCGCTTGTATCATTCCGCTCCAGGGACCACCTGATGGCTGCCCGGATATTCGGGTAGTCACTGCTGAGTTTTCTGATCCAGTCAGCCTGATTGTTTCCGGTTATTTTATCACTTAGCCGCAGTGCCAGTGTTTTGAACCAATTTCTATGACGCAGACAAACTTCTTCGTATTTGTCCGTTGCTTTTAACATTTCTAGCGCGTATTGTCTTAAGGGCTCCAGGAAGCTATACCGGCTCTTAACCGGAGGCTGAATCATAGACTTATCAACCAAGGCAAGGAGGACAGGCACAGGATCGTGTTCAAAAATCTGATCTTTTCCGCAGACCATTTGTACGTCCTCTAAGGTCCATCCCCCCTGAAAAACCGAGAGCTGCCTATACAGCTCCTGTTCCGGAGGTGAAAGAAGATTGAAGCTCCAGGCTATACATGCTTCAATCGT
>CAYLLE010000011.1:0-1499 GCA_964384485.1 uncultured Spirochaetales bacterium | reverse complement strand
ATCCGGATCAGGATAACTGAGCGGCGGCACCCGGTACACAATCTCCCGCCGAGTCCGAAGCGGTTCCCGGGTTGTGGTAAGTACCGCGGCATTGGGACAGTCTTCCATCAGCCTTTCAACAAATGCTCCGCACGATTCCAGGACATGCTCACAATTATCCAGTATAAGCAGAAGACGATTCTTGCCGATATAACGGATAATCCCTGCCTGACCGGTATCCTGTACACTCTCCCCTATACCTAAAACCGCCGCCGCTGCTTCGGAGACATCACCCCCGGAAGGAAGCGAAACAAGTTCAACATACCACACTCCGCCTGGAAATCTATTTCCCATGATCTGACCGATTGTATTTGCCAAAGAGGTTTTTCCCGCGCCGCCTACTCCGGTAAGAGTTACCACCTCACCGGGTTTCAGCAGATTTTCCAACTGGGATATCTCTTCTTCACGAGAAATTAGACTTTCATTCCGAACAGGGAGATTTCCCTCCCGAGACAGTGCGGATCGGCAATCAGGAAATCCATTAGTTTTAACAGTGGAATATTTTCCCGCCGTTATCTCCTCAAGCAAGGTTTCCGTCATCGGATCAGGAGTCATTCCCATTTCCCTTTGCAGGGTATCCCGGAAAGATTTGTAGTGCTCTACCGCTTTTACCCGGTTACCGGTTAAGGCCAGCAGCAGCATTACTGTACGGCAGGCCTCTTCATTATACGGCTGCAGGGTATACCATCTTTCCGCGAAATTCTTGGATCGGCATAAATCATCCTTATTCCGGTAAAACGACACGATTTCCCGAAATACATTCGACTGGATCGCGTCAATCTCTCTCTGACTCCCACGTTTCCAATTTTCGAACAGTCGGCTCCCCGGAGAGAAACCCTCCAGAAAGGGAGATCCGGAAAGGTCCAATGCTTTTGCGAGCATTTCCATTCTGGTCTCCGGTGAGATACCGGTCTGTTCGGCTGCGTTAGCAAGTTCTTTAAACCGCAGAAAATCGCACCGCATTCCGCTTCCGGGTATCAGTTCAATCGAAGTTTTATCAGCCGAAATCCAGCGGCCTTGCAGCTTCTTCCGCGTATGGTACAACGCGTTTCGAAACAGTCCCCGGGAAGAGTCAATCATGCTGTCGGGCCATAACAGTCCCGCCAGCTGCTCACGGCTGTGCCGTCCGGGTTCAGCAGCCAAATAATAGAGAAGCGCGTCGGTAGATTTTGTATGCAGCTTAACCGGACGGTCTTCCACCGAGATTTCAGGCGGTCCGAACAGGCGGATATTCAGTTTAATCATATTGTTATTTTTGAGAATAATTTAACTTTACGAGGGTGTCAATATCAGAAACAGCAGCGCGTCTGCTGTTTATAATGACACGAATCGTGGACAAATCATCAAGATAAATACTTTTCAGGAAAGGAAATATGAGCAATGGGGCTGGAAGCGGGTCTAAATTCCAGGATAAATTTTTACGATACAAGGATTTACGGTGATTTTTGTCCACGATTCAA
>CAYLLE010000010.1:0-53258 GCA_964384485.1 uncultured Spirochaetales bacterium | reverse complement strand
TTAATTCAAAACTTGGGGAAAAATTTGTCCACGTTCGGTGGCATTACTCTTTTTTGGGGTGGTAAAAATCCGCTTTTCCAGCTAAGATTTTTTTATGAACAGAACCGTAGTCTATCATCTCCAGGAAGAATATACTCAGCCGGTCCGAGATCCCCTTTGGAAACACATTTATCTCTCTCCGGGTATGGTCCAGCTTTTGAATACCCCGTCATTCAGGATGCTGCACAGGATTAAGCAGCTCGGGATTATTTATACGGTATATCCGGGTGCCACCCACACCCGGTTTAGTCATAGCCTCGGTGTATTTCATACCGCGAAACGGATGATCGGAGCGCTGCTTAACCATGAATTGCCGGTAAAAATAACCTTGGAAGGGGTTAAGGCATTTCTTTGCGCGGCGCTGCTTCACGACACGGGTCATTTTCCTTTTACACACAGTCTGAAAGAACTGCCCCTTTTATCCCATGAGACTCTTACCGGACACCTGGTAACATCCAGCCCGATCGCGGGAATTCTTTCTGATGGTGTAGGAACATCTCCGGACGCGGTAGCGGCTATCGTGGATACGGAAATAGATACCGTTGATGAGGAAATCATCTTCTACAGGAATCTTCTTTCGGGGGTTCTAGATCCGGATAAACTTGATTATCTTACCCGGGACGCATATTTCTGCGGCATACCTTACGGGATTCAGGATATTGATTATGTGCTGAGTAGAATACTTCCCCACCGGACTCGAGGTTTATCCCTTCGGGAATCGGGTATAACCGCCGTGGAAAATATCCTCTTTTCAAAATACCTAATGTTCCGTTCGGTTTACTGGCACCGTACTGTCCGAGCAGCCACAGCCATGATTAAAAAAGCCCTTTATCTTGGACTTTCTGATGGGGTGATCGGCGCTGATGATCTTTACAGTCTGGACGACGGCAGCTTTTATCGGGAACTCATGAAGAAGAAGTACGATCCCTTCTGCCTGCTTGAACGGACGGATGAGCGGGATTTTTACAAGGTTGTTTATGACACCTCTTGGCAGCAGAATGATGAGTATCACCAAAAACTGACATCATTAGATTACCGGACTTCCGCCGAAAAACAGATAGCCGCGGCGGTCGGAGCGGATCCCCTTTCGGTGATCATCGATATTCCCGAACCAATTAATCTGGAAATTGACCTTCCGGTCGTGGGGGAAGATACCGAACAGGCTTTTCCTGAATCACCAACCGTATTTACCAGACGCGCCGTAGCCGATTTTAAAAAAATCCTCCGCAGAGTCCGCCTTCTTCTGCCGGACAACCTGGCGTGTAAAACCGGTGATCCGGAACAGCTCTTTTTGACCGGGAAATTATGACCCGTATTTCAAACCTGTTTACCGAGAAGGTGCCTCCCCGGGTTATGCGGTTCGCCAGACTGGCGGGACAGGGCATCAACAAGTTTTCCATGTTCGGCGCCGGAGATCGGATTCTGATTGGTGTTTCCGGCGGAAAGGATTCCCTGGCTCTGGCATTGGCCCTATCTTTGAGAAAACGGTGGGTTCCCATCGATTACGAGCTTTCCGCAGTTAAAATCGATTGGGAAGAGTATCCGTTATCAGATGAGGAACGGGATTGCCTTATCCGGTATTTCGATGCATTAGGTATACCATTCTGTTTTATCCGGACACGTATGTTCGCATCTTCCTTCAGGGGTCGGTTTGACTGTTACCTCTGCTCGAGGAACCGGAAACGGATTCTCTTTGAGGAAATGGAACGCCGGGGAATAACCACCCTTGCCCTGGGACATAATCTTGATGATATCGCGGAAACGACCCTCATCAATATGAGCTGCCGCGGCTCATTCGCCACCATGATGCCCGTTCAGAGCTTCTTTGACGGAAAAATCCGGCTTATCCGGCCTCTCTGCATGGTCCGGGAAAATAACGTGCGGAACATCTCGAATTTTCTCGAGCTGCCGGTGACCGATACTCCCTGTCCCTATAAGGACACCAATATTCGGTCGGCGGTAAAACCGCTGATATCCAGCCTTTCCCGTCTTAACAAGCAGGCCCGGGAAAATATATTCCGTTCCACATGGAATATTGACCGGGATTATCTGCCCGATCCCCCTGATTGATGACTCCTTGTCTCGCGGGTATCAGCAATTCAATTTCCGGTGATTCCGATTCATTCATTTTCTTGTAATAAAACAATTTATAAATCTTTACTCGAATGTGATCACCGGAAATAGCTGCTCCCGGTAATCTCCGCTTGCAAGTGAAGGGAATCTGGAATACATTTATGATTGAGACAATAGCCGCCGGCCCTCGCCGGGGCTTATAATAAGGGAAGGGAACTCATGGGATATTCAAAGTTAATGAAAGAGAGAATACGGAGAGTAACCGTCATATTCAAGGAATTAGGGTTCGATGTATTCGACGGCGAATATTATGATGATACATATACAGCCGGTTTTGAAAGCGGAAAAGGATTCGAAGGCGGCTTTTTTATAGATAATGACAGCAAGTTTCTTGAAATTACCTATACTTTTTCTTTTTCTCCTGAATTAGCCGAATTCATTAAAGAAAAATTAGAGGAAATGATGCATACCTGTTATGAATACGGGTGCTATACCAATATTGAACATTCGGAAAAAGAGATCACGTTTTCAATTTTCAGCAAGCTGTACTATTCGGGAATGAACTATTATTCACTCCGGGATACGATGAGAGATTTTAAAGAAGCGGTAGATACTCTTCAGGACCTTCTTAATATACAGGATCTGCCGGGCAAGGAAGGAGAACATGGAAATTCGTAATGTGATGGAAGACATCGTCATCAGTATGGTGGAAGAAATTTGCAGCGAAAAAGAATCTTCAGAAGAAAATGAATACTGTACCTCTCCTGAATGCCGGCAGGATGTTATCTGTTATGTATTAAACCGTATTCCGCCGAAATATGTGTCTTCCGGCCGCGGACTTGTTCACGTGGAATCTGATTTTGACGAGAATAGACAGGTCAAGGCCGACATATTCACCCTGATCACCCAGGGACTCAAGAGAATCACCTCCGTACGGAGATCCTATTACGACGGCGAGTGCGGAGAATGCGACGACCAGGAAGGTTTTTTCTACAACCTTCCCACGATAAAAGGACGGCTCCTGCACGGATTGACCTTTGAACCGGTTAGAGACATCCAGGTGACCCTATATCTCGGCTCAGATCCGGTAAAGATGGTGGATGCCCGATGGCAGAACCCTTTCACCATCGTCGGCGGCACTTCCGGCACATTCATGTTCTTTCCTCAGCCGATAAGGGCGGAAAACGGTGGAAAGGAAAAGAATTTCGACTTTGAGGTCCGGGCCGAAGCACCGGGGTTCGAAGAGCTGCATCATTTTTTCTCTCACACCGCGAAGGCGGAAGAACGGTTTTACAAATCGATACAGCTAAACCGGGAGCTGAACTTGAAGGATCTTTACCTGCTGCCACAGTAGGCACGTTCCCGGATTCAATATCTTTCCGAATAGATCTGAATATCCTGAATCCGTCCGGGTACCTGATCTTCCACAAACTTCAGTATCTTGTGCATAACCATCTCCCCGTGCTGTTTAGAGTTTGATACCAGAGCCGCGCCGAGATGACTGAAGGTAAGGCTGTTCTGACAATCAACTTCCGCGATAGAAACTTTATACTTCCGCTGCAGTCTTTCTTTAAGAGATTTCACCACGCGTCTTTTATCTTTAATTGATGACATATCCGGCAGTTCGATTATGAGCTGGATCATTGAAACGACCATGAAGTATATATACTAAAGATACTACTTTTCGTCATCCGGGGAATCAAAAATATCACCCATATTATCCATGGTCAATTCACTCATGACCTCTTCGCCGCCTTCGCTCCGGTCCTTCATCGGGAGGAATTTTCTATTATATTCCGCCGCAAGAAGATAAATATCATCATTTCTGTAGGTCTCGGGTATCTTTACTTCCAGGTTATAGCTTCCTTCAGTCATTCCCCGGCGCATAATATGTATCGGATCGGTTACCGTTATCGCAAAGTGGGGACTGTAGTAGAACAGGTAAATAAAGACGATCGTCATTATGATGAGGAAGAACGCTAAGTTCGACTGCGCCTGTTCACGGTTCACCGGACGAAAATCGATGAAAAGTTCGAGCCCGTCCCGGGAAGTATAGATGTAATCACCGGGACCGAAATAAGTATCGTAATATTCATTACCGTAGCGGGAATACACTGTTTCACCGTCCTCCTTGAGGACAAGAGCGTCTCCTTCGAAGGTAAGGAACTCTTCGAGAAATCCGTCCCGGCGTTCCCCCAGACGCTGTTCCCGAACAAAATCCAGGATATTCATGTTCCGCCGGTAGTAATTCTGTTCCACGTTGGGTATGGAGATAAAACTCGTTATGATGGTGATTCCCAGGAGAACAACCACAAATGAGGTTACAAGGATGGAGGTTATTTTGGCGATGTGACGCTGAGCCATGACCGAATCGGTGTATTTAATCTGTTTGAAAATCTTGAGCACCCGGAGGAGCCTGAGTATCCTGGCAATACGCACCGCTTTAATAATTTTTAATACATTGAGAAATCCGCCGACCCCGATTATCGTGACATTTCCGTAGAGGAGCGCCAAAACATTTGGACCGGAATTAAACAGAACCAACGGAACCGAAGCCAGAAAATCTATCCACCCCCGTTCACGGTAAAAATATTCACCGGTCCGGTTTCGGCGCCACGCAAGAAAAAATCGGGTCAAAAATTCGACGGTGAAAAAGACATCAAAGAAAAATCCAGTCCACACCAGGACATACCGGTAATCCCACGGCCAATTCATGAGAACAGCAAGATCCTCCACAAAGGTCTGGATGAGCACAAGAATGATTGCCAGTACGACAATGTTTTCCGCTATGGACTTTTGTTTTTCTGCCATTCCTACCATCCTTTTTCAGCAGCAATCTGATAGAATTCATCCAGCAGCTTTATATCGAATCCGTAATATTTATAATTAAGCCTCGCGATGCTGAACCAGCTCTTGTCCGGTGTATCGGCTCCCCGGTCCACCTTGATATCCGGCCGGAATGACCGGCACCTGGAGCCCAGCACCGCGCCGATCCGGGAAGTCGCTTCGATAAACCGGTTATCGATAAACGAGACCGAAGCATCCACTCCGCTCCTAAGGACCGCCTCGGGGAACAGATTTAACTTCTGATTCAGTACAGCCAGAACTTTATCCGCGAATTGATGCTGTACCATACCCGCCGACGGATCCTGCCGGGACTGCCAGGCGTCCGGACCGAGAAGATGGAGAGCCGGTTTTAAAAGAAGGGTGACTTCGACAAAGTTCCTTATTTCTTCTCTTCCCATCCTGAGCCGTTGAACTTTCGTAAGCTCAAAATGAACATATGATTTCCGTGTAAAGACTTCATTGAGATATTTTTCGGCAAATCGGTTCTGAAGGGCGGTAAACGGACCGGTAAAGTCCCTCCGGGCATCGGGACGGTTCAGAAGCACACTTAAAAAAGCTAATAACTGCTCCTTGATTGTCTGTTCCCGGACATCCCTGTTGTCAATAAAGGTAAAAAACGCGAAACGTATCCGCTCCGAAAGGATCCTGTTCAGATCCTTGTATAAAACCGTATCAATTACTCCGAATAATGCCTTCCTTAGAATCCCGTATATCGTGTTCCAGTCTTTTCCCGGAAAAAAAGCGGGAGACGAAAGGGTTGGGTAGAGCTGCCGGGCGTTCTCTTTAAGGAACTGCAGTATCTGTTCTTCCTTCTGGAGTACCGAGTAGGTATGAAGGGCAGGGTTACCGAGGAGACGCATTATAAATGCCTGGGCTTTTTGTTTTTCACCGTCCATTCTCTTACATTTTCGGCCGAAGGAAAAAAAGGATAAAGACTTTTTGTCGTTGGCAACACCGGCAGGTTTTGTTAAAATGGTCCATCCACCGTGAAAAAGCTGCTTCTCTTCCTGATATTCCTTTACTCATTCGGCCATTCACCGGCAGTCCCCCAAGATGAATCTCCGGAAGCTGAACCGGCAGCCATAGAGCCTGAAGCTCAGGCAGTACTTTTTCCGCTGGGAGATGATTCTGATGAGGTAGACCTCTACATAAAAGGCTCCTGGAACGCCTCCCTGGCCTACACGGCCCTTTTCGGCATCGACCCGTTTACCGGAGAGCTCCTTTTCCCCTACCCCGTGCCGGGTTTTCCCGAATTCGGTTTTTCCTTTATCCAGAACCCTGATTTATTTGCCTCGGTTGTGCTTAAAGACCGGTTCTTCCTTACAGCCGGATTCACTTCCGACCTCCGGCCGAACCGGCTGAGCCTGGGATATAAAGGCCGTGAATCCGATTTTCTTCAGTCCCTTGTACTCGGAAATACCGGATTTTCTTTTCCCCAATATCCCTATCTGCCCTTCGGGATATCCGGAGAAAAGAACGTTGTCTCTGATCCGGGGGGCATGGCGGTACTTGCCGGTCCCCGGTCGATCCATCATCTTCTGCTAAAAGCGGAAACCTCGGAACGGGAGGTGATCCGGTTTCGGGGTATGAACCGGATATACAGCACCTTGATTTCCTCCGAAAATTACATCACGGACAGGTATTTTCTTCTTCCGGACAGCAGCCCCGAAGATGTTGAACTTTATATCGAAGCTTACAGCCCGGGTTACGGTTCAGAAAGCACCTTTTACCGGCCTGCTGAACCTGACGAGGCGGTACTGCTGCCGGAAGCGGGAATCGTGGTTCTGGCTCCGGAAGTTCCGGGCAGGGTTCTGGTTTTTTACCGGAAAAACGGCCTTCCGGTGGGAAGTCCCGCTCTGGGCGAAAACAGTCTGATCCCCCTAAAAGAAGGAATCCCGGATTCCTCTGATCCGGGGGATTTTTCCTGGGACTCACCGGATTTCCAAGAAATGGCCGCCGCTTTAGGTAGAGCACCGGAAGATTTCAGAATCCAAATCGGGGAAAAGGATTTTCTTCTGCTGCGGGATCCGGGATTCTATTCACCATTTGAACTCAAAGACCGGTACCCGTTTCCGGAAGGGGAAATAGAGGGAGGATCTGTCTCCGCCGCCCTGGTCATTTACCGGACCGGCGAGGAAATCGCCCTTCAGGATGGGATTTCTGCTGTTATAGAAGCGGATCCTGCCGCACAGGGGAGAATCATCCGGCTCATTTCACGGGCGTCGGAAGACCCTGTCCTCAGCCTGAGACATCCGGAAAACCGGTATCCCCTGATCGGACGGGACCCGCTCATCTACGGTATTTCCGGATTCGGAGAGATCTCTGAAACCGGGATCTCCGTGCGCAGTACTGTCCCGGTGGATGAAATTTCTCTGGGTCCCGGTGTAATCCCGGGGACGGTGCGGCTCTACCGGGAAGGAATAACGGAAAATCTCTTCTCCGTTGACTACGAATCGGGTAAGGTTACCTTGTTCTTTACCCCTTCCGCCGGGGAAGATTTGAAATTTTCATTCAGACGGAATTCCGGATCCCCGGGTTTCGGAGACATTTCGTTTGCCTCGGGGAACCGGATATTCCTTTCGGATAATTCTTCCGTGTTCGGGACCATGGCGTTCCGGTGGGATTTGACAGGCAGCAGGGTATCCTTGTATCCGGAGGAACATACCGGGGGCATAACAGTTTCCGCAGGAGCGGAATCGGAGTGGGAAACGGGCAGCGCGGAAATCGCGGCCGGCGCGTCTTACACGAATCCCGACACGGCGGGACTTTTGAGGACAGCCGGCATGTCAGGCTCATCCCTCCGATTTCCCGTATTCCCCGGTTCTATCCTTCCGTCAGGCACTCCGGGAGAGCTCAGCGGCATACCGCTGGATCATTCAGCCCGGGGAGAACTCTATTACAAGAATTACACCCAGGAAACCGCCTCCGGAACAGTGCTAAAACGGTATGATTGGGAACTGCCCCCCGAAAACATCTATCCGTACGCGCCCGGTGAACCGGCAGGTCCGTATACCGCGTCGGCAGGGGCTGAACTCGAGTATCCCAGCATCATGGTACTGGATTACGCGGTGGAACAGCCGGAAACCTGGGTCGGAGGGATGGCGGAAATACCCGCCGACGGAGAGCGTGATCTCTCCGGGTTCTCCTCTGTGAGTTTCAGCTGGAAAATCCCCGAGGGTAACAGCCTGGAAGGCATTTCGGCCTATTTCAGTATCGGTTCATTGACTGAAGACACGGACGGGGACGGTATTCTGGACACTGCCGGTTCAGCGCTTTTAGGAGGATATCCCTTTAACGATCAGACCCGGGGGATCATCCTAAGCGCGGGAACGGGCGGTGAAGGGGAAGATCTGAACCGGAACGGTCTCCTGGATAGGGAGAGATCCGGAAAAGTGGTTACCAGGGAAATTGACTTAACTTCCCCTCCGGACGGCAGCGGCTGGCACAAAACTGAGTTCATCCTTTCCGCTGAAGAAAAGCGCGCGCTCACGGAGGTCAGGGGATGGCGCATAATTATCATACGCGATTCTGAACCCTTGGTTTCCGGCAGGATGCTCGTATCGGCTCCCGTTTTGGAAGGCTCATCCTTCTACACTAGCTCCGGCGAGACTGTCCTCCGGGAACAGAAGGAGACGGATATCCCGTCCCCTCTGACCGGCTTTGACGACACCGCGGACAAACTCGTATCCGGTTCAGGAGTCAACAACGTGCTTACCGTCATTCCCCTATCGGATCCGGCAGCGATAACCAGGTTCATTGAGCCCGTCCAACAAGGCGCGTACCGTTACTTCTCATTCTATATGCTGCTGTCCGATGTTCCGGCGGACAATCTGTTTTCCGTAAAATTGTCGGCTTCCGAAGAAATCTACACCGAAGCCCTGTTCACCGCGGAACCGGAGTCGGCCGGTCAATGGATCAAGGTCACCGTTGATTTAAAGAACAGCACCATCCTCGTTAACGGCGAAGAACCGGCGGACAGCTCGGTTACGGTCCGGGGTGCGTCAGGAATCAAACCCTTTACCAAACTTACCGTTACCATGGAGTCCTTGACAGGATATACGGTTTATTTTGATGAGTTCCATTTCACCGGACCGGTCCAGGCGGTGGGAGCCGGGATTTTCGGACAGGTGCAGGTTTTCCGGGAAAGTCCGCTGGTCCTGATCGGAGATTTTCCCCTGATTCAGAATGTGTCAGCCCGGGCAGCCATGGAAGTTAAAAGTCCGGAATTCTATTCCGACGTTAATTCCCGACAGGACGGAAGGGACGGGGTCATTACGGGCACAGTTTCCGGAAAGGGGACTGTCGGTTATGTGGATACGTCAGGTGTATTCGGCTTCTCCTACGGCCCGGGCTGGGGATTCACCGGCGGACACACCCTCACCTTCCCTTCCTTTCCATGGTACGTAACAATAACAGACAGCTTTCAAAAGACCTTCGATCTTAACCCGGCTTCATTGAGCCGGACGACCGGTTTATTCGTTACCATCCCCCGGGGCGGTACATACTCCGTACAAACCGAATCTTCCGCGTCAGGAGGAGAGCTGTATCAATTCTGGGACTTTATCGCCCTCTCCCCGGACATTCCCGGTCTTTCCGCGGAAGGGGTTCTCTCGCTTGCCAATACTGCCGGCGGGTTTACCGTGTCCTCCGACGTTTATCCGGCGGCATGGATCCGTAACTACCGTCTTGTCCTTCCTTACCGGGACGGAGACCGGCACAGGCGGGAATCCAATTTATCGGTTTCCCTGCTGGGGACAATCGGCCGTACGGAGTTAACCGCGTATTTAGACGGAACAGCGGTTAATACTTCCGATATTACGGGGACCCAGGAGAACTCAGGGGCGTATCAGAGCGGGATAAAGTACCGGACTTCGGAAGAGCAGACTGCTCCCTGGGCCGGACTCCTTTACACCCGGAAGTATCAATTTACAACTGTAGCAGGTTCATCCCTCTTTACCGGTGACTGGTACGGTTATTTCCAAAGCCGCCGTCTGCCGTATATCTACCGGACTGTTCCCGTCGCCGAGCTCTACAGCGGCGCATTACGGGAGCTCTTCGCGGAAACAACCGAGGGGCTGTACCGGGCCGGATATAATCCCTCCGCCGAAATATCCGCCGGCAGGTCCTTCGGTTACGGTCCGGTGGACCTCTACATCCCGGCGTCCGGCTCGCTCAAACTGTACCGCCGGCTGGAACGGAAGGGGACCGCCGTCTCCGACATCATGGGTGCCGATTTTTCAGCCGGGTTCCGGGCGGTAAACCTATTTGGAACCGGAGGGACCGATCCTGTTTTTTCTTTTTATAAAACCGGGAGCCATACCGGTTCCTTCTTCTGGGGATACAAATTCAGACATGACTTTTCCGGCACCGGGTCTGTTTATTCGGAAGAATGGCAAACCCGGTTATCGTCTCTCATCATTATCAACATGGTCCCGTCTTCCGCCTCCCTGGAAACACGGCTCAGCTCGGCATACAGCGAATACCGGGTGAATGAACTATATATCAAACCGGAATACACTTGGCAGTCTGCCCCGCCCCTTCTGGGCAGTCCTCTTTTGCGGGATCTCGCGAAGAAGGGAGCGAAGCTCGTTCACAAGGAATCGCTCCGGATTACCGGACGGCGGAACTATGGTAATCTCACCGACTCCCAAGGCTCCCTTGCCCTGGGTCACAGCACCTCCTTTACCGTCCCCGACCGGGGTTTTCTTGCACTCTCCCTCCAGGCCGTCATGGCCCGGGAAAAAGTTTCAGAACCTGCCGGCGGAACAAATCCGGATATCCGGAATCTTTATATGTTCGGATTTTCGGTCGGGATAGAAGGGTCCTTCTCCTACTGATACAAGCCGGCGCCGAAAGTGGAAATTTCAATAAAAGGAGCTATACTTAAAGAGAAAAGCAGGAGGTTATTGACGTGAAACTGCACGGAAAAGAAATATTGTTCATACTCATTGCGATTTTACTTCCTTCCCTGACCATTACCGCTCAGGATGAAGAAACATCGGTCACCGAGCCGCCGCAAGAGGTAAAATCGGCTTTTGATTTCGGCCTGAACCTCGGATTAGGTGTTCAGTCCTTTGAAAATCCTGATTATGTGCCGGGAACCGATCCAGAATCGGCAGAATACATCACCTATCAGTCCCTGAGCCTAAGTCCTGACCTTTCGTTTGGGAAATTCGGTATCGGGCTGAATTTGACCATGAATTACCGGTTCACAGGAGGTCCTAACGGCCGTTCATTCGACATTAGAAGGGCTGACTGGATACCCTCGGAAGCGGGAATCAGTTTTTTGGCGCTGTATCTGCCGAAAATTCAATACGTCCGGTGGGCGCACAAGGGTGATCCCCTTTATATCATCCTAGGATCTATCGAAAACGGCACTCTGGGAAACGGATTTATCATGGGCAGCTACGCGAATACCCTGTTTTTACCGGAACGGAGAATTTTCGGCGCCGGATTTGATCTGGACGGTGCCCTTTTCGGATTTCCGTATGTCGGTTTTGAATCTTTCGCCGGGAATTTGGCGGTATTTGATGTGTTCGGCGGCAGACTCTACACGAGACCCCTGGCCTGGATGTCTGTGCCGGTAATCAAAAACCTCCAGATAGGCGGATCGGTAGTTGTTGACCGGAAACCTTTTTACCATGCCCTGATCAATCCGGACAGCCCGTACAACGATCCCGACCCCCCCCTGGAAGTTCCCGCGGACGCGAATGTATTCGTCTGGGGTGCCGATTTCCGGCTGCCTATCTTGACGAAAGGTCCCCTGACCCTGGCCGCTTTCGGTGACCTGGTCAATCAGCAGGAAGCCTGGGGCGGAATGCTCGGATTCGGAGGCAGACTGATAAAGGTAATAACCTACGGCGCCCAGTTGAGGATTCTGGGAAATGATTTTATCCCGGTTTATTTCGATACCACCTATGATCTTTACCGTCCCGTGAAATACTCCCTTTATTCCGGAGAACTGTCCCGGGAAAGCTATATCGGATGGTCGGTAAGTGCCGGATTTTCTTTTCTGGCCGATCTTCTCTTTTTCAACGCCCGCTTAGAAGGTCCCTTCGCCAAACCCAGCACGGATCCGGCGGCGGCATTCATGAATCCCCGGCTCCGGGCGGTATTCGGATTGGCCGAAGGGGTTATTCCGGGCTTCTTTATCGATGCCTCATATGAGAAAACAAATATCGTTACTACAAAGGACTTGTTTAGTGCTGAAGACGCGGTAATCGGTGCAAGGATAAACTACCGGACCGGTCCCGCGGTAATCACCCTTAAATATAACTTAAAATACGATCCTTACGTTCCCGAGGGAGATAATCCCTGGGAAATAACTTCCGGACTGGAAACTTCGGTCAGTCTGTTTTAGGGAGGGAATACATGTATAAAAAATTTGGAATATTGATATTACTGCTGATTTCAGCCGCTGCGGTATCTGCTCAGGCAAAACCGGTGGGCGTTTTAGAATATTTTGAAAACAACCGGGAAATAACCGTACAGGATAAGGACGGCTTCGAATACGAGCACATCCGGTTCGGGATGGATCTGAAACCCGGGGATATCATAATAACCCGGAACGCCCGGGCGGAGCTCCGGCTCTCGCCGAACGGCTCAATCATAAAGGTGGCCGAAAATACCCGTTTTTCCGTTGATTCCCTCCAGGGAAGAGACGAGTCCTCCAAGAACGTCTTCTCCCTGGCCGCGGGAAAAATCCGGATGGTAGCCGCCCGGACCGTAAACAGCCGGTACGAAGTACGGACCCCCACCGCTGTCTGCGGTGTCAGGGGAACCGACTTCGGTCTCCAGGTGATCCCGGGAGCCCGGGATGCCGCGGCTGTATTGTCCGGTGAAATCGAGTTCATCAGCAGCGAGCTAAAGAAAAGCGTTATCCTGCAGGCAGGCCAGTACGCGGACGTTTTCGCCGATACCTTCGAAGCGCTGACCCTGCCCCAGGATCAAATCCGGGATCTGTTTAACCGGATGTCTTTTGAAGATCTTGATCCTGCGGCTGTACCGGGAACGGAAACGGAACCGCCGGCACCGGCTGAACCGGAGGCGGATGAACCGGCCCCGCGGGAACCTGATGAAGACAACGAAACTCCGCCGGAACCGGAAGCTGAACCTGAAGAACAGCCTGAACCCGAAGCGGAAGAACCGGAGACTCCGGCTCCGTCAGGTCCGGCGGATGTGCCCGCTGATGAGCCGGCACCGGATACCGCTCCGGAACCCGCTGAGACGCCGGAAGCAGGCGAAAAGAAACCGGGTATCCTGGATCCTTTTTTTGGATTCCTCCAGAAGCATATGGGCATGGAAATAGGATCTGTAACAATCGGAACGCAAACATACGCCAAGGCGGTGCTCCAGCCGAAAATCACCCTGGGTAAACTCAAAATCGGAATTTACCTGCCTATCATCTATACAAGTAATATGTTCGATCCCGACGACTGGTACAAACCAGCGGGAAACAACGAGTGGAATTTCGGATTCGGTGAAGAGAACGCCGGTAAAACCGCAATAACCCGGATCGGCGACTTCATCAAAGACCTGACGCTCAAGATAAAGTCCGTCGAGTGGGGCGAACAGCGGGATAAGTTCTACCTTAAAGCGGGGAACCTGAACAATATGACCTTAGGTCACGGTTTGCTGATGTACAATTACGCGAACGACATCGACTTCCCTGCTGTCCGGCAAACAGGTCTTAACTTAGGATTCGACACCGGAAAATGGGGAATGGAGACTGCTGTAAACGACCTCGGTAATCCCGAGATCTTCGGGCTGCGGTTTTTCTTCCGGCCCCTCCCCTCTTTCCGCCGTCTGGCTATAGGAATGTCTGCAGTTTCCGATATTGATCCCGCCGGAGTACTTCCGCCTGATCTGTATCCGGAGGCAGTCGCGGCCGATCCTATTTTTCTCAACCTTGCTCTGGATCTGGATCTGCCGATAATCGAGACCGATCCGCTGGCCATTATCCTCTTCGCGGACGGCGGCGGGATGCTTCCCTACCTGCGCGGCTCCTACACCCACGCCGGTGGAACAGTCGGCTCCGGGTTCAAATTTGATACCCTCCTGAACCTCAGCCCCTTGGGATTAAACAATATCGGCACCATGGCCGGTGTTATGGGCAACATTCTCTTTATCGACTACCGGCTGGAACATAGATACTTTACCGGAACCTTTATCCCAACTTTCTACGGAAACACCTATGAACGGTTCCGGGGTGAACGGGCCCTGTCTCTGCTCTCCTATCTGGCAAATCCGGATTCCGAGGAGTATCAGGGAAGCACCATGGGTATATTCGGCAGCGCCGGAGCCAGCATTTTTAACATCGTCTATTTTGAAGCAGGATATTTCTGGCCCTGGGAAATCACGGATGCCGGTATAACCCGTTCGGATAACGACTTCCTATCCGCCTCCCTGGCCCTCAAGGAGGGGATACTGCCGAAAGATATAACGGCAAAAGTTTCCTACGAGCGGACCCATTTCGCTCCGACTCTGCTTTCCCGGGAAGGATTCGAAACGGCCAAACTGTTTGACGCCAATACCGTTTTATCCGGAGAGATTGTCTACCCCCTCTCTTCTTTCCTGAAGCTGGCGGCTAAGATTACGACCACCGTACTCAGAGACAACGACGGTAACATTCAGTATGATGAAAACGGAAACATCAGGTGGGCTCCTTCCTTCAGTATTGAAACCCGGATGTAATCCGGGGTAAAGTCTTTCCCATGAGGGAGGGACCGAAACAGAAAAGGCCCGTCCGCATTCTTGCGGACGGGGTAGCCCGCAAGATAGCGGCCGGTGAAATAATAGACCGGCCGTTTTCCGTGGTCCGGGAGCTTCTGGACAACAGTCTCGACGCCGGAGCTGATGAGATTGTCCTGGAGATACGGGGCGGCGGGACCGAATCAATCCGGGTAAAAGACAACGGGGCAGGCATGTCCAGGGAGGATCTGGAATTATGCTTTCTCCCCCATGCCACCTCAAAAATCGAAAGCATCGATGATCTTATACACTGCGGGAGCCTGGGTTTCCGGGGAGAAGCTCTGGCCGGCATTTCAGCGGTTTCCCGGCTCATTATTTCTTCATCATCCGCCGGCGGTACCCCGAATGTTCTCAAAGTGGAGGGCGGGAAATTGATCAGCCTGGGTCCGGGAGCAGCTCCGCCGGGAACAGCGGTGGAAGCCGCGGATCTTTTTTACAACCTTCCGGCCAGAAAAAGGTTCATAAAGAGCTCCGCCGCCGAATCGGGGATGTGCCGCACCGCACTGATCGAGAAGGCCCTGCCCTTCCCCGGTGTCTCTTTCCGTTTCTTTTCCGAGGGAAACATGAAAACGTACCTTCCTGCTTCCAATTTAATTGAACGGGTTAAGACGGCCTACCCCGGAACCGGCGGCGAACTGCCCTTGAGAGAGCTGAGCGGTACCGGAGACGGTTTTACCGTTACCGCCGCGGCGGCGCTTCCGGAATACAGTAGACGGGACCGGAAATATCTTCAGCTCTTCATCAACACCAGAAGAATATGGGATTATTCACTGATTCAGGGCATCGAGTACGCCTTCTCCGAAGTTCTTCCGGGCGGAAGGTTTCCCGGTGTTTTCGTGTTTATCACCATAGATCCCGGTATGGTGGATTTTAATATTCATCCCGCGAAAAAAGAGGCCCGGATTCGGGGAAGCAAAGAAATAAGACGGGTTCTCGTCGACATCCTCCGGACCTTTGTAACTACGGGTACAAAAAAGTCATTAATGAACAGGAACCTTCCCGACAAACCAGCAGGAGAGACGGGATTTGATTTCGGACCGGTGCGGGAACGACCCGGGCTTCCCTCTTCATCCTCCGGTCATGATCCGGCTTCCCAAGCGTTCCGGAAAAAAACTTCGTCAGAATATTTCGATTTAAGCCGCCGGTTCGAACCGCCCGGCCGCACGTATTCATTCACCTATCTTGGACCTGTTTTCGGAATGTTTTTAGCGGTGGAAAAGGGTGATGAGTTTTATCTGATCGATCAGCATGCCGCCCACGAGCGGGTGATTTACAATAGACTCCTTGATTCAGAATCTTCCCAGAAACTGCTCATCCCTGTAATCATAGAATTACCGGAAGAAGAAAGCGGAACCCTTTCGGATCAACTTGGAGACCTGGAAAAGCTGGGAATCGGTATCCGCCGGGAGGGTGAATCCTGGGAACTGTTCCGGGTGCCGGCCCGGGGGGAAGGTCTTGAGGAGGCGGTTGCGGACGTGATCCGGGAAACAGCCGCCGGAAAAAGCGAAGCCGGAGAAGAGCTCCGGAACCGTATTACAGCCGGGATTGCATGCAGAGCGGCGGTCAAGGACGGGGATCCGGTGGATCAGGAAACTGCTTGCTCTATTATTGAAGCCGCCTTTGCCCTGGAGGCGCCCCGGTGTCCCCACGGCAGACCGGTATGGTACCGGATCTCCCGGGAGGAGCTGTTCCGTTTCGTCGGAAGACTTGTATAAAACAGCATTTCCGGTCAACTCGATTTTAATTTATATAGTATGAATGTTGACCGGGTTGACCGGGTATTGCTGTGTCAGCAAATCCCGGTCAACTCCTTCTGCGATTGAGAATAGTCAATAATTTCATATAATATATAAATTTATATCGGGTTGACCGGGATTTGCCGCAATTTTTTTTTCGCGGAAAAACGGCAATTTCCGGTGATCCCGATTTATGTAATTGTTTTTAATAAAACAATTTATAACTTTTAATGCGAATGTGATCACCGGAAATTGCTGTTGCTGTGTATAGAAGCGGTCCTTATCCTTCCAGATCTGCGATCAGTTTTTCCACTTCAGCGGCTTTTTCGTAGGCTGAATTTTTCTCGTTCAGTTCTTTAAGGATAGCTAATGCTGCCTCTTTCGCATCCTGAGCGATAAGCAGATTTCCCAGGGTATAGTAAGCATCCCAGAAAGACGGGTCAATTTTGATCAATTCCAGGAGCGTCTTCCTGCCCTCTTCGAACCGCTTCGATTCGATGTAGGCCAGCGCTAAATTATACCGCATGAGAGTCGCGTTAGGCTGCATGGAGATCGCCTTTTTATAATGGGTGATGCTCTCGGAGTAGAGTTCCTTATGGAGATAGACACTCCCTAAGTTGTTGTTCACTTCCAGAGAATTAGGCTCAACCTGATGGGCCTTTAAAAGGTGCTCCAGCGCTTTATCGTAGAGCCCCTGGGTCTCATAGATCCGTCCCAGCTCGATACGGGGTTTTACATAGTTTGGTGAGAGGAGAACCGCCTTTTCATGAACCTGAAGGGCTGTTTCAACTTCACCGAGCGCTTCAGTTACCTGTCCCATGGTATAGAGATACACCGAATTACCGGGTTTAAGGTTTACCGCTTTCGAGGCGTAAGGCAGGGCAGTTTCAAAATTTCCGAGGATATATTCCACAAGGGCCATATTATAGTTATTCTCCGCCACCTCAGGTCCGGCTTCTACAGCTTCCAGGAAGTATTCCTTTGCTTTCTGATGCTGTCCCTGGCGGTAGTACGCGGTGGCCAATCCCCGGGTATATTTTTCCTTTTCCCCGCCGAATTTAATCGCTTTCTCGTAATAGGTTACAGCTTCGGCAAGGTCATTCTTCCGGGATAGGATGTTTCCTATCCAGTAAAATGCCCGGTGATCGTCAGTCTTAACAGAGCCGGCGTATTTAAACGCGTCCAGTGCGCCGCTGTTGTCTCCCTGCTGCAGATTCGTGATGCCCAGGTTGTAGTATCCGTTTTTGATATACGGATCAATCCTGACCGCGTTCTCGTAGGAACGTTCCGCCGCCGAATAGTCTCCCGCCCGGTACTGGACGTTACCCAGGTTTAAATAAATTTCCGCGTTCTCCGGATTCAGCTTTGCTGCCTGCCGGTATTCTTCGACGGCAGCTTCATTATTCTTGGCCTGATCGTATATTTTTGCCAGGGTGTAGTGCGGTTCCCACAGAGAGGGATCTTCTTCAATGGCTTTTCTTGCCAGTTTTATCGCGGTATTGACATTTTCAGGATCTTCCCCGTCCTGACGGTAGTACGATTCCGCCATCTTGGCGTATGCCAGGCCGGGATTTCCGCCCAGCTCCCTGGCTTCTTCGAAGAGATTCCGGGCTTTTTCGTAGTTCCGGGCCTCCATGGCAGCTTCTCCGTCAGCGAATAGCTTGGCAATCCGTTCCGCCTTCTTCCGCTCCTCTTCCTCCATACGGGCGAGTTCTTCCTTCCGGCGCTGTTCGGCCAGACGGGCCTCTTCCGCTTTCCGTTCCTCCTCAGCCCGTTTCCGGTCTTCCAGGGCTTTGGCTGCTTCAAGCTCAGCCTCTTTAATCCGGGCTTCAGCCTCCGCCTTCTTGGCTTCCGCTGCCACCTTATCAGCCTCCGCTTTGGCCTTTTGGGCATCGTATTCACTGCCGCCCCGGGGTTGGGGCTGTTCGGTTTTCAAACTGGAAATTGTTTCCTGCAGTTCTTTGTTCTGCTCCTGAGCCCTGGCGAGTTCGTCGGCCCGGGCGGTTTCTTCGGCGTTTTTCTTAGTCTCAACCACTTTCCGCCACAATTCTTTTGCCTCTTCGTCCTCGGCATCTTTTATCAGGAGCTGATCGATAAGATCCAAAGCCCGCTGATATTCGCCGGTCTCGAGGTATTCTTCCGCCCTGAGCAGGGTATTCCTTCTCAGTTCGGCCTCCGGGTCGCTCCGATCTCCTCCCGGCAGGAGCAGAACCAGGAGAAGGATGAGCCCCGCTGCCGCCAGCACTCCGCCAATAATCATGAAAATTTTGAGTTTATCGTTAAGCATGTAATCCTTCCTGATTTAATTGATTAGTCGGCGATATCCAGCTCTTCTTCCAATTCCTGGATATCTTCATTTTCCGCCTGCAGATTAGTCGTTCCCTCGGAAGACTGGTCGAGTGAATTCAGCACAGAATCAAGAAGCGCCTTAAGGCGAGCCTCTTCTTCTTTCCGCTTCCGTTCTTCCTCAAGCCGTTTCCGCTCTTCTTCCTCTTTCCGCTTTCGCTCTTCTTCGGCAAGGCGCTTCCGCTCCTCTCTCTCCCGTCTGAGACGCTCCTCTTCTTCCTTCCGGAGCCGTTCCTGTTCCGCTTCGATTTTTTCGGTCAGCAGCCCAACCATACGTTCTATGGAAGCACGCTGAGAATCGGCAGGTTTTAGGGAGAGATATAGATTGTAATCTTTTACAGCCTGGGTATATTGTTCCAGTCTTACCGACAGATTTGCTCTGTTGAGATAAGGTTGGCTGAATTGAGCATCAGCCTCTATAGCCTTTGTAAACATCTCCATGGCTGCTTCCGGTTCATTCAGCGCGACATAGTTATTTCCCATATTGTAATAGAAGAGGTGATCGAACGTATCCGAAATTTCAAGTCCGCGGTCCATGATATCAATTGCAAGACGGTGTTTACCCAGCTGTTCATAAACATTTCCGAGATAGAGGTACACCTTTTCATTCCCGGGCTCTTCATCCAGGGCTGCCTCCAGAAGGGTAACTGCCTTTTCCGGCTGGTTACGGAGAAACATCTCTTCCCCTTTCTGGAAAAAGGTGTTCCCTCCCCACAGATTCAGCGGGATAAATAGAACAAACAACATAAGCAACAAATGTTTGACAGGGACACAGAAACAATTTAATCTTCTATATAGGTTGCTTATAAACGGTAAAAAATGAAATACGAAACGGAGCTTTAATCCAATGCCCATAATAATCCTTCTCATTATTATACTCGGAGCAGGAGTCGTGCTCTTTACCTTTTTTTTGGTAAAAATGCTCATATCTCCGAAAAAAAACGCGACTCTGGCTTCTTACATGAAGCAGAACCGAACAGCAGCTGTCATCAAAATCGCCCGGCAGATCATCGCGAAGAACCCGAAGAACGCCGATGCCCATTATTTTCTCGGGTTAGCCTATCTTTCGGAGGGAAAGGAAGAACTTGCCCTGATGGAGCTTAAAACGGTGAACCAGATAGGCGATTTTTCCGGTTACTGTAACGAAACAGCCTTTAGAAAAAAGATAGCCGATTTATTCGTAAAATTCAATCAGGGGGAAGAAGCTCTTAAAGAATATTTACTTCTGCTGAAAAAAGATCCGGAAAACCCGGACTACTATTTCGCGGCAGGAAAACTCTTTGAAGAGCGGAACCGCTCGGCTAAAGCAGCGGCATTTTACCAAAAGGCAATTGAAAAAGATCACCGTCACGGCGAAAGTCATTTTAGGCTGGGACTGCTCCTTTACCGGAGTAAAAGACCGGCTGATGCCCGGGCCAGGTTCGATGAAGCTTTGAAGTATAACCAGGATAACTATCAGCCCTATTATTATATCGGGAAAATACTCAAAGAAGCGGGAGATTTTTCCGGCGCCGCATACGCGTTTGAAAAAGCGCAGAAAGATCCGGAATTCAAAGTCCGGGCGCTGGTTGAACGGGGCGGAGCCTTCATGTCCATGCACAGTTTTGAAAGAGCCATAACAGAACTGGAACGGGCAATCAAACTTTCAGAAAACGGTACCTCTCCGGAACATCTCTTCGGACGGTACTTTCTCTCCCTCTGCTACGAGCAGACCAGACAGATTGAGATGGCGATAGAGCAGTGGGAATATATCTACTCCAAAAAACCGAACTTCCGGGATGTATCCGAAAAATTGAGTCAATATCAGGAACTCAGGCACGATGACAAGATGAAGGATTACCTTACCATGGGACAAAACGAGTTCATGGAGATGTGCAAACGCATGACCCGGCAGCTTAATCTCAATGTAAACGACGTCTCATCAATCCCGGAAGGATGCCAGATTATCGGCGCCGAACATCAGACTAAGTGGCGTAATGCCCGGAAAATGCCGAAACTGGTATGGTTCCTCCGGACCGCGGATATGGTAGAGGAACAGACTATCCGGAACATGAACGACGAACTGAAAAAATGGAATGTCACCCGGGGGATAATCATCACCAGCTCCACATTCTCCAGAATGGCGGTTGAATTCGCGGAAAACCGTCCAATCGAGCTCTTGAACAGAGACAGACTGCAGGCACTCCTCAAGCAGATAGATTCCGCGGAGGGGTAAGAAATTTATTGACCCGGGGTATACATAAACCTTATATTGGGTGTAGCAGAATATGAAATTATTATGTGTAGCAGACCACATTGATCCAATTGTCCACAGCTCACAGGTAAAAAAGCGGTTCCATGATGCCGATATTGTAATCAGCGCCGGCGACCTCCCGATGAGATATCTGGGGTTTCTCGCGGGGAGTTTAAACAAACCGGTTCTTTTCGTTTTCGGAAACCATAATCTTAATTATCTGAACCAGTTCAAGAAAAATAATCGGCCACACATGGACCTGACGTCACAGCTAAGCCATAAAATCCTCAACTATTTTGGCGCCACATACGTGGGAGGAAAACTGATTCGGATTAAAGGTCTAATTATCGGCGGTTTGGGAGGCAGTTACCGGTACAATAAAGGCGAGAATCAATATACCGAAGCACAGATGCGGTTCAAAATAATCAAAATGCTGCCGAAACTGCTCTGGAACCGGCTGGTATATAAACGGTACTTGGACATCCTTGTAACTCATGCTCCGCCCAGGGGAATCGGAGACCAGGAAGATATTTGTCACCGGGGATTCAAGACTTTTCTCTGGTTTATGCGCGTCTTTAAGCCGAAATACCTGCTCCACGGTCATGTTCATCTGTATGACCTGAACGCGGAAAGAAAGGCACGTTACGCTAATACGACAATCATAAATGTGTATAATCATTTTGTTCTGGAAATTGATGAAAATAAAGAAGAAGTAGGAAGTAAAGAAAAAACAGATGGACATCTACATAGAGAGAAAAGCGGATGAAGATTTCAATAGAGCCAGGTTCAGGGAATCCCTGGGCAGAATCAGCGCGCTTGTACAACCCTCAAGACAGGAACTCCTCTCTCTCTCCGAAGTAAAATCCTTGGTGAAGCCTCAGGGAGAAGCCTATCAGGGAATTACCGCTGTTTCCATCGAGAAGATCGTCGGCAGTGAGGGGAGATACCGGGATTTCAATAAAGCCTTCCTTCCAAGACGCGAGATGCTCCGGCACCGGTGGAAACGTGTCGATAAAGCTCACCTTCAGTCGGTCATACTTCCTCCGATAAGACTATACGAAGTCGGCGGGGTCTATTTTGTCAGAGACGGTAATCACCGCGTTTCCGTGGCCCGTTCCCAGGGAGCGGAGATGATAGACGCGGAAATCACCAAAATCGATTCCAAAATTAAACTTGATCCGGGTATTACCAGGGAAGAACTTAAACGCCGGGTTACGGAATACGAAAAAAAGGAATTTTATAAAAACACAAATTTCGGGAAAATTGTGGATTATGAACTGAATTTTACCTCTCCGGGCAGGTATGATGAAGTTCTGAATCATATACATACTCATAAATATTTTATGAATCAGAATCGGACCGATGAAATTCCCTTTGAGGAAGCGGTAAAGTCCTGGTTTGAAACGGTATTCATACCCATCGTCCGAATAATAGAGGAAGAGAACCTGCTGGTCCGGTTCCCCGGAAGGACTTCGGCCGACCTTTACGTATGGATAGTAAAACATTGGGATGAACTCAAAAAGAAATACGGACCGGATTACTCCCTGAAGGACGCGGCCATGGACTTTTCCGAAAAACACGGTAAAGGATTCCGGGAGCGGTTAAAAGATTTTTTCGGAATAGGGAAGAAACCGGCCACCTAATTGGAATCGGGCGGTACTTCCGGTGTAAAAGGACCGTGAATCAACCCTAAGCCCGGTACGTTCCAATAGGCGTAGACGGATATGGTATAGCTTTGCGGATTCCGCCCCCTCGGGATAAAAGTTTCAAGATCTATAACACCCTCCTCGGTCAACGCGTAAGAAGCAATAAAATTGTCTCCCGCATCAAAAACCCATACCGCCGTATCGGTTACCGTGGAGGGCCCCGATTGGACCAACAAATCCCCGTCCGGCCAAGAAACAGAGGGAAAGGGTACCGATTCATAATCCGGTTTATCCGCCGAAAAATACAACTCCGTCTCGGCTTTTTCTCCGGCCAAGTCGGTAATTTCCACCAGATATTTCCCCCGGGGAAGGGGACTCCGGTCCGGCATTACGATTGATGTTGAACCGATCCATTCTTCCCCGTCCCTGTCCCGGTATTCCCAATTTGACGGTGTTAGTTCCCAGATCAGAAGGTCGTTTTCATACAGAATGGCAACCGACTCGATATCATTAAAACCGTCTTCGTCCTGCACCTGCAAAAACACTGTTCCCTTTTCAATGATTCTCCCGGTACCGGGATCTTTGGTTACATTTATCTGGTGAAAAGTTTGGACAATTTCGGGTATGCTTCCGCTGCATCCGGCACAAATTATCAACAGAAACGGAAACAGCAGCTTGATCAGGACTTTCATACAAGGCATTGTATTTCTCTAAAGAGGTTTTGTATAGTATTGACATGAGAAGGTCATATCACTAAGCTGAACATAACGAACAATTTTTTTGAACATTATAAACAATTCAAGGAGAATAATGATGAGTAAAGACTGGTGGCGCAAATCCGCCGAGGGGATTCCCTCACTTAAAACAGAAATTCCGGGTCCGGAATCAAAACGGATGCACAAAAGCACTACGAGATATTTTCACGGTCTATCAGGTCAGGTGAAACTTTTTCCGGTCTGCTTTTCGGAAGGTTACGGAATAACCTTGACGGACGCGGACGGAAATAAATACCTCGATTTTTCTTCGGGAATTTACGTAACGTCTCTGGGGCACTGCCACCCGAAGATTTCGGAAGCTGTAGCGCACTGGGCGAAACGGCTGATGAACGCGCATGATTTTACCACTCCCATAAAAGAGAAACTCTGTGAAAAACTGGCTGAAGTTCTTCCGGGAAACCTCCGGGCGATGCAGTTTTATTCAGACGGCACCTCCGCCGTTGAAGCCGGAATCAGGGCAGCCAGGGCCATAACCGGCAAACATGAATTCATTTCCTGTTTCCGGGATTTCCACGGAAAATCCATGGCATCGGTAAGCTGCGCGCAGATGGTCCGGGGTGATGTCCTCAGCTACGGTCCCAGCCGGGCTCCCGGTTTCTACATGGTCCCCCGGCCGAATCCGTACCGCCCGCACTTTACGAAAAGCGACGGAACCCTTGATACTGATGCTTACATCTCCTTTTACGAAGAGTTTATTCAGGAAGGAACCGTAGGAAACGTGGCCGCCTTTGTCCTTGAGCCGATCCAAGGATGGGGCGGATCAATTGTTCCGCCGGACGACTTTTTCCCGAAGTTGAAGAAACTCTGTGAACAGAAAGGGATCCTTCTCTTCGCCGATGAAGTTCTCACCGGAATGGGACGGACCGGGGAATGGACAGCCATGAATCACTGGAATGTGGTTCCTGATATCATCACGTTCGGTAAATCTTTCGGAAACGGGTTTCCGGTCACAGCCATGGTAGTGAGTGAAGAAAATGCCGAAGCCCTGGACAAGATTTCCGCTTCATCCAGTTACGGAGGAAATCCCATGGCCTGTGCCGCGGCATTAGCGTCTATAGAAGTGATTGAAGAGGAAGATATCCTTGAAAACGTGCGGACAGTCGGGGATTTTATGAAAAAACGGATGACCGAGATTAAGGATGCCCATCCGATCGTAGGTGACATCAAAGCCAAAGGATTCCTGCTGGGAATGGAGCTGGTGAAAGACAAAAACACGAAGGAACCCTTCACGGAAGCGGGTAAGCTTGTGTATCAGAAGGCTTTCCGGAAAGGACTGGCCTGGATTCCCGCGGGACATATCCTCCGGATGTCTCCTCCCCTTATGATGGATAAAAAATACGCCGAAATGGGACTCTCCATGATCGAAGAAGCTATTTCTGAAGTGGAAAAAGAACACGGCTACGCGTAAAGGAACGGAATTATGAAAACGATTAATTTTGGAATTATAGGATTGGGACTGATGGGCCGGGAGTTTGCCAGCGCGGTTATGCGCTGGAAACACCTTCCGGACATGGATGTTCAGCCCAGGATCACCGCGATATGCAGCCTGCCCCTGCCGCCGGAAACCGAAGCGTGGTACCGGGAAGGTCTTGGTACTATCACTCAGGCGACGGAAGATTACAAGGAACTTTTAAAGAATCCCGATGTAGACGCGGTATACTGCGCGGTTCCCCACAACCTTCATCAGGAAATTTACACGGCGATCATCCGTTCCGGTAAACACCTTTTCGGTGAGAAACCCTTTGGAATTGATAAGGCCGCGAATGAGGCTATTCTGGCAGAAGCGGAGAAATACCCGGATGTGTTTGTCCGGTGTGTTTCCCAGTTTCCCTTCATGCCCGGTTCCCAGCGGATATGCCGGCTCATAGAGGAGGATTTTTTCGGCAAAATCATAGAAGTTGAGGCCGATTTTCTTCATTCCAGCGACATGAATCTGGAGAAGCCGATCAACTGGAAACGTATGATCGATGTAAACGGCGAATACGGCTGCATGGGAGATCTAGGAATGCATACCCTTACCATCCCGTTCCGTGCGGGATGGATCCCCAGGAATGTCCGGGCGTTCCTCAGTAATCTGGTACCCCGGCGGCCCGACGGGAAAGGGGGAACCGCGGCGTGTGAGACATGGGACAACGCTACCCTTCTCTGTGACACTGAAACGCGGGACGGACACCGGTTTCCAATGACAGTAAAAACTTTCCGGATCGCGCCGGGTGAAATGAATACCTGGTCCATCACCGTAAAGGGGCTCAAGGGCGCCGCCCGGTTCACGACTAAACAGGTAAACCATATCGAAATCCTGGAGTATACGGGGGGTGAACAGGTTTGGCAGCACATAGATCTGGGACAGGACACCGCCTTTGCCACTATCACCGGAGGAATCTTTGAGTTCGGCTTTTCTGACGCCGTTCTTCAGATGATGGCCGGTTACTGCTACGAACTTGCCCACGGGAAACCCCTTTCAAAATTCACGGGATGTGTCACTCCGGAAGAAACCCACCTCAGCCACCGGCTCTTCACGGCGGCATTGGAATCACAGAAAAACACAAGCACCGCGGAAGTATAATTCACGGTAGACGGCCCTCCTCTTCTCCGGTAGGATGATGCCGGAGAGGGAGGGTTTTTATGCAGGACTTGCTCAAAACAGCTGAATACGCGGCCCGGGAAGCCGGAGCTGTCATCAGAAAATACGCCGAACGGGGCTTTGAAACATCCAGAAAAAAGATGGCCCACGACAAGGTCACCGAAGCGGATATCAAATCAGAAAAGCGGGTAACCGAAATAATCCGGGAACGATTCCCCGATCACAACCTTTTAGGCGAGGAAGGAGAATACGCGGAAACCGGTTCGGCATATACCTGGATAATAGACCCGTTGGACGGTACTACCAACTTTTACAAAGGAATTCCCATGTATTGCGTCTCCATCGCCGCGGCGGAGGGTGATGAAATCAAGGCAGGTGTAATTTATGATCCGGTCCGGGACGAACTTTGGTCAGCGGCGCGCGGGGAAGGCGCCCGCTGCAACGGAAAACAGCTAAAGGTAAGCGGATCCGGGTCATTGTCCGATTCCGTCCTCATTACCGGTTTTTTTTATGACCGGGGGGAGAACATGGTCCGGAATTTGAAAATCATCGGAGATTTTTTTACCGAAGGGATCCTCGGGATCAGACGGTTCGGCGCGGCCGCCCTTGACCTGTGTTATGTCGCCGCGGGAAGGGCGGAAGGGTTCTGGGAACATCGGCTTAATCCTTGGGATTTCTGCGCCGGTAAGCTGATTTTGGAAGAGGCAGGCGGCGGTTGTACCGATTGGGAAGGCAATCCTACGGGACTCGAAGCTTCGGCGATCGCGGGATCGAACGGGATACTTCACGACAGAATTCTAGAGGTGATACGTAAGAGCGGGTAAACGGGCTGCTCCGGCCGGCCGAAAAAGTGGGAATATCCCGGTCAATTCGATTCAAAAGAATCTATGTATTGTCTTTGGTATTGACCGGGAATTCCAGTTCCTATGTTTAATTGGAAGTGCTGCTTTAGAAAATCAGAGCAGCGGATAGGTTATTTTGACGATGCTTTTCTGAGCTTCTTCTGGATTTTTCGTTCCAGGCTTTTCTTTTTCCTGTTACGGATAGTAGAAGGCTTTTCGTAGTATTCCCGCTTCTTCCATTCACGGATAATACCTTCCTTCTCTACCATACGTTTGAACCTTTTTATCGCCTTTTCAAGGTTCTCATTGTCATCAATTTTTACGTGAGCGATACAATCACCTCCTTTCTTTTACCTGATAATACTGAATATACGTTCTTTGTCAATAAGAGGAAACTCCAGGAAAAATTCCGGATCCACGGCAACACCTGATACCCGCAGTTCCCAATGAAGATGGGAACCGGTAACAAGACCGGTGGCGCCAACGGTACCGATGAGATCACCGGCTTCGACATAATCACCGGCACCGGCGGTTAGGGTCTCTAAATGGTAGTAAAGACTATATACCCCCGGAAGGTGCTGGATAACCGCGGTATATCCGGTTAGGATCCGTTTTTTTGCCATTGCAACCAAACCGGAAGCCGGAGACTTTACCGGTGTTCCGGTAGGCGCACTGTAATCTACACCGAAATGAACCGAAGATGCTTTGTTTCCGTCGGAATATTCGTATATCCGTCTGCCTCCGAAAGGAGAGCTTTTCCACAGGTATTCATCTAAAGGATGGATAAACGTATCAGGATAATACAGGTCTTCCCGTCCGCGGCTGGTTATAAGGTTGTACAATTCCAGAGATTCCTCCCGTTTCCGGGGATCCGGTTCCGATCTCAGAGCGGTCATGTCACGGCTTAAAGGGATGGTTTCGGCGGGAAACTCATGGGGAAGGACGGTGATCTCCTCACTCCTGGTCACCGGGGCGATGTCCGTTCCTCCGGTGACGGTGATCCGGTAGGCCCCCGCATCGAGGGTCGATGAAAGACCGAAAAAGCAGACCCAGACTCTTCGGGTTCCGCCGCTTTCATCCCGGATCGGAATACCCTCTGTTTCACCGAGAATAACTAGTTCTTCCCCTTCTTTCTCATCGGTCAGGATAGCTTTTACGCCGCTGTTTGGACCCGGCATGGTAAAGACCGCTGTCAAGGTCAAACCGGGTTTAATCTGAGATTCCGGAGTAATTATATGCAGGGTGCTCATGGCCCGGCGGGTAGCATCACCCTGAATAAATCCCGGAACAAGCGTTAAGAGAAATAAAATGCAAAGGGAGAATCTCGTTTTGGTCATAGGAGCCTCGCTAGGAAGAATGTTTCATATCAAGGACAACAAGCTGAAGTGTTTCCTTGTTATTAAAATAATTTTTTGAAACCTGATAGACAACATCAACCTGGCCGTTTACCTTTAAATCACCTTCCGCCCTGTGACCGGCCCGCCAGTACACCGCGGGCCACCGGTATTTACCGGCGCCCAGAAGAAACTTCAAATGCTTCAGCTCTTTCCGTCCGATCAAATTCATTTCAAGAATTTTCATCCCCTTGGTGAGAAAAGTCAGCGGAGGGTTTCCTTCACCGTAGGGAGAGAGAAGGGTTACCACCTTTTCGATATCCGGAGACAGATAATCACCGGGGATTTCCGCATCAATTTGAAGACTCTGTTCTTCTTCAGCCTCCAGGGAAATGGCTTTAGCAGCCTCTTTAAAGGCCAGTATTACCTCTTCCGTTTTTTCCGAAAGAAAATAAAACCCGCCGGCCGCGTCGTGACCGCCCCAATCCTCCAGAAAACCGCTCAGCGGCTCAAGAAACTCCTGCACCATAAGCCCCCGGGTGCTCCGCACGGAACCGATAACTTTATCGTCCAGAACCGCCAGAGCGGCGCAGGGAACGTTGAACAGCTTCACGAGACGGGACGCAATGATACCGGTAACCCCCCGGTGAATAGAAGAATCCATTACCAGCACAAACTTGCCGTCAAGCTCCTCAAGGCTTTGCTTGGCGGCCGGAAGGAGCTTCTCCCATGCCGCGTCTCCGACCTGACGCCGGGTATCGTTCAGCTGAATCACCTCGGAAAGGAGCTGCTCCCGTTCAGCATCATCACCGGAGAGGAGCAGTTTTACCGCCTTGTCCGGTTCCCCCATCCTTCCGGAGGCATTAAGCACCGGGGAAATATGCCAGCCGATATCGGAGGAGGTAATACGTTTTCCCAGGAGCCTCTTTTGAAACAGTAAATCCCGGAGCCCCTTCCTGGATGTACCGTCCAGAGACTTTAACCCGTGCCTGACCAGAATCCTGTTCTCGTTTGTTAAAGGCATTATGTCCGCTATGGTTCCCAAGGCGACCAGATCCAGGACTTTCTTTGTGTCCTCAGACAGTTCAGGAAGTTTGCTCAGGGCAAAAGAGACAAAAAGGTTGTACAGGACATCGATTTCTCCGAAGGAGGATTCCCGGTATTTTACGGCCCTGGATGAATCACCGATCTTTAAAAGGCTCATATTCCTTAAGCCGGGAAACACGTTCCAGATCTCTTCGGCGGAATCGGTCAGAAAAATGTCGACCCCGCTGCCGAATAAACGCCGCAGAAGCCGTTCCTGGGGCGGAGCATCGTAAACAATAATCTGATTCCGGAAGAAATCCATTAGGCGGGTATCTTCCAGTGATACATATCCCGGAATCAGATTTTCGGTTATGCGGTCCTTTACCGTAAGGTTGACGACCTTGAGGGCATCGAAGATGACCGTATCATTTCCCGGCCGCACGTTCAGAAGACACATGGGCTTGTTGTAAAAATCGCTCATGGCGAACCTGAGAGCCCATCTGAGTTTCGAAACAACTCCGCAGCCGCATAATCCGGAAAAGGGATATTCACAGTCCTCCAGTTTCGGGTTGATGATAGCCACGGCTTCGGGCAGCTCATCCTGAGGATTATGGTGGTCCACAACAATGGTATCAATACCTAAATCCGAAGCCCGCTCGATTTCGGTTATGTTTGTGCAGCCGCAGTCCACCGTGATGATAAGGGTTCCCCCTTCCCGGGCAAACTCTTCCACCACCCCCAGCGTCAGGCTGTAGGGATCATCACCAATCGGGAGTTTCCAGGTTACATCGATTCCCATTTCTTCCAGGATTTCCACCATCAAGGTGATGCTGGTAATACCGTCCACGTCCCGGTCGCCGAAAACCAGGACTTTTTCTCCTTCCTCCCGGGCAGCCATTATCCGTTCCACCGCGTCTTCCATCTCGCTAAACAGAAACGGGTTATGCAGGTAGCGGACATCTTCTTCGAGAAAAAACTGTACCTCCTCGGGAATCAGAATTTCCCTTCTGTGAAGGATGGAGGCCGTGAGCAGATCTATTCCGTACCGGTCAGCGGTCTCCCGTACCAATCCTCCGGAAATCTGTTTTTTGTTCCATTTCATAATGCCTCAACTTCTTCTATGATCATGGGGATTTCTTCCGGCGCATCATCTCCCACTGTGTACGCGTTCTTCATACGCTCCTTCCCCCGGGAAAGCCGCTCTTCACTCTCCGCCCATAACACGCAGAGGGGATCTCCCCTCTTAACCCGGTCACCCCGCTTTTTGAGGAGTTCGATTCCGACTAGATCTTCTACCGGATCTCCCGCCTTGTCTCTCCCCGCGCCGAGATACACCGAAGCCATCCCGGTGCTGAACGCGTCCAAACCGGTTATAACACCGTCCCGTTCCGCGGTGATTTCGGACCGGCGGGCGGCTCGGGCGTTTCCAAGCATGGAGACAAAAGCGCCGTAATCTCCGCCTTGGAGGGTTATGTTCCGCTTAAACCTCTCCAGGGCTTCGCCGGAAGCGAGTTTCTCCCTGCAGAGGGTGAGGGCCGATTCGAGATCCTCCCGGACACCTCCGGCGACTGCCATCCACGCGGTGAGCCGCAAGGTCACCTCCATCAAATCGGCCGGACCTTCTCCGGAAAGACACCGGTACGATTCTTCCGCCTCCAGGAAGTTACCCACCATCCGCCCTAAAGGCTGCTCCATGGAAGTAATAACGGAAATTACCTTCCGTCCCAGTTCCTTCCCTGTTTTGGTGAGTGAATCCGCGAGTTTCTGTGCCGAATCCCGGTCCTTCATAAAAGCCCCGGAGCCGCATTTTACATCGAATATTAATGCCTCGGCCCCTTCAGCAAATTTCTTACTCAATATGCTTGCCGTTATAAGCGGCACCGATTCCACAGTCCCGGTGACATCCCGGAGTCCGTACATAAGCCGGTCCGCGGGAACAATGTCCTTGCTCTGCCCTGTCATGCCGTAGGAGCACTCTTTAAGGATTTGACGGTATTTTTCTGCCGGGTGACTCGTCGAATAACCCGGTATTGATTCCAGCTTATCCAGTGTGCCGCCGGTGTGTCCCAGTGCCCGGCCGCTCATCATGGGAACGGTTAACCCGCAGGAAGCTGCCAATGGCGCCAGGATCAGGGAAACTTTATCACCGACTCCTCCGGTGGAGTGTTTGTCCACAAACGGACCGGGTAAACCGGACAGGTCCAGGGTTTTTCCGGATTCGATCATTTCCCGGGTAAGGAATCCGGTCTCCCGTTCACTCATACCCTGGAAATAAACAGCCATCAGCCAGGAAGATACCTGGTATTCCGGAATGCTTCCGTCAACATATCCTGTTATTATAAACTGAATTTCTTCCCGGGATAATTCAAATCCGTCTCTTTTTTTTAAAATAATATCCAGTGCCCGCATCTTATTTACCTCCCGTTTTTCCTTCTAAAATAGATCTCCCCGATTTCAGCGTATTCAGGGGTACTTCCAACTCCGATTGTACCAGATTATGGAGGAACGTCAGTATCTGATCCCGGCTGGCTTCATCAAGCCCGACCTTCACGGACTCCTCCAGTGAACGCCCCGAGGTATGCAGAAGGTACCGGTGGGCCCCCAAAGACATTTCAGGATACTCACCTCCGCAGTCCCGGCACATCAGTTCTCCTTCCCGGAACCTTGGCCCCGGCATTTCGGCATAACTTACTCCGCACCGGCTGCAGCAGCTCAATTCGGGACTGACTCCCAGTTCCTTCAGAAACCGGGTAAAAAACTGGATCGATACGGTTCTCCCCTCTTCGCCGGATTTCCGCTCCAGTATCTGAAGAGACCGGATAAAAAGGGGAAACATGGAACCGCCTCCGCCGCCGCCGTACGATTTTAATATTGCCTCGGCCCAGAGGGAGGCAGTGTAAAACGTGACGATATTCTTCCGAATTCCCTCAAAATATGAATATATCTGGGTGTCGGTAATTTTACTGTTTCCTTTTACCGGATCGGTATACATATAAAAAGTACCATAGCAGAAAGGCATGGTTACTCCTTTAAGCTTTCCCTTCCCGGATTCCGCGCCGTAGGCCATTGCGCTTAAAATACCCCGGGATTGAGTAAAAAGAGTAACGCCCCGGTGAATTTCCGCGACTGGATTTGTTTTTAGGATGATTGCCTGAACTTGGGAATTCCGCATATTCGACCGTGTTAACTATACCATAACTGTTACCGAGTATCCACCGTTGCAGACCAGCAGAAGTATTACCTTGACTTGGAGATTGTGTATTATTATTCTTATTTGAGAAGCGGGGGATAACCCACGAGACCGTATATATCATGCGCTCGTACTCGGCAGATTTATCTGCCTGTTTGTTTAATGAGGTAATTTTAAAAATCACTATTTTAATATTCACCGGAAGGCGAATTCCAATAAAGCGCTGATTCAATTTTACGAAATACAGGTTCTCAAAAAATCTCCCGCCGCTAAAAAAACTTGAATTAAGAAAAGGATGATCGAATGGATTTTGCGAATAATCAGATAATACCGGCAGACCAGATTCTGCCTAACAGACTTGTGCTGCTTCCTCTAAAGGGAAAACCTATTTTCCCGGGAATATTTACCCCGATGATGATCAGTTCCCAGGAAGATCTGGAAACGGCGGGAAAAGCAGTCGCGGGAGACCAGATGCTGGGTCTTATTCTGTCAAAGAATGAAAACTCGGACCCGCCGGTTCCGGCGGATCTGTACCAGGTCGGCACGGCGGCAAAAATCGTCAAGAAGATGAATCTTCCAGACGGAGGCATGAATATATTCATATCTTCCCTAAAGAGATTCAGGATAAAAAAAATTATCAGTTCCACTGTCCCGATCACGGCTGCAGTGGAGTATCTTGATGACGAAATTGAGGACAGCGATGAAGTCAAGGCGCTGACCAGGGCTCTGATCGGGGAAATGAAAGAGGTTTCCGAGGGAAATCCCCTTTTCTCGGAAGAGATGCGCCTGAACATGGTCAACATCGACAATCCCGGAAAGATCGCCGATTTTGTTACGTCAATTCTGAACATCAACCGGGAAAATCAGCAGAAGATCCTGGAGATAACAAATATCAGGAACCGGCTGGAACAGGCGCTGGTTTATCTGAAACAGGAACATGAGCTCCTGCGTATTCAGAAGAAGATTCAAAAACAGATAAACGAGAAAATAGAAAAGAGTCAGCGGGAATACTTTCTTAAAGAAGAACTCAAAGCGATCAAACAGGAACTGGGAATGCCGGTGGATTCCAAGAGTACGGAATATCAGCGGTTTGCCGAAGAAATACAAAAGCTGGACCTGGAAGGGGAAGTGAAAGAGCAGGTGGAACAGGAACTGGAGAAGTTCAAGCTTATGGATCCGAACTCTTCCGAATTTCACGTTACCCGGAATTACCTCGATACAATCATATCCCTTCCGTGGAAAGACCCGAAACCGGAAGATATAGATATGCAGAAAGCTAACGGTGTTTTGGAGAAGGATCATTACGGATTGGAAGATGTTAAGGAACGGATTCTGGAATTCCTGGCAGTCCGCAAGCTGAAGGAAAGCGCAAAAGGCTCCATAATCTGCCTGGTCGGACCGCCGGGGGTGGGAAAGACATCCATCGGCCACTCCATTGCCAGGGCTCTGGACAAACAATTCTTCCGGTTCTCGGTCGGAGGAATGCGGGATGAAGCCGAGATCAAAGGTCACCGGAGAACCTACGTCGGAGCAATGCCGGGGAAAATCATCCAGGGACTTAAAATCGTTAAAACTAAAGATCCGGTCTTCATGATCGATGAAATTGATAAACTGGGAGCCTCCTATCAGGGAGACCCCTCATCCGCCCTTCTGGAGGTTCTGGATCCGGAACAGAATGTTTCCTTCCGGGACCACTACCTGGATCTGCCGTTTGATGTTTCCAGTATTCTCTTTATCACTACCGCTAACACCCTGGACACGATTCCGGGGCCCCTTCGGGACCGGATGGAAATAATCCGTCTTCCCGGGTATGTGGAACAGGAAAAAATAGAGATAGCCAAACGGTATCTAATACCGAAATCCAGAAACAGGAACGGGATCCCGAAGGGAAAGGTCAAGTTCAATAAGAACGGTCTCCAGGCTATAGCCCAGGGATACTCCCGTGAGGCAGGACTCAGAAATTTCGAAAAATCCCTCGACAAAATCCACAGAAAAGTGGCAATGGAGATGGTCTTCACAAGGGATGAAGGGGGTAAGCTGAAAGATTTTGAACCGGTCACCATCAGCAAAGACAACGCCGAAAAATACCTGGGGAAACCGTCCTTTCTGCCGAAAGAGACAAAAAAACGGCTTAAGCCGGGAATGGTGACAGGTCTGGCATGGACTCCCTACGGCGGAGATACCCTTACCATTGAAGCTGTCGCGAACCGGGGAAAGGAATCATTCCGGCTTACCGGGCAGTTAGGAGAAGTGATGCAGGAATCAGCAAATATCGCCTACACCTATATCCGGAACATTTCAGAGAATTACAATATTCCCTTGGAATTTTTCGAAAAAAATACTATACATCTTCATATACCCGCCGGAGCGATTCCGAAGGACGGTCCTTCGGCCGGCATAACCATGGCCTCTACCCTGCTCTCGCTGGGTACCGGGAAAAAGGTTAAAGACCGGCTGGCCATGACCGGGGAACTCTCCCTTACCGGAGATGTACTGCCCATCGGCGGGCTAAAAGAGAAGGTGATTGCAGCTCAAAGGGAGCGGATCAACAAAATCATCTTCCCGAAACAGAATGAACGGGACTTAGCGGAGATACCGGAAAAAGTCAAGAAAAAGATCACCTTTTTTCCTGTGGAATCCATGGAAGAAGTGATTGAACATCTGTTTTCCTGATTTCTCCTTTTCTCGAAAACGGAGCTGTTTTATTGAATAAAATCTTATTACTTCCGATTCTGCTGATTATATTGATGATAATCACCGGATGTCCCGGCGAGCAGGAATTACCCCGGGACGATCAGGAAACTGAAACCGCCGGGGGGGATACCAAAGACGATGACGCGGACACTCCGGAAACCGAAACCGGGTCGGAAACACCGGTCCCGGCGGACAGCGGTGAAGCGGAAAAGCAGCCCCTGACCCTCACCTTTGTAGGTGACATCATCGCCCACGAGCCCAATTACACAACCGATGATTATTCCCGGATCTATGCCGGACTTAATGGAATGCTTTTAAACGATGACCTTACCTTCGGCAATATCGAATATCCCATGGTTCCGGAAAAACCTCAGGCCAGTTTTCCGATCTTTAATATTTACCCGGAATATACCAGGGCTGCCGCTGAAGCCGGAGTGGACGTTTTTTCGCTCGCCAACAATCACACCCTGGACCAGGGAGAAAAAGGAGCTCTCAGGACTAGGGAAGTGATGGAACAAATCATCGCCGAGGCCGACCGTCCCCTCTATGCCTCCGGGGTACGGGCTGCGGGAGAGGAACTTTTCATACCGGCATCTATCGAATATAAGGGCTGGAAAATCGGCTTTTTGGCAATTACTCAGTTCACCAATATCGCTCCCGACCAAGGATCGGTAACCGATTATCTTTACCTGGTGGACAGAAGCAACCGCGATGAATTTTTAACCCGGCTGGCCGAAATCACTCCTGAGTATGATCTTTTTGTCCTCTCCTATCACGGCGACATGGTAGAAGAATACGTGTTCAAACCTCATCCGGACAAAGAGGAATTCTTTCGTGACTCTCTGGAAGCGGGTGTGGACATTGTGTACGGTCATCATCCCCACGTTCTCCAGCCATATGAAGTGATCGAAACAGACGGAAACCACCGCCTTGTACTCTACAGCGTGGGTAATTTTATTTCCGGACAAGGGTTCCTGGTTCACCACACCGAACCCGACCCGACGGATAGCTGGGCGTACACCCACGACTCGGCGGTCTTTACCGTTACCGTTACCGAGCAGAACGGAAAGCCCCACGTCACCGGGGTGGAACCGCTCCTTATAGGGAATTACATTGTCGGATACGATCCGCCGGACAAGGCGGTTTTGATATACCCGCTGGAACAGCTGACCCTCATGGATATCAACCCGAAATGGAAAGATTACTACCGGGAGCGGTATAAAATCATGTCCCGTTTCATTTCAGATAACAGACACTACACCACAATCGAGTATGAATCCCGGGAACCGGAGGTTGTTTCGGAAAATCCGTAGCATTGCCGGCCAGGAACTGCTGATTGAAGTTATGCGGTCAGAATCAATAGATTAGCACAAGAGAGCCCGGCGGAACCATCTCGTAAATATATTTCGCCGTTTCGGGCGGCAGCCGGATGCAGCCGTGGCTTGCGGGATTTCCCAGCTTGTCCGCTTCCTCCTGAATCAGCTCTCCCTTCCGGGTGTAGGGCACGGAGTGGAACAGCCATATACCCCGGAATCCGACCCAGTATTTTAGACCCATCTGAAATTCTTCACTAAACCACCATTCTCCCCGTCTGTTTTCCTCAAGCCGGTAGACCCCTCGGGGTGTATAGAGTTCATCAGTTCCGCTGGAACCGGGGGCGGAAAGTAACTGCTCCCCGTCATGATAAATCCTGAGACGCTGATCCTGGTGGGTAAAAACCAGGGTGTAACCCGGTTCGGAGTCCGGCGAAAAATCGTGGGGCGGAATTGTTTCGGTCCGCACAGTACGGGCGTCGGCATACCCTTCGGTACCGTCCCGGAGCTTTACCGCGTACCATCCGTAGGGAACGGTCTTAAGCAGCTCAACCTCCTCACCGTCCGGAAGCACCCGGATTATTTCCGCGTCCATGTGGGGTTCCGAGAAGATTTCAGCCGTCCCGTCTTCGTTCAGCACATCCAGAGTCACACCGAAATACCGTGCAGGCTCCTCCTCCCGGGACTGTTCTGCTTCTTCCCCGGCATCCCGGACGGTTTGCTCTTCCGGTAACTCCTGAACACCTCCCGCAGCTTCGTCAGGATCGCCGCAGGAGACGGCGGCGGTGATAAAAAGAGTCAACATAGCTGTATAAAGGATCTTACGCATATTGGGTTTAATATAACCAACAACCTCAGGAATTACCACCCTATTGCCGGAAAGACCGGGCCAACATGATTCCTATTTAATGTGGATGTTACCGCTGAAGATCGCTCCCCATATGCAGACCGAGTTCCCGGAGCCGTTCGGGTTCTCCCGGATAAAAGCCTGCTTTGTAGAGGCATCTCTGCAGTTCGTCCACAGGGAGATCTCTCGGAAGGCAATCCGGTTCCGCCGCCTGCCACGGCAACATCGCATTCGGAAAATTCGGAAATCAAAGGAAGATCCTTTTCCGGCACCATCACATACTGTTCCATTTAATTATTATAGCACATGATATATCATGATGCTGCCACAGTCCCGCGTTAATTTTCCGCGGAAAAAATCAATTGCATCCATGGTCCTCACACAAAAAAAATAGTATAAAGAAAATAAGGAAGGTGCTATGTCTCTTAAAAAGTGGAAGATCCTTTTTCCCGATGAAGTTCTTTGTGAATACACCGGTATTTTACCGGGCGATTATTTTTCCCGGGCACAGCCGATGTACCGTGCTCAGACGGAGGGAGCGAAAAAAATCAATACGTTATACGGGGTAAACCTGGCCTCAGCGGAACCCCGGGTCGCGTGTCCCGCCTATCTTCAAGCCGCGGCATTCGGCTCCGAGCTGGTGATTCCCCGGGACCATCCCCCAATGCTTAAAGAGACGGGAGCCCCCGCCGCGGAGGATGTTTTCAAGCTGAAAATGCCCGATTCGTATTTGGAAACTCCGGAGATAGTACGGTATAGGAAGATAAAGAAGGAGATGGAAAAACTCCACGGAGCACCGGTTTCCATGAGCGCGGGATTAGAGGGACCGGTTACCACCGCAAAGCTGATCAGGGGCCAGGATTTTTTTCTCGATCTCTACGAAGCTCCCGATGCAGCAGAGCATCTTCTGAATTTATCCGGAGACAGTTTCATCCGGTTCAAGCAGGAGATCGCCGAATATAACGGGGAGGTGACCGGTGAATCCACCGGTATAGCCGATGATTTTGCCGGACTTCTCTCACCGGCTATGTACGGAAAGTATGCCCAGCCTCAGTACCGGAAAATCTATGATAAATTAGGCAAAAAACACCGGACGCTCCACAGCGAGCTTCTCCGGAGGGACCATCTCGCGTTCCTCCCGGAACTGAATCTCGATTCGTTTGATCCGGGTCAGGACCAGTATCTTGAATTGACGGACCTTACGGAATTATTGGTTCCTCGAGGTATCCCATTCTGGTACAACGTCAAAACAAGCACGGCCCGGGACAGTAATCCGGAAGAAATTGAAAGGTTTATCAGAGCGGCGGTTTCCGGGGGGGCCGAAAATATTATGATTGAACTCACCCCGGGTATTCCGCGGGACAATGTCAGAGCCATGATCAAAACTTTTCAGGAACTGGAGGAAAAATCATGAGCGGGGAGAAATTATTTATTTTTGACAACAATGTGACCGTCGGACGGATGAAGCGGGAATATATAGAACCCTATACACCGGAAGGTATCCTGGCCGTAATGGACCGTTTCGGGATAGACAAAGCGTTATGTACCCACACGCTTTCCGAAGATACCTCAATCCGGAGGGGAGAAGAACTCCTTTTCCGGATTACCGAACCGTACCGGGACAGGCTTGAAATAAAACCGGTAACAAACCCTCTTATGGAGAGTACGGATGAACTCCTTGAACGGATGGAACAGGCCGGTGCCCGGTGCATTAAGATCTTTACTGAAAAGTTCGGGATAGCCTGGATCGATGAAGTGTTCGGCGGACTGTTCGGTATATGTAATGAACGCAGGATCCCGGTTTGGGTTGATGAAAACCAGGTGGACTGGCGCGGATTATCTGAAACATTGGCAAACTATCCTGACCTCCCGGTTATTGTGGGGAATTCCCGATATAATTTTTTTAATATGATGACAATTATGATGCGGAAGTTTCCGAATCTGTATTTCGATGTTTCCCGATTCAACATTTTCGACGGATACCGGGTGATAAAGGAAACCGTCGGATGCCGGCGGCTGCTCTTCGGATCGGCTCTCCCGAAATATTCACCCGGGGCTCCCCTAACCTTTCTGAGGAATGCAGGTATTACGGATGATGAAATATCCGGTATACTCGGCGGAAATCTTGGGGGACTTCTCGAAAGAGTTTTACTTCCGGGCGGCAATTCCCAGGAGGACAAAAAAAAATGAATATTGAACAAATGCCTGACAGAATAATCGACATGCATACCCACGTTGGGGAATGGCAGGAATTTCACCGGTGGGAAACGGAAGGTGATTTTCCGGCGGTGCTGGATGTTATGAACCGGTGCAACATAGAAAAAATCGTTCTGTTTGTGGGAGGAACCGCGGAAGAGGAAGAATTGAATAATTCGGTATTCAGGCTTGCGAAAAAATTTCCCGACCGGGTAGTGCCTTTCGCGGGGATCAATCCCCATTATCGGGAAGATTTGGATGAAAGGATGGAGCGGTACTTATCTCGCGGAAAAATCCGGGGTATAAAAATACACCCAAGCGCGTTTAGATTTGGAGTTACTGAGCGGGTGTACGATAAAGTATTTTCTTTCGCAAGCCGGCACAAACTGATTGTGATATCCCACACCTGGCAGGATGATGTTCGGTGTGATCCTGGATTGTTCGTTGAAATTTCAGAATCCTATCCCGGACTGCCGATCATCCTGGGCCATTCCGGAGGGGTCGGTAAAGAATCCGCGGTAAAAGCCGCCAAGAAACGGGATGAACTTTATCTGGAACTCTGCACCAGTCTTACCTATCACGGATCCCTGGAATGGATGCTCAGTGAAGTGGGAGATCACCGTTTTCTATTCGGCAGTGATCTTACCCTGATCGATCCCAGGACCACAATCGGATGGATAACCGGTGCGGACATCAGCGGGGAATCTAAAAAGAAAATATTTTACGAAAACGCAAAGGCACTATTAGATACTCATCCGGGGCAATAGCCGGGGTATAAAAAAATCATAAAGAAACCCGGATTGCGGTTGCGCCTGCGGTTTCGATTCGAACCGCGTCATCACCGGATAACGCTCCCGTTCACTCATGCCTTGCTCCAGATACAGTCTCTGCCGGTTTCCCGGTAATACCGGAATCCGGCAAGCATCATCTCGATGTTTTTCCACGGTACGCCGGGAGTAACGGAGCTTGAAGTTCCCAGGAACAGACCTGTCGGGGGACCATGGGAAACTAAAAAGTTTATTTCTTTTCTTACTTCATCCGGTGTTCCAAGGGGTAAAGTACGGGTAACGGAAACACCCGCCCATATGATCGAATACCTTCCTTCTTTAGTCCGGGTCCGGCAAATCTTAACGTAATCCATCCCGTCCTCATACTGAAATCCCTGGAACCCCTGCAGTCCGCACTCAAGCAGCCTGGGAAGCATTTTCATTAAATTACCGTCACAATGCCAAATCAAATTTATTTCAGCGTTTAGACAGGGAAGAATACTGCGGTAAAAATGGGGAAACCAAATCCGGTCCAGGCTTGTGATGTCCACAAGGGTACCCCGGGAATCGGCCATATCATGATCCAGACGGTTAAGCGGCGGAATATCCAGGTTTCGGAAGACCTTGACTACCGCACGGTTGTTGAGAACCGCTAAATCAGCCTGAAGAGAAAAGTGCCGTTCCATCAGCTCCGGGAAAAGCGCGTATGCCATAAAATAGTTCTCGTATCCATAGGTAGTGTATGAAAGGGTGGGAAAGGTTATGAATCCATAACCAGTTTTAATAATCTCAGGTCCCAGAAAACGCCTTTTCCGTAATTCATCAGCTGTAATTTCCGCTATTCTCTCATCCTCGTTGAATGATTCCGCGGCCCGGATCAGTCTGGGAAACTCCACAGACTCCAGATGAGCGGCTACAGCTTCAGGCGAATCGATCCGGCACCCGTCACAGAAAATTTCCTGAGAACCGGTGGTCGCCTTTCTTTCTGTATCCGAAGCGTATCCCTGATTTCCCATGGTAAGGGGATTCAGGGCCAGATATTGATCTGTCACTGTTATACCGGCGTTCTTGAGCATTTGAATATATACTTTCTCAGGATCTTTTTGATAAGATCCCGGCGGCACACCTGCTATCCGTTCGATATGCCGGTGTTCCATAAGATGGAACATCGCCGTTGGGATTACTTTTTGCGGTCTCCTTCGAACGGCATCCATTACCGAATCAGCTGTCATGTTAAATAATGCTCCATAAAGATAATCCCCCCGGCTCCTTTATTACCTCCCGGTCCGTATATCATCCATGTGGTTTGTTTTACCACAACATCAGAATTTTGTCCATGTCGATCATAATATTTCCAATAAATGCTTGTAATGATAAAATTTTTAAAAAATTATTTTCATATCGTTCAATTTAGGGTACATTAAAAAATCTATGAATGTACTGATGGGACTTGATCTGGGAACAAGCGCCGTAAAGGGGGTACTCCTTAGCCTGGAAGGAAGCATACTCTACCGGACCGCAAGAAAAATAAATCTGATTTCTGCCGGCATGGGCCGGCACGAAATGGACGCGGCAGAATACATGGAGACAGTACTTTCCGCCATCCGGGAACTCGCCGCAGAAGCCGCCGGAGCCGGTAATACGGTAGCTGCTTTGAGTATGGTGGCCGCGGCGGGAAACTCCCTCCTGTGCGGTGATGACGGGAATCCCATGACTCCGATAATAAGCTGGATGGATACGAGGATCGGGGACAGATGGCCTGAATATTTCCCCGGGCTGGATAAGGCCGAAGTATACCGGATCACCGGATGGCCGTGGAACGGTCTGTTTTCGCTGGCTCACTTCCGGTGGTTCTTAGATCATTACCGGGAAGAAATTAAACCGGATACCAGGTTCGTCATGAACAATGATTGGATCTACCACCGGTTGACCGGAAGATGGGCAGTAGATCCGTCCTCCGCTACCCCTTCGTTTATATACGATCAGCAAGGAGGAGACTGGTCGTCCTATATTCTCAAATTCCTGGGAATTGAAAAAAACCGGCTGTCTGCTGTATATCCAACCGGAACTCCTGTATGCGCTATATCCCCGCGGGGAGCTGCGGAAACAGGTCTTAATCCGGAGACGGTGCTGGTAACCGGGTGTTTTGATCATCCCGGCGCGGCCAGGGGTGTCGGCGTTTTGGATCCGGGGGAGGCTCTTTTTTCCTGCGGTACATCATGGGTTGGATTTTACCCCCTTAAGGACCGTGAGACCGGCTTAAAGGCAAAAATGCTCATTGATCCGTTCAGATCTTCCGGCGGACCATGGGCGGGTATGACGAGTCTTCCCAAAATCGGCACCGCCCTAAGCCGGCTTGTGGAAACTTTTTTCCCGGGTAAAAATTTAGAAGAAAAATTCGCGAATTTTAATACCGAAGCTTCACGGTTCCGTCCCCTTCCCGGTACCCCGGTTATAGATCCCCTTAAATGGTCCGGAGGATTCCGCAGACCGGAGGATACAGAAACGGCAGAACGGGGTACGGCCTGGGAAGCATACGCGCTGATGACAGGCTCGGCATACAGAATGAAAAAAAACAACCTTGGTTTAGAGCAGCAGGGGATCACCGCCGATCGAATTGTTATGGCCGGTGGTCCCGCGGAGAGCGAAGTCTGGCCTCAAATTATCGCTGACGTACTGGAGAAACCGGTACAGCTCGCGGCTGGAAAACACTCCGGTGCCGCCGGTGCAGCGGTCCTCGCCGGCATAGGTACCGGGATATTCCGGGATGAATTTGACGCCAGAGAAAATTTTGCGCCGGCCATGCTCGCTAAAATAATTAGTCCCCGCCGGAAATACCGGGAATTCCACCGGCGAGAATTCCTCCGCTACCTGCAGGAGGAGAAATAAGAAACGATGACAGCTTAACCGCCAGACTCATTCATCCAGCAAATCCCGATCAACTCCTTCTGTGATTGAGAAGAGGCCATAACTTCATATAATATATAAATTTTCAGGCGAATGTGATCACCGGAAATTACTGCTCATTCATCCTCAAACAGATTACGGTTTTTCCTGACCGGCGCGGCCATGAATCGGAGTATTATTTTCCATTTCGGAAGCCATTCTACATGGGTCCCCTGCTTTCGCGCGTTTATCATCTCCTTTACCAAAAAAGAAGCTACTTCTCCCGGCCGGTTTCCAAGAATATTGAAAATCTTCTTTGTCTGCTCCGCGTCTTCCGGTCTGTCTTTAAGTGAATTCTTTACAAAATCGGTAACCACCATTCCGGGGCTTAAGGTTCCGATTATAACAACGCTCCCTTCAGCCTCCAGAGAAGAAGACTTGCTGAAATACCGGACCGCCCGTTTCGTGGTTCCGTACAGGGTAAGGTAGGGACGCATCATACCGGAACTCCCGAACCCTTCCATATTAAAAATCTTTCCGAATCCCTGCCGAATCATCCCCGCGGCTGCCGCTTTGGTGCCGTAGAAAACTCCCAGAATATTCACACCGACAATGCTGCTGAGATCCTCCGCGGATATTTCCCAAGGCCTGTAATGCCGCTGATCAATCCCCGCGTTGTTTACCCATATATGAACAGGTCCCTGCCGGTCTACAGCCTGCCGCCAGAGATTATCAATATCTTTGAATGAAGCGGCGTTTCCGCTGAATCCCTGAAGCTGTTCGGGATATCCGGTCAATTTTTCCAACGCGGCGGAGACCGACTCATCAGATGTACCATTTACCGTAACATTCCAGCCCCGGCGGAGAAATTCCTCGGCCAGCGCGAATCCGATCCCCCGGGTACTCCCGGTTATAACTGCATGCTTTCGTTCATTCATATATAGACAATATAAAAATTCTCTGGAAAAATCATTCATATATGCTATAGTTTAACCCGGATATGAAGCGGAATCGGAAAAAAGAGCGGCAGATTTTCGATGAGTACCTGGAAACTTCTCTGGAGCTCTTAAACAAGAAAGAAATTTCCAGCGACAATATCAGAGAAATCGCGGAAGAACTCGGTTTTTCAGGAGAGGACCTTACCCGGATTGAAGAGGCGGTAGAAAAGTTAAAAAAACGGGGGGCATCGTACCTTCAAAACGGATATTATGACGGAGCAATTCAGGATTTTACCAAAGCAGCGGCTTTAAATCCTTTCGATGTGGAAATAAAAACCTCGTTAGCCGAAAGCTATTACCGACGGGGCCGTGATGATAAAAGCCCTTCCGATTTCGCCAATGCCGAATCCTGGGCTGAAGACGCTATACGAATCGATCCGTCTTCCCAGCCGGGATATCAGGTTCTCCATAACATAAAGCGGCACCGGGAAAAACGGAAGAAAAATATTATATCCGCCGTTGCTGCTGCCGGTGCAGCGGGAATAATACTACTCTTTTTTCTTCTTTTTTTTCCAATACTCAGTTCATCTGTTCCTGAAAGGTCACCTATCACTCCGGTACAACCTGTCTCTTCAAATGAAATATCAATTGCCGGCACCCAGCCTCGCGGAAAAATCCCGAAACAGCAAATTCCGGTCCGGCTCTCCGAAACAGTCAATGACAGTTACGAGCTGTTTGTGCAGAGCAGTGTTTTGAATGAGTATAATAATTCATACTCTTATGAACTGACCGGAGAAATCAAAAATGATACCACTGTAATAACAGCGCTTATGATAAAAGCGACCGCGTATGACAGTGAAGGACGTGCATTGTTCATCATTTATCAGAATCTGCTGAGAAGTTCGGAACCTTCCATTTTTCCGGGAGATATCCTGCCGGTTTATCTTCTAAAATACGAACAGGGAAAAAAGGCACCGGAAGTTGATACCATTGTACTTTCATTTCAACTTACCGAAGGTTACGCGTTTTCCGGACCCCCGCTGGATTATCCTGAAATACCTATCGCCTGGGAACCAAATCAGCCGCCGGGAATGGACCTCCGGTTTACCGTGAGAAACTCAAAGATAGCATCCCTCAATCCGCCGTCCCATTTTCTCGTTCTGGGAATCGAAAACACCGGATCTCTTCCGATTGACAATCTCAGAATAAAATTGGAGCACAGGAATAAAAACGGTGAACTGATTGCTTCATCGCTTCATTACTGCGTAGTTTCAACAGACCCTAACCTGCGGCCGGGAACTCGGTTTCCAAAGTTCTTTACCGGTAAGCTGCCTAAAGGTACCACTGAAATCACCTCAGTCAGTGCCTCGGTTATTGAAATTGATTAGATATAATAAGAAGACGGATCATCTATACGAACGGATTTTAAAAATATATCCAGGAGAGGTATGGTAAAAGGAATTGGATCATTTGTACAAAAACTAAACAACTTCCTCTGCAAACCCTGGCGGGATCTGGAATCATCTGAACGGGACCGTCAATCCCGGCTTCTCTCAGGTGTTCTGCTTATCATAATAGGTGTAGGTGCCGTAATGGTTATGCAGTGGCAGATGATCCCCAGCCATACACCACAAGCTAATATTGTAACCATAATCGCCCTTGTCTTCCTTGCTTTCCTTTATATAGCAAACCGGGCAGGTTTCTTCCGGCTGGCATCTGTCGCGGCCGTGCTTGCCATGACCGCGGCCATATTCCTGGCATCCATCCCTGACCAAAACAATGCGAATGTAGGGATGTTGTATTTTATCGTGGTACCGATACTGTTTTCCGCCATATTTTTTCCTTTAAAGTTAAGTATTCTATATGGTATATCGGCAGTGGGCGGAATGATTGTCTTTGAATTATTATACCCAAATCTCCCCCTTGATACAGTTCCAACCAATACAACCATGATTCTTGCCGGTCTTCTAATCCTGTCAACCTGGTATAAAGACATGATTGAAAAAGAACGGCAGTCCGAACTCATAGAAAGCGAAGGCAGATTCCGGACCCTGGTTCACCATACACCGGAGGCAATTCTGCTCATCGATTCGGAACAGGATTCGGTCATAGAATTTAACCGGCAAGCGGTAAAATTCTTTCCGGAGATGGAAACAATCCAATGCCCATTTCCCGTGAACGATCTCAGGAGGTACGGCAATACTTTTTATTCCCAGTTCAGACGGGGTATCAATCTCTCCGCCAAGGGAGAGGATACGGCAAAAGAAATCAAAATCCTCAGGGACGGTGAAAGGGGAATCACCTGTGATACCCAATTTATCGGTATCCCGAAGATGGAAGACAGGCGGGTAGTAGTAACCCTGCAGGATATTACGGAGAGGAAGGAGCGGGAATTAAAACTTTACTTCTTGGCAAACCATGATTCATTAACAAAACTGCCCAACCGGAATTTACTGAACGAACGGATGGAAGCGGCGATAAACCGATCTACTCGGACAACCCGTCCTTTTGCCCTGCTTTTTATGGACCTCGATAATTTCAAGCACATCAACGATGTCTTCGGACATCCGGTGGGGGATCATCTCCTGGTATTCCTGGCCGAACGGTTCAAGCAGCACCTCCGGGGGACCGATACGGTAGCCAGGCTTGGAGGAGACGAGTTCGCCGTTCTGGTTGAAGAGCTGGATTCTCCGGTTTCGGTAATTCCGGTGATCCGGAAGCTGATATCTATAACCACTAACCCGGTACAGCTTCAGAACAGGGAGATATCCATAACAACCAGCATTGGAGTATCAATTTATCCTCAGGATGGTGAAAAACCGGAGGAATTGCTGAAAAACGCCGACGCAGCCCTCTACTTTACCAAATCATCCGGAAAGAACAACTTCACCATGTACGAACATTACATGACCCGGGAAATTGCCAACAAACTGGAGCTGGCTCAGGACCTGCGGTTTGCATTGGCACGGAATGAGTTTTTCATCGAATACCAGCCCCAGGTGAATATCCATTCCCGGAGGATAATCGGAGTGGAAGCCTTAGTGCGGTGGAACCATCCTGAAAAAGGAAGACTCCTGCCGGGGGCATTTCTGCCCATCGCAGAAGAGATCGGAACCGTTCAGGAAATTGGCGATTGGGTCTTAAAAACAGCCGCGAATCAGCTGGCGGAATGGAACCGCCGGGGTATAAACGGAATAAGGATGGCCGTAAACGTCGCGGCTTCTCAGCTCCGGCATGGTCACATCATCGACATGGCGGAGGAGGTGATCGAAAATTCCGGCATCAGGCCCGGTGATCTTGAACTGGAACTCACCGAGAATATCCTGTTTAAGGACGCGGAGCAGACAAACATTCTTCTTGTGAATCTGAAACGGCTGGGGGTCAGAATTGCCGTCGATGATTTCGGAGCGGGGTATTCCACGCTCCAGCACCTGGCTTCCTTTCCCCTGGACGTTCTCAAGGTGGACAGATCATTTACGCTAAAACTGAACTCGGAACCGAATCACGCCGTAATTGTCCAGGGCATTGCAGATATGGCCCGCAAGTTAGGATTAACTACCGTGGCGGAAGGTGTGGAAGATGAAAACAATGTCCGGCTCTACCGGAAGTACGGGTATCAGATCATCCAGGGATTTTATTACAGCCGTCCGCTGGAAGCCGAACACTGCGCTAGTTTAATAAAATCGGGAAAGTTTAATAACAGGATAACAAAAACATAATACTTTGATAGTCTAAACTATCCGAATATAATACACACACGGAGGTACTATGCGCCGGTTTTATCTCACCACCTTTCTTATCGGTTTGGGATTTTTCACCATGGGACTAATGGATCCCCTTTACGATACGTACGTTCCCATTTTCCTGCGGACCTATATAGACAAAGACAGCCTGGTCGGAGCAATAATGGGCCTTGATAACCTCTTTGCCCTAGCCCTTATTCCGGTGGTTTCCGCCTGGTCCGACAGAACCCATACCCGGATCGGCAGACGGATGCCTTTCATTCTAGTGACCCTTCCGGCTACCGCGGTGTTTTTCGCCATTCTTCCCTACGCCACCGCCCGCTCCCTGTTTCTTCTTGTGGCGGTTATCTTTCTGCTTAATATATTCAAGCAAGCTGCCCGCGGTCCTGTTGTGGCGCTTATGCCGGATACCGTACCGGGGGAATACCGTTCGGAAGCGAACGGCGTGATCAACACCATGGGAGGTATCGCCGCGATTGTGGGGACTGTAGGTCTGGCACGGCTTATGGATCTGGATACGGTTTTACCGGTCCTCGGTCCGACAAAAGGACGGCTGCCATTTCCGGTAGCCGGTTTTCTGGTTGTTTTGGCCACCGTTATGCTTTTCGCTTTTGTACGGGAAAAGGGATACGCGAAAGATCCCAGTGAAAAGCGGATACCTGTGCTGAAATCTTTAAAGATGATTTTGGCCGGAGAAGAAAGGAGCGCCCTCTTTATCCTTATCTCTCTTTTCTTCTGGTTTCTCGCGTATCAAGGTGTACTGCCCTGGGTTGGAGTTTATACGGTTGATTATTTAAACGTATCGGAAGGAACAGCCGCGCTTTCCGCCGGAATGGTGGGAATAGCGTATGCTGTTTTTGCTATACCTTCAGGGATTGTGGCCCATAAAATAGGCAGAAAAAAGATCATCCGGATCAGCCTTCTCGCCCAGGTCGTTTTAACCGTGATCCTGTATTTTCATTACCCCCTTACCCTGGGTCTGTCCCGGACGTTCATTCTTATAAGTTTCTGGGGAACTCTTTTTCTCTTCGGAATATTCTGGGTTTCCATCATCACCAACTCTTTTCCCATGTTATGGCAGATGGCTAGTTTCGGAAATATGGGAATTTACACGGGACTCTACTACACCTTCAGTCAGTCAGCGGCCATAGCTGCCCCTATTATAACCGGCGTCATCAGAGACATTACAAATGACCGGTCCATTTTCCTTGCGGCCGCAATATTCATGCTGACGGCATTTATCACCATGGGATTCGTCAAACGGGGTGAAGCAGGCGAAAAAGCGGTAATCGAAGAGCAGCGGGCACAATGACCGGATCAGAACTCAAAATTGTAACCGAAGGACCTTACCGGAAGATGTATCCGGCTGCTGATTTTACTCCGGAGCAGAAGTGGGAAATACACGTTCCGCGGAACGGAACCGCGGCTTTTCAAATCGGTCTCCGGCGGGAATGGGCGGAAGAACCGGAAAAAATTTCCTGCCGGCTCCAGAATAACGAGATGTGCGAAATCAGAATCAGAACCGCTGGTGCAGTGCCGCAGCCCCATTTCAACACCGGTCTTTCCCCCAGTCAGCGTGAAGGTAACGGGATGATCCCGGGATTCGTCTTCGACCCGCTTTACGACACCGATGAGATGGTTCTGCCGCCCGGAGAAACAGGTGTCTTTTGGCTATCGCTGAAGATTCCTGAGGATTTTTCTCCCGGGGAGCAGGTCCTTTATTTCCTGATCCGCAGTGAACAGGGTGAATCCCGCACTGTACGGGTACCGCTGAAGGTTTATTCCGCAGTTATCCGGAAAAGAGAAAATTTCCCCGTCACCAATTGGTTTTATTCAGACGCCCTCCTGGATTATTACCGGATCGAGTCTTTTGATGGTCCCTATTGGAAGATACTCAAACCGTACCTGCAGAACATGGTATCCCACGGTCAGGACACGGTCTATGTTCCGGCCCTTACCCCATCCCTGGACGGCATAAAACGTCCTACCCAGCTCCTCAGGATCGGCAGACAGGACTGGGGCTACACCTTTGATTGGGACGACACGGAACGGTATATCAAGACAGCACTGACGGAAGGTATCGAATACTTTGAATGGCCCCACCTTTTTACCCAATGGGGGGCAAAAAACGGTATCCGGATATATCAAAACCAGGGGGAGGATGAGAAGCTTCTCCTTCCGCCGGAAACCGGAGCTGATTCACCCGCGTACCGGGAATTTCTAAAGTCTTTTCTCAATGAATTGAAAAAATTCCTTGACCAGAACGGCCTTATGAACCGTTCCTTTTTTCATGTCTCGGATGAACCGCACGGCCCGGAAGATTTGACCTCTTATTCCAGGGCCAGAAATCTTCTCCGGGAAACAGCTCCCTGGATGAAAACAATGGACGCCTTAAGCGACATCCAATACGCGGAACACGGACTTACCGATACCCCGATAGCTTCGGTAAAGACCGCGAAAGATTTCCTCGATAGCGGTATTTCCTGTTGGGGATATTTCTGCTGCAGTCCCAAGGGAGATTTTCTGAACCGCCATATGGACACTCCCCTTTCTAAAATCGGCATGAGCGGTTTTCTGTTCTACAAATTGGGAATCCGCGGATTCCTCCATTGGGGTTATAACTATTGGTACCGCCGGGCAAGCCGGGAGTTGATCGACCCCTTTACCGTTACCGATGCCGGAGCGTGGCCCGAATGGGCGTACGGAGATCCTTTTACGGTCTATCCCGGACCGGAAGGGCCAATCGATTCCATAAGGTGGGAAGTTTTTTCTCTGGCCCTGGAGGACTACGCGCTGCTTCAGACGTTGGAAACGGACCCGAACAGCCCGGTGTTATCCGAAATTCGTTCCTTTTCGGATTTTCCAAACAAGTCTACCGATCCTGAGAATATCCGGCGGAAGCTTCTTCAGCGCTGAAACAGTCCGGCTGTTTCAACATGGGGAGTCTGAGGAAAAAAATCGCACAATATCTCCCGGACAAGCCGGTATCCCTTCTCTTTTAGTTCCGCCCCGTCCCGGGCGAAGGTTACCGGATCACAGGAGATGTAGAGAAGCCCCTCCGCGCCTGAACGGCCGATATAGTCTCTAACCCGGGAACTTAACCCGCTCCGGGGCGGATCACAAATGATCAGATCCGGGGAGTAATTCTTCCCGAACCGTTTAATCCATTCTTCCGCGGAACCGCAGAAAACTGCTGAACCCGGAATATTGACTTCCGCCCGGGCGGCGCTTCGGGAATCAGGCTCCACGGAAACAAAGTCCTCGAAAAAGGGAGCAGCAAATACCCCGAAAAGGCCTGACCCCGCGTATAGATCCACCCCCCGGCCCCCCGCAAAATGATCAATCCAGGGCAATACCTCCGTGAGCAGTTTTTCCAGTGCCGGTACGTTGCTCTGGAAAAAACCCGATACGGGAAAACGGATTGGCTTCCCCAGAATAATAACCTCCGCTTCCGTCTCCTCCGGCGATGACGTATAGACACTGCCCCCGGCACCGAATACGGTGAGGATCCGTTCTCCCGAAAGGGGGGCACTCTCCAGAAAGCTGTTCACTTCCTCCACTGCCACGGGACAGCGGGCTATGGAAACAACACGGCTGCTCTGCCGTTCCCGGAGTCCGTATTGTCCTTCAGAACTCAGGCGGAAACGGAAACGGCTCCGGTAATGCCATTCCGGAGAGGCTAATATTCGCGCGGGAAGAGACTGTTCTTCCCGGTTTTTCAGGCCCGCCCGCAGGGCGGCTTCCAGAGCAGCCTGCTGTTTTACGGAAAGCTGGAGCGGATAGGTTATATGCTGGAAACTGCACCCCCCGCATCGGTAATAATAGGGACACCGGGGTTCCCTCCGTTCCGGCACCGGCTCTATTATGCTGACAATCTTTCCGCGTTCGAAATCTTTACCAGTCTGTTGATACTGTACCGAACATATTTCCCCGGGAGCCGAAAACGGTACAAACAGCACTTTTCCTTCCGGTGTCCTGGCAAGTCCGTCACCACCGCTGACTATTTTTTCTATCTGTACCGTAATAACGCTCATGTCTTTTTATACCGGAATTTTTCTCTTGTTGCCATCTCCGTCCGTGGACCTAATAATCCCCCTGCTCTATACTCTCTCTATGCGAAAAATACCGAAACTCCGGCGCCTTATGACGCTGCTCGCCTTGCTGTTAGCTCTTACCGGATTCGCGGTTTCCGGAAACGCGGTTCCTCCCTTAATGACTACCTTGTCAAAAGAGATGGGAACCGATATTTCCGCCTTCGGATATATTTTGTCTCTTCAGTTCTCCTTCTTTTTTCTCGCGGCCCTTGCCGGGGGCTGGGCCGGGGAACGGTTCGGAATCAAACCGGGCATATTTGCCGCGGCAGGACTCACGATGATGACGGTATGCCTTTTTATCGTTCCCCTGCTTAACAAGTTTTATCTTTTTGCCCTGTGGTCTGTTCCTTTGGGATTTGCAGGCGGACTCACCGAAACCTTTTCTACTATCATGATCACCCGGTATGACCGGGAAGGTTCCGGAAAAATACTGAATCTGTCCCAAGGCTTCTTTACCTTCGGTGCGGTAGCAGCTCCCTGGATCATATCAGGTATTCTGGAGCGGGGTATATCCTGGAGGACAGCGTTTCTTATTTTCGGAGGAATATTAACCGTTATCACCAGTCTGTTTATCATCAGCACAAACCCCTTTGCAAGAAAAAGAATGGCCGGAGCGGGTGAAAAACCGGCACCCCCGGAGCCCTTCCAGTGGGACAAGCATCTGCTGTTATTCAGCGGAGCATTATTCTTTTATGTTACCGTCGAAAGCGCCGCTGTGGCTTGGATTTCAGCATATTTTGAGGAATCTCTGGGTACTTCCGCGGGAAACGCGGCCTGGAGGCTCAGTGTTTTCTGGGGAGGGCTCCTGGTTTCCCGTTTAGGGATGATGATCGTTCCCGACCGCTTTACCCTTTGGCCCGCAATGATAATAGGTGCTGCCGGAATGAGTATCTGTTTTATTCTCTTTGCTCCCGTATCATCTCCAATAATCGCCACCATTCTAACCGGAACCGTCGGCTTTTGCGCGGGACCCCTATGGCCCTCAACAGTAACCGCGGCAAGCCAGCATCTCCGTTCCTCCCGGAAAACTACGATCGTCATCGGTGCCGGGGCGCTTGGCGTAGCCGCCGGTCCATTCACGGGGAGCCTTATTATTAAAACTGCGGGATTAAAAACCATATTTCCTGTATTCGGAACTGTTTCTGTTTTTCTCCTTATCATTTATTTAACCCTCTATTTTCGGAGAAACCGTACTTAATCTCTAAAATACCCGAGTAATTTACTTCAGCAAATCCCGGTCAACTCCTTTTGTGATTAAGAAAAGGCCATAATCTCATATAATATATAAATTTAGATCGGGTTGACCGGGAATTGCTGAATTTACTTTGATATTCGTAGAATCATTTATTTTCTTGACT
>CAYLLE010000009.1:0-53699 GCA_964384485.1 uncultured Spirochaetales bacterium | reverse complement strand
GTACGCTTGACATTATACTTTTCATACAGTAATGTAACTCCGATTGTAAGAAAAGATGATGCAGTTGTCTTTTCCGAAGACAGTATTTATTTGAGGAGAAAATAATGGCTGTACCGAAACATGGAACTTCAAAGGCCAGGAGCAGACGGCGTTCGTCAATCAACATGAAACTGAATGCTCCGACCCTGATTTCCTGCGGTAACTGCGGAAACAAAATACGGCCCCACCGGGTTTGTGCAAAATGCGGATACTATCGCGGAAAACAAATTATTGAGCCTGAGGAGATGGCTTAAAAACAAAACACGATCTTTAACTGAATCCCGATAGGGAAACGATCAGGAGGAAACCAATGGATGAGCTTTTCGAAAAAATGAAAAAACTTATTGCAGAAAAACTTGAGATTGATGAAAATAAAATCACCCTGGATTCTTCTTTCCGTCAAGATTTAGGCGCAGACAGTCTCGATACCTACGAACTGGTGTATGCGATTGAAGAGGAAATGGGAATAACCATTCCGGACGAGAAGGCAAATGAGTTCGAAACCGTAAGGGATGCTTTAGAATACATTAAGTCACAAACGAAGTAATCGCTTACCCGGAAAGGCAATGCATTATGTATGATTAGACAGCCGAGTACGATTATGATATGTCGTACTCGGTAGTCATTAATCATGATATCTTCCAGCTTACTATCTATCTTCCTGATTAAACCACCCCGGATTCTCGTTTCAGATCCTTAAGAAAATTTAAGGAGGACACTCCGTGACCCTAAAAAAAGAGACAAACGATCTCCGTTCGCCTAAAATTTCATCTGAACGGAAGAAGGAACTACAGATATTCGAGCGGTTCATTGGAATTAAGTTTAAAGACCAGAAATTATTAAATCTCGCCTTTTGTCACAGATCCTACGCGAACGAAACTAATGAAGATATTGATAACAATGAAAAACTGGAATTTCTCGGTGATTCGGTTTTAGGACTCGCGGTCAGCGAATATCTCTTTATCAGCCTGCCGGATAAAGCAGAGGGTGATCTTGCGAAGATAAAATCACACGTGGTAAGCGAGGACAGTCTTTCCGAGATCGCCAAACAGATAAAGATAGATAACTTCATTCTGATTGGGAAGGGTGAAGAATATTCAGGCGGCAGATCGAAAAAAGCAATACTCGCGGATGCGTTGGAAGCAATAATCGGAGCCTACTTTATCGACAGCGGATTTCGATCGGCAAGAAAATTCGTCCTGAGTTATCTAGTTCCCGAGATAAATAAAGTTCTCGAAAACAAGCATAAAAAAGATTATAAAACCCTTCTTCAGGAATACGTTCAGAAAACATTTAAAACGTATCCTAAATACGTTCTTAAACAGAAGACGGGCCCGGACCATAACAAAACGTTCTGGATTAATGTAATGATTAACGGGAAATTATTCGGACAGGGAAAGGGAAAAAACAAAAAAGAGGCGGAACAGGAAGCCGCGGGTTCGGCTTTCCGTGAACTGACTTCGGGAAAGGGCAGGAATAATCAGCGGAAAAATCAAGTTTCCGGCAGAACCCGTTCCTGATAATATTTCTTCCCCATATGAAGCAGCCGGTCCTTCCTGTTCTGTTCAGGATCTTCCAGGACTGCATCAAAGAGAAAATCAAGCACCTTTCCCATTTCCGGACCTTTCGGTATTCCGGCTTCAGTATGCAGGTCGTTGCCGTTGACGGCCAAATCCTTTAAAGAAAGGGCATTGTCCTGCTCAAGGACTTTTTTTATGCGGTTATGAAACTCCCGCACCTTATGGACGGAACCTGTCTTTCCGTCCGCCGAGTAGGTTTCTGCTAAACGGAGCGCGAAAAGCGCTTCCAGGTTTTCGATTCCGACCCGGGATATAAACCGGCGGACTGCCGCGTCTGTCCAGGACGCTTCATAATGGAACATGTGATTCCTTATAAGATGGCAGCACTTTTTTTCCGTTTTAACCGGAAATTTAAACCGGCGGATTATATCATGAGCAGCTTCCTCTCCCGCTGTTTCATGACCGTGGAAGGAGGGTATCCCGGTTTCAGGATTCCTTTCAATTACCATAGGTTTGCCAATATCGTGGAGAAGCGCGGCAAGTTTAAGTTCCGTTGTCTTCGGCGCCCGCTCACAGGTGTACAAGGAGTGATAGAACACGTCGAGTTCATGGATTCCTTTCTGCTCTACTCCCTTACAAGCCGACAGCTCCGGAAGAATCATCTGAAGAATCAGGGTACTATCCAGAAGTTCTATACCGTAGGAGGGATTGTCGGACAGGATGATTTTTTCAAATTCATCCCGGATTCTCTCCATGGAGACCTGTCTTAAGCTGTCAATACAGTCTTTTATTCCCTGGAAGGTGTCAGGCTCGATAAAGAATGAGAGCTGCGCCGCGAATCTGACCGCCCGGATCAGCCGGAGACCGTCTTCGGAAAACCGTTCACACGGATTGCCGATGGCCCGGATCGTTTTCTGTTCAAGATCGCGTAAACCATCGTGGGGATCCAGGATGTCTCCGCTAAAACAGTCAACCGCCATGGCATTGATGGTAAAATCACGCCTTTTTAAATCTTCCAGAATTGACGGGGTATATTTTACATACCCGGGACGCCGGGAATTGATATAGTCTCCTTCAATCCTGAAGGTAGTGATTTCATATCGTTTATGCCGGAAAAAGACCGTTACTGTTCCGTGTTTTATTCCGGTGGGAATAACTGTTTTGAACATTCCGGTTACATCTTCGGGTGAAGCATCGGTCGCTATGTCAAAATCCACCGCTTTCTTACCCAGCGCCATGTTGCGGACCGCGCCGCCTACCAGATAGCATTGGAAGTTATTTTCGCGGAAGACATTTGCGAGCGGTTTTATAAATTTCGGTACTCGTATTTTATCAGTCATTAGTCTTCTGGGAAGATACAAAAAAACGGCAGGCTTGAAAAGCCTGCCGTCGGAATGTCAATCAATGATTCTCTACTGGAAAAGCTGGAGTACCGTCTGAGACTTGGTGTTCGCCTGAGCGAGCATTGCGGTAGAACTCTGAAGCAGAATCTGATTCTTTACAAAGCTTACCATCTCTTTCGCCATATCGGTATCCCTGATCCTGGACTCGGATGCCTGCAGGTTTTCAGCACCGATATCCAAGCCAACTCTGGCGTATTCAAGCCGGTTCTGATATGCTCCCAAGTCAGCCCGCTGTTTGTTGATTTTCCGCAGTGCCGCGTCGACAACACCGATTGCCGCGTTGGAATTATCCGGAGTCGAGAGGGAAAGGAACGTTGCCGCGTGGCTTGGTCCGTTTGTTCCCTGGAGACCCAGCCCCTGGGCGGTCATCGTGCCGATGTAGACCCGTTCGCGCTGGTCCATGTTGGCGCCGATGTGGAGCCACATACTCGCGGTAACAACATTTTCGCCGGTGTCATGGGAAAATCTTCCGGTCAGCATGTTCAGACCGTTAAACTGCGCGTGGGAAGCAATCCGGTTGATTTCATCAACAAGCTGTGATACTTCAACCTGAATCTGCATTCTGTCTTCCGCGGTGTAGATACCGTTGGAAGCCTGTACCGCCAGTTCACGGATACGGTGGGTGATGTCCTGAGTTTCCTGCAGATAAGCTTCAGTTGTCTGAATGAAGGAAATGCCGTCAGCAGCGTTCTTTTCCGCCCGCAGCAGGCCCCGTATCTGGGCTCTCATCTTTTCGGAAACAGCAAGACCGGATGCATCGTCTCCCGCCCGGTTGATTCTCAGTCCCGAGGAGAGTTTTTCCATGTTTTTGTCCAGGGAGATGTTGTTGAACTTTTCCTGGCGTTGAGCAAACATGGCGCTCATGTTGTGATTAATAACCATATATCCTCCTTGATATACTCGGCCGGACATCCTTGTCCGGAATTTTTCCCTTGCATAAAGGGGTTTGTTATACCTATCGGTTTTCCTGATTAATACTTAACCGTTTTTTTGATACAATCCTCCTATGAAAAAAGCAACAATTTTTATCGGCGGGAAATATCCCGATAAAAATAGAGTCAAGCCCTATTGGCAGGAGTTCGGGACGGTGATAGCCGCGGATTCCGGTTTGGAGGTAACGGAAAAGTACGGTCTGTCCCCGGATCTTATTATCGGAGATATGGATTCCATTAAAGATGATTCTATCCTTGATAAATATTCCGAGGGAAAAATCCGGCGGTATTCTCATGAAAAGGATGAAACCGACACCGAAATCGCCCTGCGGAAGGCGTTTGAAATGGGATGCGGCAAAATAGCCGTTATAGGGGGCGGCGGCGGAAGGATCGACCACGTATTCGCGCTCCTGAATCTGTTTGAAAGAAAAAAAAGGCCTTACATCTGGATAACCCATCGCGATGTTATTATGGATGTAGGAGATCAAATTGTTATCGATACAAGAACCGGTGAAACAGTATCTTTTTTCCCGGTGGGAAAAGAACCCGCGGAAATGGAATCGGAAGGATTAAAATGGTCCCTGGATCAACTGAGCTGGAAACGGGGTATGTTCGGAATCAGCAACGAGGCTGTATCGGGGAAGGTGAAGATTGGAATGAAGTCAGGAAGGCTTATCATGGTGCGTCAGTTGGGAGAACCTGGGGATGGGTAAGATAAAAGGATTTTATGAATTGTCCAAAAGCCTCCCGCTCTCGGAGCGGAAAGAGCTTTATGAGAAGATACTGAGAAGTTTGAATCTAAAGGATGATTCAGAAGATACAATCTACCGGACCGAGGAGGGAAGTCCTGATCAGCATGAACTGATTGTCCGGGACATTCAGGCTATGGGACTCTGGGAACGGTTCATTTTTTGGCTCAAAAGACTGTTTTCATCAAAATCATATGACGACGCGTTTATTGAATTAAAACTGTCCAGACTGAAAAGCAGAATCCGCCGCACTGGAGTGGTGATGTATATGCATGATCCCCCCACGCTGACCGGCGAATTCGCTGCGAGACTTTATCAGCTCTACAGAACCGTATATCCCGTGGTACCTCTTTTTAGTACAGTATGGCACGATAAAAACTTTTTCCAAAGGATGATCAATTATCTTCTTGAAAATACAATACCCGGAGTTAAAACGGAGGTCTATGATTTTATACCGAAACAGGACCTGGAAGAATTGATGATCAAAGACGATACAAAAGGGCTGATCCGGAGGGAGCTGAAACGGAAGATTGATACTTACCTTGAAAGTATTCCTCCAGATGTGTTCGCGCACCTTGAAGCCGGACTCATGCCGCTGTATCTGCTTAAGTATCTCGTTCTATTTCCTTTTCCTGCAGTTCTTTCCATATTTCTGCCCGGCGGAACGATTGACCGGCGTGAAGTTCCTGAAGAAACTCCGCCTGAGTTCAGGGACATTTCCGCTTCAGCTGTTATCGACTTCCTGGAATCACTGTATTTTGCCCTTTACACCGTTTCAAAACTGCAAAAGGGATTCATGATACACAAGGAATTGATCACATACTATGTAGAAAATCTGGAAAATAACGGGGTCGATAATTCCTATCTAACAAAAGGAATCAAAACATTTTTGTATAACATTCAGGATGGGGCATATTCATTTAGAGCAGAGGTACCCTTGACCGAAATTATCAAAGTTTACCATGAAGATCCTTATTTTAAATTCCTCGCCTATCTTCCCAGAATCAATCTGAAGGAGTTTTACGCGTCCGCTCTTGTTATTAGTATGTTTTCCCAGCTGGAAGAAATGCTTCCTCAAATACGAAAAGGGGTAGTGGATAAGCTTAAAGCCGGATTATTTCATTATCCTATTTCTGATTTTGAATTCTACCGCCGATCCGCTCAGACAACAATAAAAAAACTCGGTCTCCCGACGTTTAAATACGTAAAATCATTGAATATCCTGTACAATTTTCTCCGCCGTAATTTTAGGCATTCAATCCAGGATTTTGTTGCAGTGGTGGATAAAATAATACCGGTTAGATTCAGAGACCTTCAGCGGCGGATACGTTCCAGCATGGCCGATTTATCCGACTTAACGGACAGGATACGCGATTTTGATTATACTTTTTCTCCGGAAACGGAGGACGGTAAAAACTTTTACCGGATCAGGTATTCGGTGGAAAAAGATATTTCTCAACAGAAAATCTATCGGATGCTTGTTGCTCAAAAAGACCGGGAAGCAAAACAGCTGTTAAACCGGGGGAGAGAAAATATTACCAGTTTGGAAACTGTTCTGAATGATCTCAAAGAACAAGCTTCCGCACAGATTCAGGAACGGTATTCTTCCTTTGATCCCGTTAATCCGGATAATACTCCATTCAGGAAAGCTGCCGAGAAGGAAATAAAATCTTTATCAATCATCAAGAGTCTGATTGATCAGCTGCAGGCCATGGAGGAGGGCCGTTAGTAAAAAATAAAACCGGGATCACAGGATCGCGGAGAGTTTTTTGGCTGTATCGACGGGCGATTCAATGAGCAGCCTTTTACCGGCAATAAGATCGGCCATTCCCAGCTCTCGATGATGTCTTGGAATAATATGCTGATGCAGATGATCAATCGACGCGCCTGCGGATTTTCCCATATTATATCCTAAATTGTATCCGGCAGGAGAATACAGTGAATCCAGGGCATCAATCACCTTTCGGTGGGTATTATTCAGATCAGCTTCTTCCTCTTGGGTATATTCCCGGATATCCAGAAGATGCCGTTTCGGGAATATAATCAGGTGTCCCGGATTGAACGGATACAAATTTACCGCGGTAATAAAGTATCGACTCCGGTACACCGTCAAGTCAATGACTTCAGACGAGGAATCTCTGATAAGACAAAGGATGCAGCCGTCCGGTTTTTTTCCCTTGATATAGGCCATTTTATCAAAATTAAAAAAGTATTCCATGCAGGTACTCCTCAAAACAGAAGACTAATCGACGGTGAATTGTGAAGCGGTTTCTTTACTCTTCCGGGTTAGAAAAGTTTTTGTTAATCCCGAGCGGATCAGAACCGCTTTCTATTATCAGATTGAGATAATCTAGAAGAACCGGATGATCGGTAAGTATCTGACCGTAACGGCTCAGTGTATCCAGGGTTCCGCCTGTAATAATATTTTCTCTTATTTCTGCGGCTTTCGACTCTGACTTAGCCCTGGTCTCGGTCCTCACCATTTCCAGATACGTCGACCTGGCGGTTCGGTAAAGTTCCGGGTCGGGTAGCTGAAACTCAATCGGCGCGACAGAAATTACCTTGAGGAAGGGAAACTTCTGCTCGATCCTAAAAATTATATCTTCTTCCATACCGGAATAGATCATCATCGGGTCATTGCCGCTTTCTTCCAAAATCACATCCCGGTCCGGTTTTCCGAGAACATCAGCTATGATAGCGATTGTCTCAAGCTCCATCCGCCGGCTGATATCGGTGTACCATTTGTCAATCGTGTCCGGTCTAAGACTTTCATCTTTGACGAGTGAAACAAGATGGTCCGGTCTTACTTTTATTGTAATGAAGAGATCGATGTTGTATTTAAACTCAGCTTTTTCGGGAAGAACAGAGGCGTAGAAGTCAGCGGAAGGCAGAGAGCCTTCTGTCCTTATCCGCACTTCTTCGGGTGAAAGATGAAAAAGATAAAGCTTAAAATTGGTCGGCAGAAGACGTTCAATTTCCCAACGGAAATCTCCAGGCACAACCAGATCCCCGTCCCAGCCGCGGGTTTTTGTAAAAATGACCCCGTAATGATTGGGAGGAACAGTTATTTGAACCCAACCGAAGTAAAATACAACGCCTCCGAGAATAATCAGTATAATTAATGATATTATAAATTTCTTCATCTTCTCTTCTTTCCTTCCGTATTTTTCTCCTAGAATCAAGTATACTTGATTTTTTCCAGCTCAGGAAGTAGGTATATCGTTCAGCATCCATTTCCGGCTGGAATTGCTGTTTTCAGGTATTATTATTTCCATTATTATAGGGAACAGAATATGAAAGTAACTGGAATTCGGTACACATTTTTAAAGAGCATACATGTTTTCGAAAGCGGGAGCATATTCCTTTTTGTTATGGTTATTCTTACCGGCGCGCTCTTTTTTATGGGTAATTATCAGCTCTTTACCGATAATACGCAGAATATCCTTTTACGCTTTTTAGGCTGGCTGAGTCTGGCGGGTCTTGTATCAACTTCTTATTATTTTTTGTTAATTATTATTTGGATGTTGAGAAGAAAGCGGATCCTTCCCGTCAGACTTTTGTTTGCTTTAATAGGAATCTTTATTACCGGTGCAGTCCTGCTGGGAAGCAATATTATTCAGGCAGTTTTGACACCGGTATAGGCGGAATTATTATAATGTTTAAACGAGTCAATGCGGTCAGAGGCGCGGTCGGTGTTCCGGAGGATACTCCTAAGCTGATCGAAGAATCAGTCAAATCCCTTATAGACACTCTCCTGGATTATAATTCACTAAAAATCAGGGATATCATATCCATTCAGTTTACCCAGACCCATGATCTCACTTCCCGGAATCCCGCGGGTGCCCTGAGAAAATATGGATTCCGGGATATCCCCTTGTTCTGTTCAGCGGAACCCAGATACGCGGAAGAAACGGAAAAAATAATCCGGGTATTAATAACATATCGCGGTCGGAGGGGAAGAGCTCCTAAGCCGGTGTATCTTGGCCGCGCGAAAAATCTGCGTAAGGACCTTTATCCCGGAGCCTTTAATAGATGAATAAGTATATCCCCCTGAAAACTTCTCCGGAAATTGCAAGGATACGGATAGCAGGTACATTTGTCGCCCGTACTCTAAGAAGCTGTTTGGAACTGGTAACAGAAGGGGCCGTGCCGGTAGAAATTGACCGGTACTGCGGAGATCTTATACAATCGGCATCAGAAAAAAAAATCGATAAACCGGAGAAAAAATTTCCGGCCTGGCTGACAATCTCAATAAACAACGTGGCGGTACACGGTATTCCCAGGAGAGAGCCGCTTGAAGCCGGAGATATCGTCACCTTGGACCTCTCCCTTTCAGTGGACGGCTGGTACGCCGATATGGCGGAAACTGTCACGGTGGGTAATGCCGGCAACGAAGCTTCTTCTCTTGTGGACGCGGCCCGGATGGTAACCGAAGCAGCTGTCTCCGCGGTCCGGGCAGGCGGAGTAATTCGTGACATAGGAATAGCGGCTGAAAACACCGCGAAAAAATTAGGATGCCGCGTTATACCTGAATGCAGCGGTCACGGAATCGGGAAATCGCCTCATGAAGAACCCGTACTTGTACACACCGCTGACGGAACGCTGACGCCGATTGTTAGCGGTATGGTGCTGTGCGTAGAGCCGGTTGTTACATACGGTACGGGTGAGCTCGTACTGATGGATGACAACTGGGGATATAAAACCGCTGACGGCAAAGGCGCGGCCCAGTTCGAGCGCACTGTGGCTGTATATTCCGACAGAACCGAGATTCTTACCGCTTTCTAAGGTCCGGCAATTTCCGGTCAACCCGATTGACAAAGGAAAGTATTATTTCTATATTTTTTTAAAATGCCATCTTAGCTCAGCTGGCCAGAGCACGTGACTTGTAATCTCGGGGTCGTCGGTTCGAATCCGACAGATGGCTGATCTTTAATATTCGGGGATGAAGACCTGCCATATGATATTGACAGAAAATGTCATCCCATGGTAGTGTAAGCATCCACAAGATATGGGGAGGTTCCCGAGTGGTCAAAGGGGGCAGACTGTAAATCTGTTGGCTTCGCCTTCGAAGGTTCAAATCCTTCTCTCCCCATAAAAAAAGGAAAGAAACCCTTCCGGCATTGGCGGAAGGGTTTAATTTTGGTACCTTAACCGGAGATGGCTGCAGTTTTTGGCTGTCGGTTAAGAGAATTGATACCGGGGCATATAAATGAAACATTTTTACCGTGACGGGCTGAAATTCAGCTGCAGGAGATGTTCACGGTGCTGCAGGTACGATGAAGGCTACGTCTTCTTATCCCGCCGGGACCTGCAGAAAATAGCTAAATTTTTCAATATAAATCAGGAAGAGGTGGTTGAGAAATACTGCCGGAAGGTTTCTCTGAACGGTATCTGTCGGCTGAGTCTGAAAGAAAAAGCCAACAAGGACTGTATCTTATGGGAAAACGGCGGCTGTACAGTGTATAAACAAAGACCGCTTCAGTGCCGAAGCTTTCCTTTCTGGGCTCATCATCTATCGGATCCTGAAACATGGAATGCCCTTGAAGCTGAATGTCCCGGAGTAAATTCAGGCAAGGTTCATACCGAAAATGAAATAAACAGATGGCTCAGGAAAAGGAGGCAAGAACCGTTTCTTGATCCGGAAAAATAAGGCGGAATAGATGAAGATAAAATTCTGGGGAGTCCGCGGTTCCCTGCCGGCGCCTATTTCCCCTGATGAAGTCAGGAGTAAAATTGCCAGTGCGGTCCAAAGAATCAGACCTGATGATATAAAAGATGCCGATTCCCGGGAACGGTTTCTCGCTTCCCTGCCGGAATGGCTGTTCGGTACTACCGGAAGCAACACCTCCTGTCTGCAAGTACGGCCCGCCACCGGAGAAAATATAATATTCGATGCCGGATCCGGGATACGGGATCTCTGGAAACACCTGCAGCGGTCAGGGGAAGAGGTGAAGGAATTTCACATCTTCTTTTCCCACCTTCACTGGGACCACATACATGGTCTTCCGTTCTTCGGACCGGCCTATAATCCCGGATGTACCATTCATTTTTACAGTCCCCAGCCGGAGATGGAGAGCGCGCTTAAGGGACAGATGCGAAATCCCTATTTTCCCATTACCATGGAAGATAGAATGAACGCGAAACTCGTTTTTCACACCTTATCAGAGGAGGAAACGAACATCGGGTCATCCGTTATCCGTTTCCGCAAGCTTAATCATCCGGGAGGCGCTTTCGCCTACCAGGTACGGGAGAAGGGAAAACGGGCGGTATATGCCACGGATGTTGAATTAATGGAGGAAGATTTCAAGAAAATACCCGAAAACACCGCTATATTTGATGATGTGGATGTATTGATTCTCGATACCACCTATACTCTGGGAGAAGCAATTGAAAAGTATAATTGGGGTCACTCATCATTCAGCCTTGGAGTCGATTTTGCTTCCGCCTGGGGTGTCAAGAACCTTTACTTGTTTCACCATGAACATGTATATGATGATAAAAAACTGGACCGGAATCTCCGTTCCGCCCGATGGTACGCGAACCGACTGGAGGGAAAACCGGTTTCGATATTTTTAGCCCGGGAGGGGCTTGAAATTACCGTATGAACAAAGATTTTACACTGGCTATGAGTATGAGAGATATGGTAGCCCTTTATTTGTATCTTTCCGATCATGAACCGTTTGAAGACACACGTATGGCGGGGATAAAACGGAAAGTTGAGTCGATTTTATACCAGGAACTCAGTATAGAACAGCTGGAGAACCTGAAAGAGTATTACGAGCAGGCAATTATATGAACAGGTGGAAAAAAATTCTAACCGCGGTTATTTTATTGTCTGCTTCAGCCCTTGTCTCCGCGTATGAACCGCCTCCTGGCGGGACTGAATGGTATTCATTCTCAGGGGCAGGAATAATGATTGCCGGTGAACAGGTAACGGATACCTTCTTCCCGCAGTCATCAGCCGTAAACCCCGCCTTGGCAGGCCTCGCTGAAGGGTTCACCTTTTCAGGCTCGTATATCGGATTATCAGGGTTTTCCGGAATCACCGGAGACTCGGGGCTGCGGGGACATTCATTTAACATTGGGTTTACCGTACCCAAACCCTTTGGTGTTCTCTCCTGGGGCGGAGGTTTCACTATGTCGCCGTTCTCTTCCATTAATTTAGGGTTTACCGGTCATGGAAGTTTGGGCTTCTCAAAAAAGATTTATGAAAGCATCGTTCTTGGAGGAGCAGCAAAAGCTGCGGTCGGATATCTTGACCGGTTTGATGCCGGAATAATGCTTGATTTCGGCATTCTTTATCTCCCGGGGGCGCAATCGGGTGATAACGGTGTCAGGCTCGGCGCCGTCCTCCGCAATCTTGGAAAGTGGTATGATCCCGATAACAGCCATTCAGCCTTTCCGCCTCCTTTTACCCCTTCTGTAGGGGGTTCTTTCCGTCCGTTTTCAGAAAGCGGGAGCTATTTAGAGGTGTACGGCGGCGCGGATTTTCCGTCTTTTCAAAATATCATCCTCCGGACAGGTGCGAAATTTTCGTTCCGGGATATTTTCACCGTTCACACCGGATGGAGCATAGATATTCGGGAACTGGCTGATCCGCTAATGCCGAACAGGAGTCTTATTCCTTCCTTTGGAATATCTTTAGCCTTCGGCGGCAACCGGACCGGAATAGATAAGGACGGGCCTAAAAATGTTACCGTAAACACAGGAGCACGGTCTTATTACAACGGTATCTGGGGAATCGGCGGAGGAACGGACATACGTTTCGGAACATCAGATACTATTCCTCCTGAGGTTTCGATGGAGTACAGCGAAACATATATATCTCCAAACAATGACGGTATAAAAGAATCGTTGGAGATACCTATTACGATCAGGGATGATAATCTCATAAAGGGATTCCGATTTGTCGTCTATGGACCGGACGGAGAAGTATTTAAGACGATCGAGAATATAGATGAGCGGCCGGAGCTTCGGGATGTCGATTCGTTCATTGATTCCCTTCTATCTGTCGAGTCGGGCATTACAATACCGGATTCCATCCATTGGGACGGCAGAGATAACAGCGGAAATGTTCTTCCGGATGGTGAATATTATATCATTTTAGAAAGTTGGGATTCGAAAGGAAATATCGGCAGCTCAGGACAGTACAGGATAACGATTGATAACGGGTATCCGGAAGTCAGTTTAAAACTGCCGGTGGGTGATAATCTCCTTTTTTCACCGGATGGAGACGGAAGGAAAGATACGATTACTATTCTACAGTCCGGAAGCAGCGAGGCCGAGTGGACCGGAATAATAGAGAATGCTGAAACGGGTGAAGTTATTCTAGAGAAGGCCTGGCAGGGAGTGCCGCCCGAGAAATTTATCTGGGACGGCAGAAGCAGTAGCGGTATCCTGCAGGATGACGGGATTTACCGATATCAGATAACCGCGCTGGATTCCGGCGGTAATGAGGTAACAGCTTCGGTCGAGAATATCATTCTAAGAAAAGAGATACCTGAGGTTTCGTTAACTATTTCTCTTGGTGTATTCTCTCCGAACCGGGACGGAGTAAAAGATTATGTTGAAATAACCCCGGTCGTACCCGAGTCAGCCGCAAGAATCAAGGAATGGAGCTTTACCGTCAGTAACAGAAGCGGTACACCTGTACTGTCCCGGAGAGAATCCGGAAGCCTTCCGGGTTCTTTTATCTTTGACGGCAGAAATGACGCAGGGAAACTCCTGGAAGAGGGAGCATATTCAGCAGAACTTAATGCAGTCTACCGTAACGGCGGAATTTCAAGAGCACAATCTCCGGTATTTATCATAGATATAACGGCGCCCCAGGCTACAGCCCAGAGCGGATATGATATTTTCTCTCCGGACGGTGACGGTCAGAGGGAATTTATGGTTTTTTACAATGAAACAACCCAGGAAGATGTTTGGCGGGGGAAAATCACCGACTCAGAAGGAAATATTGTAAAAACATATTTTTGGACCGGTGATGCCGGGCGGAAGAGTGAATGGGACGGCAGAACCGATTCGGGCGGTTTGGCCCCCGACGGAGTTTATAGTTACCGTTTATACGCAACAGATCTCGGGGGAAATACCGGAAGTTCCAATACGGTAAATTTTGTGCTTGATACCTCCAAGACAGCGGTTGTCGTATCGTCAGACAGGGAGGCGTTTTCTCCCGATTCGGACGGAAAAAACGATACGGTGCGTTTCAAGGCTAGAATATCAGACAGTACGGGCAATCAAAATGATATTATCGCTACACGGTGGAACGTTCTGGATCGTTCGGGGAAACCGGTATGGACCTGGGAAGATCCGGAAAACCTAGTTCTTTCAATCGAATGGAGCGGTACAGACGTGGACGGATTCCGGGTTGATGACGGAGAATACCGCGGTCAGGTAGTTTTTACGAGGAAAAACGGCAGTACATCAACAGCCCGGACTAATTTCCTTACCGTCGATACCAAAGCTCCCAACGCGGTGCTGCGTACCGAAACCACTATTTTTTCGCCGAATAACGACGGCAATAAGGATCTGATCTTTATAGAACAGGATACAAGCAGTGAAGAGAAGTGGGAAGGCATTATTTTGGATAATCAAAACAATCCTGTCCGGAAATATGCTTGGAGCGGAACTGCCCGAAACTTGATCTGGAACGGTACCGATGAAGCGGGAAATATTGTTCCGGACGGCGTTTACCGTTACCGCCTTGAATCAAAGGACAAAGCAGGTAACACCGCGGTGACGACCATAAACAAAATCATTGTGGATAACCGGAAAGTTTCCAATTTTGTTACCGTTGACAGCAAAGGCTTCTCTCCGAACGGTGACGGCATTACAGACACAATTACCATCAACACATACACCTCCATTCCGGAGCATGTTGAAATTTGGAAATTGCAGATTATCGATAAAAATGATGTACCGGTTCGAACCTTTACAGGATCGGAGATGGAACAAAACAGATCCTTTGTGTGGGACGGTAAAAACAACCAAGGGGGAACTTCGGAGGGCATCTATTCTGTTGTGTATGAAGCCCGGTATGATAAAGGCGATAATCCGAAAGCTGAGAGTCCGGATTTCGTGCTGGACAACGCACCTCCTGTACTTACGGTGAGCGCCGCGCCTCTTCCGTTTTCTCCGGACAATGACGGAATACGGGATTCTCTGAATATAACCATATCCGCCCGTGATTCTAGTGAAATTGCATCGTGGCGCTTGGATATAATTGATCAAAAGAACAATCTGTTCAAATCTTTTTCCGGAAAGGGAAATCCTTTACAGCGGATATCCTGGGACGGACATTCCGAAAACGGCGAATTGGTTGATTCTGCTCAAGATTATCCGTATCAGGTGGTGGTAACCGATGTATACGGAAACACGAATCAGAAAATCGGTCTGATTCCGGTTGATATCCTGGTTATCCGGGACGGCAATAAATTGAAAGTCCGTATTAAAAATATCAATTTTCAGCCGAACAGTCCCCGGCTTATTGTTGATCCTGGAACTGAAGAAGGAAGGAAAAATCAGGAGATCCTGAGACGGCTCGTTGAAATTTTCACAAAATATGACAGTTATTCTATCCGTATTGAGGGACACGCGGTAAATGTGACTGGGACCGAACGGGAAGAGCGTAATGAATTGCAGCCCCTTTCCCTGGCCCGCGCGGAAATGGTAAAAGAAGCACTCATGGCACTCGGTCTTTCCGGTGAAAGGATTAAAGCAGCCGGAATGGGCGGTACAGATCCGCTGGTTCCCCATACCGACACGGAGAACAGGTGGAAAAACCGGCGGGTAGAGTTCATTCTGGTTAAATAACTACAGGATTAGTGAGATAAAAATGTCAATAAAAAGAGTTGCAGTAACTGCAATAGTGTTAATCGTTTTTCTGATTGTTTCAGCGGTTGTTTCAGCTGGTATCTTTTTCTACTTGAACACTCCTCCGGACGGTTACCTCCAGCCTGTTCATTTCGAAATAAAATCGGGGGATACATTGGGTAATATCGCGGAAAATTTGGAAGAAAAGGGGGTTATCCGGTCATCATTACTGCTGAGGGGAATCGGCAAAATCAAAAAAACTTCAACCCATTTTCAAAAGGGGGTGTACCTTCTCCCTCCCGGCTTATCTTCATTGGAAGTACATGATTATTTTCTGTCCGGTAGACAGATTCTGGTCAATATTACCATTCCTGAAGGCTGGACAATGAGGAAAATCGCTGTAAAAATGGAAGAATCCGGTATTACCGAGGCAGAGTCTTTTCTGCTGGCTGCCGCAGATGAGGATCTGCTTTCAGGTTTTGGTATTGCCGGCGGCAACGCGGAAGGTTTTCTTTATCCCGATACCTACCGGTTTCCCTATGATTACCCCGCTGAGTATGCTGTCCGTCATATGATAACCCGATTCTTTGAGAAGCTGGAAGCAATATATCCGGAATATGTTGATATGGAGCCGGAGGCGGTTTACCGTAAAGTAACTATGGCATCAATCGTAGAGCGGGAGTATATGAAGCCTGAAGAAGCCCCCCTCATCGCGTCCGTTTTTTATAACCGGATAAAAGAGCGGATGCGGCTTCAGTCATGCGCGACAGTAGTATATGTCATCACGGAAGAACGGGGAAAGCCCCATCCGGAGAAACTCTTTAACCCGGATCTGGAAATTGATTCGGCGTTTAATACCTATCTCCATTGGGGGTTGCCCCCGGCGCCCATTTCTAATCCGGGAGAAACAGCAATTAAAAGCGCTTTCTTCCCGGCTGAAACAGACTATCTGTACTTTGTTCTAAAAGGTGACGGTAATCATCATTTTTCCAAAACATATTCCCAGCACAATCGGGCAAAGTATTATTACTTAAAAGGAAGCGGATAAAAGGTAAAAATAGAGTGAGGATTCCTGAAGATGTAATAGATAAAATCACGGAGACGATAGATATCGTCAGCATAGTCGGAGAATATGTAAATCTCAAGAAAACAGGAAAAAATTACACCGGGCTCTGTCCTTTCCATACCGAGAAAACTCCGTCATTTAATGTAACACCCGAAAAGAATGCATATTACTGCTTCGGCTGTCAGAACGGCGGCTCGGCGATAACCTTCATCATGAATATCGAAGGACTTTCATTCCCCGAAGCGGTAAAGCGGCTGGCCGATAAGGCCGGGATCTCCATACCGGAAAGCCCCGCGGATAAAAATTACCGCAACACAAAACCGCTTGAAGAATTGTATGACCGGCTGACAAAAAGTTTCAGCTATATTCTCAGGAATGATCCCCGGGGACAGACGGCACGGGAGTATCTGGATAGCAGGAACATTTCCGCAGAAACCACGGAAGCATTTGCCCTCGGATATCATCCCCGGCAGCGGAACTGGTTATATCAGTTTTTAAGAAACAAGAATTATACCGATGATTTTCTTTCAAAAAGCGGACTGTTTTCCGCTAAAAAGAAGGACTGGTCAATATTCACCGACCGTCTAATTTTCCCGATCCGAAACAGGATGGGTAAGACCATAGCCTTTGGAGGAAGAAAACTTTCTGATTTCGGTCCGAAGTATATAAACTCTCCGGAGACGGATATATTTAAAAAGGGCAACACTCTGTATGGGTTATATATCAGTCTGCAGAATATACGAAAGGAAGACACATTCATCCTTGTGGAGGGTTACACCGATGTTCTTGCTTTATATCAGGCGGGGATTAGAAACTGTGTCGCTCCGTTAGGAACATCATTTACAGAAAACCAGGCGAAATTGCTCAAGAGATATGCCTCTAATGCGCTGTTATTCTTCGACGGTGATGAAGCAGGAGCAAAGGCTGCTTTAAAGGCTGGTTACGTATGTGAAGATGCGGGAATCCATCCGCAGGTGGTGGAAAATGAGCCGAACACCGATCCGGCAGATATTCTTAAAAAACATGGTTCAGAAATGTTGAAAAAAAGATTAAAATTTCGTATATTTTTGTTTGAATATGTTTTAAACAGGGCGGTTTCTCAATATGGTATTACTACTCCAGATAATAAAGAGAAGGTAACTGGAGCGGTATTTTCGTATATAAGCCGGGTTGATTCCGAGGTGCGGCGGGAAGAGTATCTGGCAAAAACAGCCGACCGCCTGGGTGTTAGTGTTCGGTCAGTAATAAACGATTTTCATTCGGGGAGCGTTAAACATTCAGAAAGAAATAATACCGGCAAAAGTTCCCGGGGAGAAGAAAAACCAAAAAAGTATAAAATATCCACTGATTTGTATCTCATGTTTGCTGCTGCTGTAAATCGTGAGTATTTTCCGTATGTACGGGGAGCGATAAATACTGAAGATTTACAGGATCCTGGAGCAAAAATGCTTTTTTTTGCTCTGGAGGAGTGTTATAGAAGGGATGAATCATCTTCAGCTGCTCTTTTGGAGCGGATTGAAGACGGAGTGCTCAGAAATATGGTGTCGGAGAAAATGGTATCCCAGGAATTAAAATTAAATAATGAATTAATTATTAAAAGCGGTGTTAATGAAATTAAGCGAAGGAGCCTTTTAAAGAAAAAAAACAGGACTATACACCGCCTGAATGAGACACTTGACAGTGATCAAATTCATAGGCTCCAGGAAGAAATAATATTTTTCGATAATGAATTGAAAAAATTGGAAGGAATTGATGATGAGTGAGCTTGAACAGAATCCTGAAATTATAAAACTGCTCGAGTATGCTAAAGAAAAAAAGAGCATAACCTATGATGAAATAACCGACATGCTGTCCGATGCCATCGTCAACTCAGATAAGATTGATGAAGTTCTCGGCCTGCTTGCAAAAAATAAAATAAATATCGAGGAGGAAGATGTCCCTCTGGATGAAGATATCGAAGAACCCCCGAAAAAAAACGATAAAAAGAAAAAAGTTGTGATCAGCGATAAGGATTCTTCCATCGATGATCCGATACGGCTATATCTCAGAGAAATCGGTAAAGAAAACCTGCTGACTGCTGAACAGGAAGTAATACTCTCCAAAAAAATGGAGAACGGTGAATCGATCATCAGAAAAGTCATTACCGATTCCGGCATGCTTATTCCGGAATTTTACGCTCTTGCCCTCCGGACATTTTCTAAAAAAGATCCCCGGGAACTGAATCTGTCTAAAAAGGAAATTTCTGAGTACCTGGCGGAACGGAGACGGCTTCAGGCATATTATAAAGAAATTCTGACCGACCTTTATCCTGGTCTTAAGCAGTATATTGATCAGAAGAACCAAATAGTTGCGAAGGGAGAAGATATTCTCGGTGATGACAAGCTGCAGAAAAAACGCGACAGCCTCTTAGAGACTCTGAAAAAAATTGATCTTCAACAGGATGAAATACTGCAGTTTTCGGATAAGTTTATTACCGCTTCAAAAAAAATACAGCGTTACAAACGTGAGCAGGATAGGATCGAAAAGCGTCTTCGGGTAACAAATCTCAGGGAACTGCGCGTACTCGGCAGGGGTTTGGCCAGTTCAAGCCAGCGTGACAAAATTGAACAGGACTTAGGGTTATCCGCGGATGAAATTAAAGAAAAAATCCGGCTTATTCAGGTGAATGAAAAGAAACTGCGGAAGCTCGAGATGGAGTTTGAAAACTCTATTAAAGATATTTTGGAAATGTCTAAAGAAATAATCCGCGGTAAAAGCATGATGCAGACCGCTAAAGACCGACTGATCAAAGCAAATCTCCGCTTGGTGGTAAGTATTGCCAAGAAATACACAAATCGGGGACTTCATTTTTTCGATCTTGTTCAGGAAGGAAATATCGGACTTATTAAGGCGGTAGAAAAGTTTGAATACCGAAAGGGTTATAAATTTTCGACTTATGCTACTTGGTGGATCCGCCAGGCAATAACCCGTTCTATTTCCGATCAGGCCAGGACTATCAGAGTTCCGGTTCACATGATTGAACAGATTAATAAGGTAATCCGCGAATCCAGGCAGCTCATGCAGGTACTCGGACGGGAACCCACCGATGAAGAAGTCGCGGACCGGCTGGGATGGACAGTCAACAGGGTGAAGTCGGTAAAGAATGTCGCCAGAGAACCCATCAGTTTAGAGACACCTATTGGAGAAGAAGAGGATTCTCTTCTCGGTGATTTTATTGAAGATAAAGATGTAGAAAATCCGGCCCATCAGACAGCGTTTACACTTCTGCAGGAACAGCTAAGAGGAGTTTTGTCTACGCTGCCGGCTAGAGAACAGGAAGTATTGAAAATGAGATTCGGTCTCGAAGACGGTTATTCGCTGACATTAGAGGAGGTTGGACTCTATTTCAATGTTACAAGAGAACGGATTAGGCAGATAGAAGCAAAAGCTCTGAGACGGCTCCGTCATCCGAAACGCAGCCGGCGATTAAAAGATTATTTGGACCATTAAGGGAGAAGGTATAAATGGAAGAAGTATTTGATAAACTGAGAAACCTGCAGGATATCCTGTCGAAGAAATTTCAGATTGAAAACGAGATTAAAGACATACCCAGAAATTTATCGACGAAATCGGAGCTGTTAGCCCGTTTAAAGAAGACATATATCGAAAAGAATGAACAGTACGATGCGGTAAAGGCGCGGCTTAAATCCATAAAGCAGAAGATGATTGACGCGGAACAGGAACGTGAAAAGTACGAAAAACAGATGGATGAAATTAAAACACAGCGTGAATATGAAGCATTAGACAAAGAAATCCGTGACGCTTCTGAACGGGAACAGCAGCTCAGAAAAGAGATGCAGAGAGAAGAAAAAGTACTGGAAGACATGGCAAAGTCCCTGGAACGGGAAGAGACCATGATCAAACAGCAGGAAGAAGATCTTGCTCTAGAACAGGATAAAATCAAAAATGAAAGCGCCGCGAAAGGATCTGAGCTTAAAGATCTAGAAAAGGAAGAGAAGAAACTTGTTCCCGGACTTGATGAAGAAATGATTTTCAAGTTTGAACGGATTATACGAAGCAAAGCCGGGGTGGGTATTGTACCGCTGAAAAAAGGCGTCTGTACCGGATGCCATATGATTCTCCCAATGCAGTTTGTCAACGATGTAAGGAACGGAGAACTGGTCCGGTTTTGTCCTTACTGCAGCCGGGTATTATTCTTTCAGACGGAAGAAGAGTCCTTTATCGCTGAGGAGGAAACGGAAGGACTTGCCGACCTGGTGGATGAAGATGAGCTCTTGGATATGGATGAAGACGATACATTGGAAATTGACGATGGTGTTTTGAGTGAAGACGACGAGGCTGACGAAGAGATAGATACTGAAGAGGATCTCGATGAAGATTTAGACGGCTCCGCGGATGACGAAGACGATGAAGATGAAGATTTAGAGGAAGACTACGAGTAGAATTATAGGAGCGGATTCGGCTGTCGCTGCAGGATTCTTTCCTGCAGAGGAAAGTCCGGGCTCCAGAGGGCAGGATACCAGGTAGTTCCTGGACCGGTAATACCGGATAGAAAGTGCCGCAGAAAACAAACCGCCCCGCATCGGCGGGGTAAGGGTGAAAAGGTGGGGTAAGAGCCCACCGCCTTTCCGGTAACGGAAAGGGCAGGGTAAACCTTATCCGGAGCAAGGCCAAGCAGCGGGAGAACGGCCCGTTCAAATCCCGCGGGTAGGCTGCAAAGATAGATGACGGCCATTTTCGCCGTAAAGGCGGAAATACAGAACCCGGCTTATGAATCCGCTCCTTTTTTTCCACATACTTGTTTTAACCTGCTTTTCTCCGGTTGGAATGATTATCAATTTCCAGCGATAAGTTCAGCAATTTCCGGTGATTACATTCGCATTAAAATTTATAAATTATATGTAAGTGTGGCCACTTCAAAATCACATAAAGTGTTGACCGGGAATTGCCGGCGATAAGTTATCTTTGATTGACATTTTATAGAAACTATATTTTAATAGGCATGGTTCACACATGGTTTATCGAAAAGATCGTCATTATTCATCAAAGAATAGAGCACCTAAAAAAGGACTGCCTTTACGGAGCATACTCATTGCCGGCGCCCTTTTTTTGAGTACAATGATACTTATTCTCTATTTTATGGGAATTTTTAATAACATCGGCTCCGGCGGAACAAAAAAAATTGAACAGGCCCTCGCTCTTTGGAAACAGAAACAGTATGACGAAGTAATTGAGATCACCAGTGAAATTCTTGACAATCAGCCTCTCAACGAATATGCCTTAGCACTGCAGGGATTTGCCTATTACTATACGGGAATATGGCAAGTCATCGAGGAGGATAAAATAAACAGGCTGGATCAGGCCGTTGTATCTCTTAGGAAATCACTGCTGAAGGAAGAGTATGAACTGACCGGAAACATCTATTATGTTTTAGGTCAAACATACTACCATAAGGGTAAGTATTATCATGATTCTGCCGTACTCTATTTGAACAAATCGCTTGACTCTGAATATTCGGGACCCCATGTGCATGAGTATCTGAGTTTAGCGTATGCCGGTCTTGAGCAGTATGAAGAAAGCGTCTATCACTTTAAAAAAGCAATCGAGATAGGAGAAAATGACAAGTATTTGCTCTACCGTGACCTGGCTCAAACATACATTAAATGGGATAAACTGGAAGAAGCGGAGGATAATTTAGTTAAGGTTATATCAGAAGCGGACGATGCGGATATTGTAGAGAAATCCCGGTTCCTTTTGGGCGATGTTTATTATAAACTCGGGAATTATACCGAGGCTGAAGAACAGTATTTAAAAATTTTGGAAATGAATCCGCAGTCTGCGGAGGCATATTTCCAGCTTGGAGAAGTATACCGCGCAGCGGATGACGATCCGTTGCACGCCAGAGCGAGAGTCGCATGGAGAAAGGCCCGAGAACTAGATCCCGACCATCTAGGTGCTTTGAAGCGGCTGAATGAATGATAACCTGGAGACGGCATCAAAAAGAATAAAAACTGAGGTCCTGGCATTTGCAAAACTGATCTCTGCAGTTGCCTTGTATATTTTGAAACTTCTGGAGTTACTATATGGGTAAACTTTTTAACGGATTCTCGCCGGATATCGGCATCGATTTAGGAACTTGCAACACCCTTATTTATATACGGGGAAGAGGAATTGTGGTCAACGAACCTTCCGTGGTGGCGGTTGAGCGGGGTACAAAGAGGGTTGTCGCGGTAGGTGAAGATGCCCGCCGGATGCTGTGGAAAACTCCGGAAGATATTATTGCCATACGACCGCTAAGGGATGGGGTGATTGCCGATCTTGAAACGACCGAAAAAATGATACGGTATTTCATCTTTAAGGTCCTTCCCCGGAAGTGGCTCGTTAAGCCTCGGATGGTCATCGGTGTACCCTCCTGTATAACGGAGGTTGAAAGGCGGGCTGTCGAAGAAAGCGCGTATAAATCGGGAGCACGGGAGGTAAAGGTGATTCATGAATCTCTTGCTGCCGCGATAGGCGCAAAAATCCCTATTTTTGAGCCTGCCGGACACATGATCTGTGATATCGGGGGAGGGACAAGTGAAATATCCGTCATCTCTCTCGGCGGAATGGTTGTAACGAACGCTATCCGCCTGGGAGGGGATGAATTCGATGAAGCGATTATTAAGCATGTCCGTTCCGTTCACAACCTTATCATAGGGGAGCGGACTGCCGAGGATCTCAAAAAGAATATCGGGAATGCAAGTCCGGAAAAGAAAATTGATAAAATGGAAATAAAGGGTACAGATGCAATAACCGGATTGCCGAGACGTCTAGAGATAGACAGTGTGGAAGTGAGAGAGGCTCTGCAGGAACCCATCGGAGCAATTGTAGAAGAAATCAAAAGGACTTTAGGTCATACTCCGCCTGAATTAGCGGCCGATATCGTCGAACGGGGTATCATAATGACCGGCGGCGGTTCCCTTCTAAAAGGTTTAGATACACTTATTTCGAATGAAACGGGAGTGCCCGTTTTTAAAGCTGAAGATCCGTTGAACTGTGTTGCTCTCGGTGCCGGAATGTACTTCGAATTGACGAAAGGACAGGATGTAAGCCGTAATATTTATAATAAATTAAATCCTTAAAACGATTTTTAGTTTGCGGAGTATTTATTGGTGAATATTAAAGAGAGAATAAAACAGCGGAAAACAGGTTTAATTTTTCTTTCTCTCGTAATAGTTTCTGTTATTTGTTTGTCCTTCTCCACTCAGAAGATAGTAATTTATCCTAAAGCGGTGGGGCATTCCGTTCTTGGTCTTTTTCAGGAAGGAGCACATGCCGTGGGGTCTTTCTTTTCCGGGTCGATAGAATCAATTCGGGGATACCGAAGCTTGAAACGGGATTATAACGAACTAGAAAAGAAACTGACCGATTATCGGTCCCTTTCAGAACGTTCCATTGAACTTGAGTATGAAAACAAACGATTCAAGGAACTTCTTGGATTTACCGAAAAAGCTGAATTCAAAGTGCTGCCTGCTAAGGTAATCGCGAAAGATCCGGAAAACATTTTTCCTACCATTGTTATAAATAAAGGAAGTGTAAACGGGGTGAAACAGGAAATGGCGGTAATTGCCGTACAGGATGGAGTAGAAGGGCTTGTCGGTAAAATACAGGAAGTCGGATTAAAAACTTCGAAAATCCTTCCCCTTTTAGACGCATCCTGTTTCGTAGCGGCCCGGCTTCAGAACTCGAGGTATGAAGGTCTTGTAAACGGTATGGGCAGTTACCGGGAGACCATCCAGATGCTTTATATCTCTGAACATGCCAGAAACACGATACAGACTGGAGACGCGGTGATTACATCAGGAATGAACTCTCTGTATCCTGCTGGAATTAAAATCGGGTTTGTTGATTCCATACACGGGAAAAGTTACGAGACATCGCTTAAACTTGACTTAATGCCGGTGGTAGATTTCGCCAGACTGGAATATGTGATTGTTATCACTGGTGCCGGAGCCGAGACAAAATGACATATCTGATCGCGCTTCTTTTTTCCGGCGGTGCTGTCATCCTGCAGACAACTCTCTTCAGGTATATTTCAATTGCGGGTGCGAAACCTGATCTTGCTCTCATTATTATTTTGTTTGTGGCAAACTCTAAAGGACGCATGGAAGGTCAGATTACGGGTTTTTTCACCGGACTCATACAGGACATTCTCAGTATAGCTCCCCTGGGTTTTCATATGATCATAAAAACGATCCTTGGTTTCTTATACGGCTTCACAAAGGGGAATGTATTTATGGATCCGATTTTAATGCCGTTCGTTCTGGCGGTAACAGGGACAGCATTGAAAGGACTTTTAATAGTGATCATATCCGCGTTATTTTCCTTGTCCCTAAACTTTTCAACGGTATTTAATTTACAGTTTCTTATTGAGATGGGGTATAACGGGCTGCTCAGTCCGATTGTTTTCGCTCTGCTTCCATTGGTAAAACCGCTTGCAAGCAGGAGAGGAAGATAACATGGGATTCGGCTCAAACCGCACGATACATGACAGAACAATAAAATTGCGGATTATCCTATTCGGCGGTATTGTATTTGTTGTTATGTTTATCTACCTGGCATACCTTTTCTCCATTCAAATTGTAGACGGGTATATCTATACATTAAGAGCCGATGAGGTTCGAAAAAGAACCGTACCTATTTCAGCTCAGCGTGGACAGATATACGACAGGAACTACGATACCCCCCTGGCAACAAACATAGATTCGTTCGCCGTTGTCATCAATCCCGCTGATATCCCGAAAGGTAGGCATGAAGAAATTTTTACTGAAGTATCTGAATTGTTAGAAATACCACTGGAAGAAATCAAAGAAAAAGTTCCGAAATCTGAATACGGAAAGTACCAAATGATTCAGATTCAGGGAGGTGTCCGGCTGGATACGATCAATACCTTGGCCGAACGGATAAATAAATTTCCCGGTGTTGATTTTATCCCTAAACCTACCCGTTATTATGTCGAATCGGAAAATTTGTCTCATGTACTCGGATTTGTCGGCGATATAGCTCCTGAAGAAGTGCAGATACTTTTCAATAAAGGGTATACGATTAACTCGGTACTTGGAAAGAACGGCATCGAGAAACAATACGACATGATTTTACGGGGAAAAGACGGGAAAAGGATCCGGCTTGTCGATGCACAGGGCCGAAAGGTATCCGATCAGGATCAAGTAATAATCCCTCCAGTACCCGGCAACAATATTGTCCTTACCATTAACAGGGATATACAGAAGCTCTGTGCCGATGCCTTAGGACATTATACCGGATCAGTAGTCGTTCTAAAACCATCTACGGGTGAAATTCTTGCAATGGTATCTTATCCCAACTATGATCCCAATATATTCTATTCCAAAGGCGGAAAAGACAAGATCCAGGAAATCTTGTTCAATACCGCGTCACCGCAGATTAACAGAAGTATACAGTCGGGTTACGTACCTGCTTCGACCTTCAAAATTGTCATGTCCACGGCAGTCTTAGAAGAGAATGTCTTTCCCGAAACGAAAACTGTCACCTGTAATGGGAAAATCCGGCTCGGAAACCGTGAGTTCAAATGCCACAAGGAGTTTGGGCACGGACCTCTCAATTTAGCTGAAGCATTAGCTGAATCATGCAACGTATTTTTCTGGACAATGGGATACGAATATCTTAAAGAGGATCTTATCGCCGATTATTGCCGGGAATTTGGATTCGGTTTTCCTACAGGAATCGACCTGCCCGATGAAAAATCCTGGCCGATACCTACACCGGAATGGAAAGAAGAAACGTACAACAGTGTTTGGGTAGGAGGCGACACAATGAATATGTCAATAGGGCAGGGGTTTTACCGGGTTACTCCGCTCCAGATGGCAGATGTTGTGGCAATGGTGGTGAATGAAGGAATTATATATAAACCTTATATTTTAAAAGAAGTTAGAGACCCGGTCACTGGAAAAGTTATCCAGGAGACACAGCCGGAAATACTTCAAACGTCGAGTATCTCGAAAGAAACGTTCCGGAAAGTAAAGGAAAACATGCGGGGAGTCATAACTGAAGGTACCGCGGAATATGTAATTTACACAAAAGCGGTAAGCGTGGCAGGAAAAACCGGAACCGGTGAAACCGGTATAGAGGAGAATCAGCACTCCTTGTTTGTCGCGTATGCCCCGTACGACGCGGCTGATCCGGATGAACAGGTTGTTGTCGCCGTAATGATTGAAGGTATCAATGAGTGGAATTGGTGGGCGCCGAAAGCCGCAAATATTATTTTCCACGGTATCTTTAAAGGCATGAACTTCGAAGAAACCGTGGAAGATTTAAAGATACCGGCTTGGTATAACATGCCGGAAGCTGAATAAAGGTAAGTTCTATGAAGCAAGGATCATCACTCCGTTTTGATTTAATTTTATTAATTTCTTCCCTGTTCATCATGGTTGTGGGAATTATTTTTATCTATTCCAGCGGAGTTACGGCGACCGGAGTAGTTTTTTCATATGAATACATCAGGCAGATAATATGGGTAGGAACCGGGTTGATTTTCTTGTTTGGAATTACATTTTTTGATTACGGTAAACTGAAAGATTTTGCCCCATACATATATATTTTCTTTCTTCTCCTCCTTGTTCTTACGTTGTTTTTTGGAAGGATTGTAAATGGTGCCCGTTCCTGGCTGGGTCCGTCGGGATTCGGCATACAGCCTTCTGAATTTACCAAAATTGCCGCTATCCTGCTGCTTGCGGTTTATCTTGAAAGGACAGGAAAAAAAATCACCGAGCTGCCGAGACTGCTCTTGGCTGCTCTTATCGCGTTTATACCCATGGGACTTGTGCTCATACAGCCTGACCTTGGAACCGCCACTGTTTTTATACCCATCTTTCTGGCAATGGTCTACATCGCAGGAGCAAAAGTATCTCATATATTGTTTATACTATTGACCGGATTTTTAATGCTTCTTTTCACCGTTCTCCCGGCCTGGCAGGGATATGTTCTTTCACAGGAGGTATTGATTTTCAATATCTTTAACAACCGCAGACTGCTGCTGATTGTAATATTTACTGCCCTTATGGTTTTTTTGCTCGCATTGACAGGTTACTTTACGATTAAGCGGCGGTATTTTTACTGGATTATGTACGGGGCCGCGATAACAGGAATAGCCATGCTGGGGTCAGTGGGGGGGAGGATGTTCTTGAAAGAATATCAGATCATGCGGCTCATTATTTTTCTTAATCCTTATGTAGATCCGTTAGGAAGCGGCTGGAACATCATTCAGTCAAAAACCGCGGTTGGTTCAGGCGGATTGGTCGGCAAGGGGTTGCTGGAGGGGACCCAGAGCCATTACCAGTATTTGCCACAGCAGAGTACTGATTTTATTTTCTCTATATACGCCGAAGAGTGGGGTTTTATCGGAGTCATGGTGTTGTTTACTGTATTCGGCATCATCCTGCTCAGAGGATTAGTGATTGTGCATTTGGCAAAAGACAAATTCGGTTCACTTTTAGGAGCAGGAATATTAGGTATGTTCTTTTTTCATTTCCTGGTAAATATCGGAATGGCAATGGGTATTATGCCTGTCACAGGTATCCCTCTTTTCTTTATGTCTTATGGCGGCTCGTCTTTATGGACCGGAGCAATCTCGATTGGTCTGCTCATGAGCATATATCAGCACAGGTACAGATACTAGATGAATATAATTAGACCCGAAAAAGATTTAAGAATGCTCCTTATGGGGGTCGAAAATCCATGCCGGTATGCCGGCGGAGAGGCTTTTTCCACAATAAAAAATATTGATGAAACTGATATCCGGATTGCCCTGTGCTTTCCGGATATCTACGAGATCGGAATGTCCAACAACTCTATAAAGATCCTGTATACCATACTGAACAGTATTTCCGGAATCAGCTGTGAACGAGTTTTTGCTCCCCTGCCTGATTTTGAGCAGGCATTATCAGAAAAAGGCTTTCCGCTTTACACCTTGGAAAACGGCGTTCCTCTGCATGAATGTGATATGGTCGCGTTTTCGATCGGTTACGAACTGACATTAACGAATCTGATAGCTGTGCTTCATGCCGGCGGAATCGAACCGCTTCGTACAGAAAGGGGAGGGAACAGCCCTCTGGTTATTTGCGGCGGACCTGCCGTTACCAATCCCCATCCGTTCGGTTCTTTTTGTGATGCTGTATGTATCGGAGAAGCGGAGGGAGTGCTGCCCCGGATTGTTAAAGAACTTGCAGCCCGTAAAAAAGAAGGGGCTTCCCGGGATGATCTATTGGAATTGATACACATGGAACCGTCGTTTTGGTACCCGGAAAAAAGCGGACTGACCAACAGGGCGGTATGGAAGGAATTCGGAGACAGCCCGTTCCATCTACAGTTTCCTCTTCCGAATTGCAAAGTCGTTCAGGACCAGTGCGTAATCGAAATAATGCGGGGATGTCCCGGCGGATGCAGATTCTGCCACGCCGGAATCTTCTACCGGCCCATGCGGGTAAAAACTCAGGAAGCAGTAATTAAAGAAGTAAGGTACATTCTGGAAAAGTACGGATACAGAGATATTACTTTGTCATCACTAAGCAGCGGGGATTATCCCGGCATAGAACACCTTATAAAGTCCGTAAACCTGATGACGTCAGGCCTTGAAGTTTCTATCGCCCTGCCTTCTCTCAGGGTGGACAGTTTCACCCTGCCTATTATTGTAAATTTAGGACAAGGAAAAAAAAGCGGTTTGACCTTCGCTGTTGAAACTCCATCGGCCGCGGGACAGTCCGGCATAAATAAAAGGGTAGATAAAAACAAAATCGTATCAATACTAAAGACTGCGAGAGATCATGGGTGGAGATCGGCAAAATTTTATTTTATGATAGGACTTCCCGCGGTAAGACATTCTTCGGAAGCTGATGATATTATCACGTTTCTCGAAGATATTCGCTCCCAGGTTCCGGTATTCATGAACGTAAATATCGGTACTTTTATACCGAAACCGCATACTCCCTTCCAGTGGGCGCGTCAGTTGACCGAAGAAGAGTCTCTTGAAGCGGTGATGAAAATCAAGCGGGGATTAAACAAAAAGCATTTTAAAGTTGGATATCATTCTCCTTTTGCATCATTTCTTGAAGGAATTGTTTCCAGGGGTGACGAAAGGGCCGGATATCTTTTTTATGAGGCATTTCTCGCGGGTGCCCGTATGGATGCGTGGGAAGAGCATATGGACCGTGATTTCTGGCGCGGTATTATCAATAAACAGAGCTGGGATGTAAAAAATGAGATTTGCCGCGAACGTCTTCAAGATGAAGATCTTCCTTGGGATGATGTAACATTGGGAGTAAGTAAAAAATATCTCCAGAGGGAATATGAAAGAGCTGTGAGCTGTAAAGAGACGGAAAAATGCAGCAGTAATTGCAGCGAACCATGCGGGGTGTGCGGTAATGATATAACCATTAAAACAGATTCCGGGATTGCTGACCTTCATCAAAAGACGGTAAAACGCGGGGGTGATAGAACTTTATTTTTGGTTAAATACAAAAAAGAGGGCAGGGCTGTATTTATATCCCACCTTGGACTTATATCGATTTTCGAACGGGCCTTTGTAAGATCCGGGCTGCCTTTAAGGTTTTCTCAGGGGTTTAACAAGAAGCCGAAAATCGAGTTTGCCCAGCCGTTGTCTTTAGGCTACGGATCACAGTACGAAGTGGTAGGAGTCGAATTGGAAGCAGCACAAAACCCGGAAAGCGGGTTTTCAAAAGATAAAATAGAATTATTTACGGGTACAAGTTTTCCCGAGGGCATAGAAATCATGGAATCGCATATTTTACCGATCACAAAAAAATTCTCCCTTATGGCGAATGTTGGGGCCATTAAATACCGTCTTATGTGGATTGGAGATTCCCTGACAGAGCGGGATCATTTAATTAAGCATCTTGAGGATTCAAAAGAAATTGAAATACTTGCGGAGAGTGATTCCGAGGATATAGTCACGGTTTTGTGGAAAGCCGGAGGATCCGGCCTCCCCAGGATATTAAAAGCTGCTAACATTTCTCAGCATGTACAAAAAATAATAACATCGCGCACTTCAATGTACGGAGTTGACGGAAGTGACTACATAAAATCGCTTATAAAAAGTATTAACTTGTATACAAATTCATAACTTTTTCTTTATTGATTCCCAGATTTTGTCAAGTTCTTCCGCGTTTTCGAAGGAAATGTCTACACCTTTGTTTTCCGCAATCGTTTTCATTTTTTCATACCGTGTAATAAATTTTTGAGTTGCTTTCTGAAGCGCCAGGGAGGAATCGATTTTTAGGTGCCTCGATAAATTGACGATGCTAAAAAGAATGTCGCCCAGTTCTTCTGTAATCCGGTCCGTTTCTGCGTTTTTGTCTCTAAGCAGAAGGGATATTTCTTCTGTTTCTTCCTTGATTTTGCTCAGCGGGCCATAGTGATTTTCCCAGTCAAATCCGCTTTTTGCTGCCTTTTTCTGTACTTTTTCGGCACGCATTAAGGGTGGAAGGTTTTTCGGCACCGAGTCCAGTGAAGAATGGCCGGGTTTTCCTTCAACATCAGATTTAATCTTATCCCATTGTGTGATAACTTCACGGGAGGTGGACGCTTGGGAGTTTGAGAAAACGTGCGGATGGCGCCTAAGTAATTTTGCGGTTATTTCCTTTAATGAATCGTAAAGAGAAAACAGATCGTCTTCATCCGCGATGACTCCAAGCATGAGGGCGACCAGAAATACATCCCCTAGTTCTTCCCGCATTTCCTTGATCGATTCGGGTGCCGGATGTTTCGCGGCAGCTTCGGAGAATTCGTGTGATTCTTCAATCAGATTGGCGGCAATGGAAAATACGGTCTGCTCTTTATCCCAGGGGCAGCCATTCGGGCCTCTCAGGATCTTGATTGTCCGGTACAGATCTCTGAATCCATCGATCACATCATTTTCGATCATAGTGCTTTTCCTTGAGTTCGGGCTTGGGTATACAGTCAATATTCCGTCCATGGAAGTAGACAGAATATACATTATCAGAAGTTAAGGAGATGAAAATAGGAGGCAAAGCTAATCCCTCCCTTCGCTTATTTTCGAAAATATGACCAGTAGCAGCACAGCCGTAATTAGAGGCGGAAATATATTTACTGAATCATTTATATTCGCCAGGGCTTCGATAATGTCGGCAAAGAATAAATCAATAACCCCGCCCAGGAATGATCCGATTAGCCCGACTAGTAAGGCACCCCAGAAATTACCCAAAAACTGCTTTCGGAATATATAGTAAAAAAGAATGGCCGAGCCTAATCCGATAAGAAGATATGTCAAACCGATAATAAAATAATACGTTGTGTCCATAAGCAAATCTCCTGTTTGTGGTAGTTCATCTACAGTTCAAGTTTACCTAAAAGAAGAGGTTCACTGTAGAATGAACGGAATTCGGTGGTGTCTATTCCGTATGATACCGCGTAAAGCGCTATACTTAGATCCGGATTCACCGGGTCGTAATCTTCCGGTATATCAGCATCATCCGCGTCGTAATATTCATTCAGGAACGGTTCAAAATTGCCGGCCGTCCCGCTTACTGATCTCTGTATTGTAATCACGTCTGTTTCGCCCCAAAAAGCGTACGCTTCCTCTGGATTATAATCGGGATTTGGTTCAAAACTTACAGTGACTTTTGTCTGTTCCGTCTCCTGTGCTAAGGAGAACCGGATAAGAGGTTTCGCTTCTGCCTGCACCTCCGGACTTGTAATTCTGAAATACGATCTGGCTTGGAGAATGTTCGGTACGTTACTGCCGAACACTGCGTTATTTTCAATATAGGCGGTATCCTCGTTGTACGTTTCATTTTCTATATTGGACAAGTCTGTGTAAAATTTGTAGTACAGTTCATATCCAAGGAAAATATCAGGATCATTCTCGGGATCGTGAAGGAATTCGAATTCGTTCAGGATGTCGCCGGGAGCCTGGATCTGCTCAGGCGGTAAAATTGTGGGATACCTGGCTAGTCCGCAGGAAAAAAGTGGAATCAGCATAAAAAACAGAGTGACGCCGACAAAATCCCGTCGGAGGTCCCTCCCCCGCCTATACCTTTGCATGCCGGGTTTCCTGGCTGGTATTCAGCTCTAAGCCTTCTGGGACATCGATCAGTTCGTAAATGATGAGGGGACGGTTTTTTCCTTTTACCCGGACATTATCAAGTTCCCTGGCTATCACTTTGTCCTTAACGAGACCGTAGGTACTTTCACTCATTATAATGTTCGTCATGTACTGTTTGTTTATGCCTTCCAGTCTGCTGGCAATGTTAACACCGTCTCCCATCAAGGTATAACTCATTTTGAGGGGGGATCCGACGTTAGCAACAGTCATAATACCGGAATTGATCCCGATTCCGATGTTTATCCGGCGTTCCGGCGGCCGTTCAGCATTGAGTTCGTGCAGGGCTTCCATCTGCTTCAAGGCGCATTTACAGGATAGTAAGGCATGGTCCTTCTGAGGTAAGGGTGCTCCGTAGAACCACATAATCGCGTCTCCGATGTATTTATCGAGGGTTCCCTGATATTCCAGAATAATATTCGTCATTGTAGAGAGGTAGATGTTGATGTAATTGACCAGTTCCTGAGGCGTCATAGTTTCCGAGATTGTGGAAAAACCGCGGATATCGGAAAAGCAGACGGTTACGTCCTTATCCACACCGCCAAGCTCGGGGGGATTACTCAGTACTTGTTCGACAACTTTAGGATTGACGTATCTGCCGAACATCTCTCTGATCCTGCGCTTGTCCCGCTCTTCGGTCATGGTGCGGTAAACCGTGATGACCAGAAAAGTAAAAACGGCAGCTAATGCGGGGGTCGAAAAATTAAGAATAGCCGATTCCATATCGAATACGACAGAAACGATTATGAAGTACCCTAAAAGCAGGCCCAGTGTCAGCACAAATGATAGAATTGCGGACAGACGGGAAGAGAAAAAGGATACAATCATCACCATTCCAAAAAGGATCAGGAGATCTACCCACCAGGGGACGTATCTCAGGGGATTGTTCATGATTATCGTATTAAGGGCGTTGGTATGGATTTCCACTCCGTACATCAAGCCTAAAGGGGTCGGTTTTTCATCATCCGCGATCCCTTTTTCAAAAGCTCCCACCATGAGGATCTTGTTTTCCAGGGCTAAACTGGGCGGCCAGGTTTCCTTTTCCGGAGGCGGTGAGGCTTGAACATATCCGTAAAACCTGCGCACCGGAAAAGTTTGATGCCCGTCAATGGCCGCGCTTGAAGGGGGTCCCATAAAGTTGATAAGCATCTCCCCGTTCTCGTTAATGGGAATCACGATCTCTTCCGGGGTGGAATACTTTCCTTCCTTTACAATATTCCCTTCGTCATCATAAACCGGCCGCCTGTGGGTAATGGTGTAGGGCTCCCATTCTTCTGCTTCAGGGTTGTAATATTCCGGGAAAGGAATACGTATGTGTTGCCCTAATACCACCTCGATATCGGAGAGATCTTTGTTGAAGTATTCCAGGGCTAATGAAAGTGTAATGGACGGAACAAAGAAATCTTGATAAAACTCGATAAGATAGTACTCAGCGTCGGGCTGTCCGTCCCGGTCGGTATCTTCCTTTACAACAGGCGCGTTTTTTTCAAGCTGTTTTCCCAGTGACTCCAAATTTTTCTCGGTTAGGGGATACGGGATCGTGTGGTAAACGCCGTCGTTGTCCATCCAGGCCATGCGTTGAAAAGAGGCGGTATCAAGTTCGATGAGGGTATCCATGTCCTGATACCGCATCGCTCCAAGGTATACCGACGATTTTGCCACGAGAGCCTGCCGGCGGAAAACCTCGTCGTGGTCTTCCACATAATTCGCGTGTCCGTAACCGGCGGATTCCAAGCCGAAGGGTCGGAGAGGCGGCTGCAGGCCGTAATACGCGGCCATTTCCTGCCAGTCTCCAGATATATTCGTAATGCTTCCGTGGAGCTCGTACAGGGTAAGCTGACGGGCGACCATCTCCTCCTCCAAATCCAAAGGAGGAGGATTTACTTCCAGAATTGTTTCAAGGAATACCCTGTTATTTTCGGTCATACTGCCTTTCAGTTTGCTGTCGGCATAGGGGTTTCCGGAAGGATCGGTAAAAAAGATGTCTAAAAAAACAGCTCTTTCCCGCATATTTTGTTCGGTTATCCGGGAAAAAGAATTGAGTAGTTCGCCGTGATAATACCTGGGAAATGGCCAGCCGAATTCCTGAAGTGATTTGAAATCTATCCCTATTATAATGATATCGTCTGATATATTCGGGTTTCTTACCTCTTTTCTGACTCCGACCTGAGCCGTTGTCCGTGTTATGGAATCTTTCAGATAAAAATGGGTATCCAGAACTTTCAGCTCAAGGTTGGACAGAATTGTGGTGAACTCCGACAGGAGAAGGAAAATACCGACTATTACTATTCCCAGCAGAAATCCGAAATATTTCGTTTCAAAAACCCTGTTCCGACCCTTTCCGCGTGCCATTATTACCTCCGATCCGGAAGGGATCCGGCTCCCCTACTCGGTTTCCAGGAGTCCCTTTACCTCTAGATCGATTATACGGTCCTGAGCCAGATTTGTCCAACTGCTTCTTGGGTAGGAATCTATAAGCTCATTGTACGTGTCCGCTGCCTTCCCGTACTGTTCCGCCGATTCCGAGAGACGTCCGATGGAGAAAAGTGCGTAAGGACTTAAGGGATCATCGGGATATTCTTCGGTTAAATCCCGGTACATTTCCATGGCGGAGTCGGGATCTTCCGTGTTTTCTTCAGCAACCGCCGCGTTAAAGAGCGCGATAGAAGCAAGATAGCTTTTCGGAAACCGCTGGTTTAACTTCATAAAATCGGACGAGGCTTCTTCAAAGTTATCTGTCTTAAAATAGTATGACCCCCGCAGGAATAACGCTCTCTGTCCCGCGTACAGATTGGGATACTTGTCGATTACCGTGCTGAGTTCGGCAGCGATATCCTCACCGCTCGCTGTTTTGTCTTCTCCGTCCTCCATCTCGGTCCACTCATCAAAATCTTCCTGAATATTCTCGATCATTGCGGCTGATTTATCCGAACGGTAGCTGCGGATTTCCAGGAACACAATTAAAGCGACAACCAGTACCGCAATGATAGACAGAACGATTATAAATACCTTTCTGTATTTTTCTATAAAGTTTCCGATGCTCTCCAATATTTTTGTCTTACGATCCTTTTCTGTATGACCTTGCTGCATGAAATTCTCCTTTGCTATTTGTTTATATCAAGTTCTTTTATAAGTCTCGAGAGATAGGTTCTCTGAATTCCCAGGGCTTTCGCCGCGGCAGTCTGATTCCAGTTATGCCGTTCCAGGGTCCGTTTTAATAAATGTTTTTTGAACTGGTTCATCGAATCTTTCAGCGGCATATCCAGGTAAGATTCATGACTTTCAGAATCTCCGCTGTTTAATGAAAGATCTTCCGGAGTAATTTCATCTCCCCGGCACACCACAACCGCCCGTTCTACCGCGTTTTCCAGTTCCCTGACATTTCCGGGCCAGTAATATGAAAGCATTGCTTCCATAGCCGTCGATGAAAAACCGCTGATATTTTTTTTCATCTCCCGGGTAAACACCTTGAGAAAATGATCCGCCAAAACGGGAATGTCATCCTTCCGCTGTCTGAGGGGCGGAACATGTATGGGCAGAACATTCAGCCGGTAGAATAGATCCTGCCGCATTTTACCTTCCCGGACAAGTTCTTCGATATCCCGGTTGGTCGCCGCAATTATTCTGACATCAACCTGCTGGGTAACCGAAGAACCGACTTTTTCAAAACTCTTGCTCTGGAGTACCCGGAGCATCTTTGCCTGGAGGGGCAGAGACAGCTCCGCGATTTCGTCAAGAAATATGGTTCCGGTATCGGCCAATTCGAAACGTCCCCTTCTGTCGGATACGGCATCGGTAAAGGCACCTTCCACATGTCCGAACAGTTCGCTTTCCAGGAGGTCCGGCGGGAGAGCCGCACAGTTAACCCGGATAAACGGATGCTCTCTCCGTTTGCTCCGGAGATGAACCTGTTCAGCGAATAATTCCTTTCCCGCGCCGCTTTCTCCAAGGATAAGCACGGAAGAATCTGTAACAGCCACACGGTCAAGAATCTCAAGCTGTTCTTTAATAGTTTGGCTCCCGGAAATAAATGGGTGATATCCCTTATCCGTTAACACTTGGTCCTGAAGGTTGAAAACTTCGTTTTTAACTTTCTGAAAAGACTGGGCATTCTGAATTGCCAAAGCAGCCTGATTCGCTAAAAGCTCCAGCCAGAAAAGATCATCCTCGCTGAATCCCTTCGCGTTTTGTTTGTTTATCATTTCGATAACACCGATACACTGGTCCTTAATACGCATAGGAACGGCAAGGATGGAAGAAGTTCTAAACCCCACGCTGTTGCTTATTTGGGAGAAGAACCGGTCGTCATCTTGCACATCATTAACTATAAGGGAACGGTTTTTTTCAACCACCCATCCGGCAATACCTTCACCGATATTGAGAGAAAATTTCTGGACCTCAGAACCTTTCGATCCCAAGGCAATTTCGAAGTATAACTTGTTGTTTTCAGGGTTGAGGAGCAGAAGGGAAGATGCCTCCCCATCGGTCAGCCTGGTCGCGGATTCTAAAATTCTGGTCAACACCGTCTTGCTGTCAGAATAATCGGAGTTTATTAGATTATTTATTTCAATAAACGTTTGAAATTTGGCAATATCGACGGATGTTTTGAACATTTCTCATTATACTCATTCATTTTGAAGTTGGGAATCTAAAAAGACTGCTTTCCAAAGCGGGTACTTTAAAAGCAGCCGTATAACACCAGTATTAGGGATATCCTAATCGGCTTTAACCTAAAAAAATCCTGATTAGGCAATAACCGGTATATAGCAAGCGGTATTTATTCTTTCCGCATCATTCCCTGGACAAACAGGAGAAAGCCCTTATTCAGAATCACCTTCTTCCGATTCACTGTCCATAAGCATATCACCAAGCGTGAAGGTGGATTCGTCATCATCGTGTATGTACTTCTGAAGCTCCGCCCTTCTCTGTTTCTTCTCCAGTTCCCGTACGGAAAGGGAGAGTTTCTGCCGTCCCGGGTTTATTTCCGTTATGACCGCGGTTACATGATCCCCAACGCTGTAATTTTTTACCGCTTCTTCAAAATTCATCTCTTTCGGGTTCGCCAAATTGCTCTTGTTTATGAGTCCTTCAATGCCGCCCTGAACACGGACAAAAATTCCGAAATCGGTAATGTTTGTAATTTCACCTTCAATAATGCTGTGTTCGGGGTATGCTTTCTTTAGGGAACTCCAGGGATCTTCAGAAAGCTGCTTGATACCCAGGCGGATATTGTGATTTTGCGGATCGATGTCAGTAACAATGACTTCGTATTCCTCACCTTCCTTAAGGACTTCTCCGGGATTCCGGTATTTCTTTGTCCAGGAAATGTCGTCTACATGCAGGAAGCCGTCCATTCCTTCTTCAAGCTCGATAAACGCGCCGCTGTTCGTGAGTTTCTTTACGGGTCTGGTTAGGCGCAGGCCAATCGGAAACTTGGCATCCAGTTCTTCCCAGGGATTGGGCAGTACCTGTTTAACGCCTAGGGAGACTTTTCCGGCCTGAACATCGTAATCGAGAATTTTCACCTCAACTTCATCGCCTACGGAAAGAATTTCCTTTGGATGTTTTATCCGTTTAACCCAGGATAATTCCGATATATGAGCAAGACCTTCAATCCCTTCTTCCAGTTCGATAAAAGCGCCGAAATCGGTAAGTTTCGTTACCGTACCTTTAACGACATCATCTACGTCGTATTTCTCTTCAAAACTCAGCCAGGGATCTTCAGAAAAATGTTTTAAAGACAAGTTGATTTTTTGATCTTCCGGGTCGAGTCTTATAACTTTAAGCTTGATATTTTGGTTTTTCTTAACGTAGTCTTTCGGTCTGGTTACATGTCCCCAGCTCATGTCATTTATATGAAGAAGACCATCGAAACCGCCGAGATCGATAAATGAACCGAATGATGTAAATGATTTTACTTTTCCTTCAACTGTATCACCGATTTTGGTGTCCTCGAAAAACCGGCTTTTCCGTTCTTCAATTTGATCGTCCAGCCAATCTCTCCTGGAGAGAACGATGTTTACTTTATTATTGCTGTAAAGTCTTTCAATAAAAAAGTTTGATTCGAGTCCGACATATTCTTCGGGATTTTCAATCCGGTGGAGATCCATTTTGGAAATCGGGTTAAACGCAGTTACTCCGTGACTTAAAGCGACAGTATATCCGCCTTTAATGCTTTTAATAACTCGTCCCTTGACAGGCTTATGTTCTTCAAATGCTTCTTTCAGATCTTTCCAGAAAACTTTTTCATCTGCTTTCCGCTTCGAAACAACAACATCTCCGGATCTTCCCTCCTTCGAAATAAGAACAACGCTTACCGTGTCTCCTATTTCAGGTTTGTCATCGAACTCCTCCGTCGGAATTTTGCCTTCAGATTTGTATCCGATATCAATGAATACTGTTTCGGGGGTAACTTCAATTACACTTCCTTCTATAAGCTGTCCTTCCTCGAGCTCATCGAGGGATTTCAGGTATTCTTCCTGAAGTGCTTCCTGAAGCTGTTCATTATTTTGTGCCTCAGAGTTACCTTGATCCTTATCCGTCATAACTTCCATACTACTCCTGCTGATTTTTCCAACTGTGGATGATATATACTACTTTCTCACATACTTGATCTATGGTCAAGTCGGAGGTGTCTAAATATACAGCATCCGGTGCAATCCGCAGACTGCCCTCAGCTTTATTTTTATCTATCTTGTCTCTTTTTATGATATTTTTACGGATTTCGTCAAGGGATGTAGCTCCGATACCCTGACTAAACCGTCTTTTAACTCTGGTTTCAACATCCGCGTCCAGATAGATTTTTACCTCGGCATTAGGAAATACAACCGTGGTTATATCCCGGCCTTCCATGATGATATCAAGGGATTGCGCTACGTCCCGGAGCCGCTGTACAACCACATGACGTACAGGAATAATTGCGGAATGCTCGGATACCCACCTGTCTACTTCCGGGGTGTGCAGCTTATCTTCCACATCGATACCGTCCGCGAAGGTCCGACCTTCACGTATCTCGATAGCCGTGCTTTCAGCCGATTTTATTACCTCCAGGTCATTTTCCGGATCAGCATTGTTCTCCAGCACTTTTAGGGTGACCGCCCGGTAGAAATTTCCTGAGTTCAGATAAAAAAGATCGGTTTTTTCCGCGACCAAAGCAGCTACAGTACTTTTTCCTGCTCCGGCGGGGCCGTCGATAGCTACAACCATATCATTTCTCCTTGCGGCTGCCTTTAGAAAGCAGCGAGATTTCGTTGCGTGTTAAAAACCTGAATCCGCCTGAAGGAATTCCTCTTACCTGGACGGGACCTATTCTGATCCGGTGGATCCGCGAAATCGGCCAGTTGAAATATTCATACACTCTGCGTATTTCTCTATTTTTACCTTCAATCAGGGTCAAATTAACCTTGCGGGGCGTCTTAAAATGGTAATCCTTTAAAACGTACCGGATCCCTTCTATTACGATCCCCTTCTTGTATTGATCAAGTCCCTCTGCAGAAACCGGTTCTTTTGATTCAACCAAATATACTTTTTCAATTTCATTACGCGGGTGGGCAATTTTTTCCGCGAAATGTCCGTCGTTGGTAAGAATAAGAAGGCCGGATGAATTAAGATCCAGACGACCGATACTGTAAATCCGCTCCTGAACGGCAGGCCGGCAAAGATCAACAGCTAAGGGACGGTTTTTCGGGTCGTAATTGGAGCAGACATAGCCTTTGGGTTTATTAAGGGCGATGTATTTATGCTTTTCCCGGGTGCCGACCGGTTTTCCGTCCATCGTTACTTTGTCGCCGGGACCGACTTTTACGCCCTGTTCTGTAACTCTCCTGCCGTTTACTGTGACCCTGCCCTCGTCAATGAATGTTTCACATTTGCGTCTAGACCCTATTCCGGCACGGGCAAGAAAGAGCTGAAGTCTTATTTCTTTTTTGTCTTGATCACCCATTTAATTCAAACCTATCCTGTTCTACTTCGTCCAGTTTCGGAAGATCCGCGATACTGGCCAGCCGGAAAGCTTTCAGAAACTCTCTGGTGGTACCGTACTGTACCGGTTTACCGGGCGCGTCTTTTTTACCGACTTCCTTAATTAGATCTTTTGAAAGAAGCTGTCTGATCATACCGTCAGCGGATACCCCCCGGATATTTTCTATTTCACCCCGGGTTATCGGCTGGGAATACGCGATAATCGAAAGGGTCTCCATGGCAGCGCGGCTCAGTTTTTCCGTGTTGAACTTGCCGTACCGCTCCTTTAATGTGTTCCACAACTCTTTTTTTGGTATAAGCTGATACCCCTCTCCAATCTCTATAAGTTCAAGTCCCCGTTCGGGAGAATCATAATCGTGCTTTAACTCGGGCAGAACCTGCCGGATGACTTCCAGGTCGAGTTTACTTACTTTTGCCAGAGTTTTTTCGTCTATCGGATCACTTTCTAAAAACAGCACTGCCTCTATCAGAGCTTTCTCGACTTGCAGATCCATCACGTTTCCTCCGGCTGGATTGTATCAGAAGGTTCCTTGCCTTCTATCCGGATGTCACCGAACATGCGGTTCTGGAGAATCCTTATCCTCCGCGCCTTTACAGATTCCAAAACCGCGATAAATGCACAAACAACATCAAGGACCGCCCCCTTTTTAGTGAGAAGGTCAGTAAACATGAAATACTTTTTGGTTTCCAGCAATTCATTAATAAGGGTTAGTTTTTCGTTTATCGTAACTTCTTCGGTAAGGTCGATAATCCGTTCCGATGAAAGCGAAGATATCAGTCTGGAAAATGTTTTCAGCAGTTCCCACACATCCAGTTCGTCCCATAAATTTTCATCTTCCGGAAAGGGAAGTGAACGCTGATCCTTATTCCGCTGCACAACCCACTCAGAATCCTGATTTTTCTCTGTCATGAGTTCCGTTAGTTTTTTTATTTTCTGGTATTCGATAAGACGGTCCACCAGCTCTTGACGGGGATCATCCATTTCGTCGTCCATATTCATTTCCACGGGCAGGAGCATCCTGGATTTTATGTAGATCAATGTGGTGGCCATTAGATAAAATTCCGTAATATTATCAAGATCAATCTTTGCGGCATAATCGAGATATGCTAAATACTGTTCGGTTATTTCGTGGATGGGGATGTCATAAATACTTACTTCCGACCGTTTGATCAGAAAAAGGAGAAGGTCTAGAGGACCTTCGAATGCCCCTGCCTGGAATTTTTGACTGTCTGATGAAGTTATGTTCATGAAGGCTCAGTATATTATCATAAAGAAGCGTAGTAAATACCCTGAGGCTGAAGAGTGTTAAGGAATTTCCATAGATCGGTTCCCGTTCTAGGATGACTGATTTCATTATCAAGCTCTAAAAGCGGTATCAGAACAAATTTGCGCTCCGTTAACCGAGGATGTGGTATCTGCAGTGAATCGGTTGATATGATTTCACTGCCGTAGAGCAGTATATCGATGTCGAGAGGTCTCGGACCCATTCTTTTCTCTTGGTTCCTGTCCCTTCCGTACTCTGCTTCGATTTTATGGCATAACTCAAGTAGATTTTCCGGTTCTATACGGGTGTACCCGGTAATTACGGCATTGATGAACGGAGGCTGATCAAAATAATACTTGGGTCGGGTTAAATAAAGCCGGGAAATTTCCCGTTCATGAAGAAACGGGTCTAGTTTCTCATACGCGCCCCTTACGGATGCCTTTACGTCTCCCTTATTTCCCCCGATGCCGAGAAAAACCCGTACGTATTGTTTAGAAGAGATCTTCCTTATCCTCCGGTCCCCCGTCACTCTTTTTCTTATTTCCCTTTGTATTTTCCGTATCCTTCAGATCAGTTTGAGGAAAAATAATTTTCCTTAATTTCTGGTCCAGCTCCTCCATGAGATCAGGGTTTGATTCCAAGAACTGTTTTACGTTCTCCCTTCCCTGGCCTATCCGTTCTTCCCCATATGAATACCAGCTTCCGCTCTTTTGAATAAGGTTGTGTTTGATGGCCGCATCGAGGATGCTTCCGGATGCGGAAAGCCCTTTCCCGAACATGATTTCAAGTTCCACTTTCTTAAAGGGCGGTGCTATTTTATTTTTGACAACTTTTACCCGGACCTTGTTCCCAATGGCATTGTCGGTTCCCTGAGTAATCGTCTCTATTCTCCTGATTTCAAGACGCACACTGGAGTAGAATTTAAGGGCTTTACCGCCTGTGGTCGTTTCCGGATTCCCGAACATCACCCCTATTTTCATTCTGATCTGGTTTATAAAAATCAAACAGCTTCTCGATTTTGAAATTGTGCCGGTGAGTTTTCGAAGGGCCTGACTCATAAGTCTCGCCTGAAGTCCCATGTGGGAATCACCCATATCCCCTTCTATCTCCGCTTGGGGGGTTAAAGCCGCGACCGAATCCACGACGATAATATCAACAGCGCCGGAGCGGACCAGGGATTCCGCTATCTCAAGAGCCTGTTCACCGGTGTCAGGCTGAGAGACCCACAGTTCATCTATATTAACCCCTAAACTTCTCGCGTAAGTAGGGTCCAGGGCGTGTTCTGCGTCAATAAATGCCGCAATTCCTTTTTTCTTTTGAGCTTCCGCGATCGCGTGGAGAGCCAGGGTCGTTTTTCCCGATGACTCGGGACCGTAAATCTCGATTATCCTGCCTTTCGGATATCCGCCTAATCCGAGGGCTTCATCTAATAGGATCGAACCGCTGGGAATCGTAGCGATACTGATGTTATCCACACCCGAACCCAATTTCATGAGAGAACCTTTCCCGAACTGTTTTTCTATCTGCAGTTTTGCCGCTTCGATCGCCTGTTCTCTTTCTTTCGTATCTGTCTTAGGCTTTTCGGTTTCTTTTTTGGCCATATTGCTGTATTGCTCCTCTGTATTTTTATTCGGATTACCAAACCCATCTGTATATACCGGTTTTCTTTTAATTTTGATTTTATCAGGGAATTTTTTTTTAGTGAATCAGGAAGGCGGCTTATATTGAGAGATATTTTTAGAGCGATATTGATTAAAAACATGTTTTTTGTACAGCTGTTTTTCCGAAGATGTTGCGGAAATGATTAAAAACGTATTAAATAATGACAGGATATCCTGTTGAAAAAATCGGAAAGGAAGCACATGAGGGGCGAATTAATTATTCTAGCAACACGGTCGATGCAGACATATGCATCCAGAGTAGCGCATCAGCTTGAAACATTCCCGGATTTTTCTCTGAGCGGTGAACGTTCCAAATTTGTCGGAGATATGCGTACGGTAAAGTTTGCCGACGGTGAAATGGAAGTGGAAATTAATACATCCATTCGCGGAAAGGATGTGTTCATTTTTTCCAACGCCGCGCGCAACGAGTGGGGGTTAACCGTAGAAGAGAACAAGATAGAACTGTACAACGCCATTGACGCTTTAAAGCGGTCTCAAGCCGGTCGTATTACCCTTTTTGAGCCATTCTGCAGTTCCTCCCGGTCCGACAGACCTACCCGGAGAAATTCGGTAGGATTCTGGATTCATTATAAAATTTTGGTGAGTCTGGGTCTGGAACACCTTATCACATACCAGCTCCATTCGGATAAATCAAAAACTATTGTGGATCCCACTATCGCGGGAATAGAGGATGTCCCGATAATCTCTTTATTAAAACAATACATCATTGATTCGTTCATCAAAAACAGGACCGTTCTAGATACAGAGGTTGCGGATAACTGGTTTTTCTGCTCGGTTGATGCCGGGGGAGAAGGGATAGCCAAAAAATTCGCCAATTCATTCGGAGCACGGCTGATAATAGCCCATAAACAGCGTGATTACTCCAGAACAAATAGGGTTCAGTCCATAAACATACTGTCCGATGCTCCGATTGAAAACAAAACAGTCTGGATTGTAGACGATATGATCGATACCGGCGGCTCGATCTATGCCTTAGTAAAAGAACTCAAAAAGAGGAACGTCGCGAAAGTTTACATTGCCGCGGTTCATGCCGTTTTTTCTGATCCCGCGCTGACCCGGCTGACCGATTTGTACAACAGCGGCTTCCTAGAATCAATTGTAGTCAGTGATACTGTTCCGGGGGTAGAAAAAATGCGCTCCGAGTACCCTTTTCTGCACGTAGTTTCATCCGCCCGAAGGAGCGCGGAACTGATCATGAACATGCACAACGAACAGTCCCTTTCGCCGTTCTTTGATCCCTTTGACGCACGTGAATATATGTCAACACTAAAATTATTCTTGTGATAAAAAGCAGTTCCTGTTTAAGAACGGCAATTTCCGGTGATGGCAATTTATGTAATTGCTTGTAGTAAAACAATTTATAAATTTTAATACGAATGTGATCAACGGAAATTGCCGGTTTAAGAAGACTCTATTATGATCGTTACCGGACCATTGTTCGTGTAGGTGACTTCCATTATGGCGCCGAATTCACCGGTGGCCACAGAAAATCCCAAATCCCTTAACGCATTCACAGCATAGGAATAGAGCCTCTCGCCTTTCTCTGGAGGGGCCGCATCGTTATAGGAGGGCCTTTTCCCCTTCCGTGTGTCACCGTAAAGGGTAAACTGGGATACAACCAGAATTTCTCCCCCTGTCTGGGAGATATCCAGATTCATCTTGCCTTCATGATCCGGAAATATCCGCAAGCCGCTGATTTTCCTGACGGTATAATCCACATCCTTTTCGGTGTCTGTCTTAGAGACTCCCAGGTAAACGAGCAGACCATTCCCTATAGAACCCAGGGTTTTTTCTCCGGATGTAACGGAACATTGGGTTACCCTCTGGACTACGCTTTTCATTGATTCTGCTCCTTGGGGATAATCCGGTGGAGTGCCGTACCCCGGAGATACATTTTATTCCCCTCCTCTATAGCAATTCTAGCCAAAACTTCATAGGATTGTCCCGCTTCAAGCTCAGCCGCAAAGGGTAGTCTTACACCAACTATACCCTCCACAACAGCACCGGTATGATATCCCACAAGCAGATCAAACTGAACCGGCGCGTCTCTTCCGGTAATATTGGAAATCCGGCCTCTCCATAAAACAAAACAGTTCCGGTAGAGAAGCGGATCGCTCATCACTTCCGAATACGTAAAATTATCTTTTAGGGATGTAAAATCGGGCTCCTCTATATGATCCAGCAGGAGCCTGACTTTATCTTTCAAGGATTCGGAGGCATTGGATAAAAGGAGCCGGTTCGACTCCCGGATTACCAGATTATCCCGGTATGTATTAAAATAAGTCACCACCGTATCCAGTATTCGGTTCAGTTCCTCTTCGGTATAAAAATACCGGTACTCCCCTTCGTAAGCGGTAAGATTTCCCGAGTCCTGAAATTCCAGGACCGCGCTTACCCCATCTCTCGTCGGAGCCGGAGATTCTATTCTCTGTTTGATCAGGGGGTATGAAAAAAAGGCTGTGGTACCCAGGATAAGCACGATTATTACCAGGGTGACTATTTTGGATGTATCCGCAGGGGGATTAGGAAAGAACCGTTCTTCTTTCCCGGCTGCGGCGATATCGGGTATTGAATCTTTCCCCGCGAATTTTCTGACATAATGCATGCCCCTTTTTGCGGTCGGATTTCCAGGATCCGAATCAAGTATCTCCAGCCACAGACGGAGTGCTTCTTCCGTGTTGTTTCTCCGAAGATAAATGGCGGCAAGACCGAGGAGCGTGTTTTTATCTTCGGGCTTCAGCTGGGCCGCCCGTTTTAAATAGGTATGAGCGCCGCCGTAATCTCCAGTGTACAGACAGGAAATGCCGAGAAGATAGAAAAAACTGAAATTTTCCCGGTGCATAAAAACCTGAGGTTCCAAATGCCGGATTACTTCGGGGAATTTTTTCTTTCTAAATAGGATGTGCGCCTTTTTTAATCCCGCTTTTTTCATAGCCTAGACCGGCACGCTCATTCGTAATTGGGTTTCCGCTGTTCCAGCCGGGAGAGCGCTCTTGTTAAAACTTCGATTTGATCCTGGGTTATTTCAGCGTCAGATTCAAGAAGATCATTTATCCGCGCAATCAGATCATTCAAGGCGATAAGATCTCCCTGAAGGGTGAATTCGTCCGTTTCACTTGTCTCCTGAGCGGCCAAATTGTTGAAAACATCGGAATCAGCATTATCCGCCAAGGCAAATCCCTCATCCGCGGCGTTTCCGAATACAATTGATATGGTCCGTGATTTTCCGGTTTCGAGTCTGGATGGATTGTAGTAGACTGCTGCCGCGGAATCGTTTATGGAGTAAGGGAGGAGATTAAAATTTCTCCCTGTATTTGTTTCGTATTCCCAAGGAGTTTCGGTAAGCCGCTTCCAGTTCGCAAAGATTACTTTATCCGGAGAGGTTATACCGGTACCGTAGATCTCCCAGCGGAGTCCCGTTTTAGCTTGGCGGTTCTCCTTTGAAATCCAGAAGGTCTGATCGGCTGAAGGTACAACCGTTTTTTCTCCTGAAATACCCGATGTTTCCTTAGTAATAAAATGCAGATTGGAATCTTCCCCCAGGTAGGTATCTATTAAGAGACGGACCCCTGCCGAAACAGCTTTTTCGGAAATATTTGTAAGGGTGATATCCATCTTTATTCCGTCAGCCAATGATGCGTTCGGAGACGTGATAAACCTGAATTCCTGACGCACGGTAATCTCAGAGGATTTCCACGTAAAGACAGCCCGGTCTGAAGAGATGTCGGTGTCCAGTGAGAATAACCCGCTGTCTCCAAGACGGTAAACTCTGTTGTCGAGAGAAACACTGATGTAGGAAGTGCGGGGATCCTCAGCAACAAAGAGCGGAAGATATTCTTCAGCCCGGATTTCGGTTAAGTAGTAGGGAGAAAACCTTCCTATTCCTTCGTGAAGAGTAAGCTTCATCCTGCCCAGGGTAACATCTTCCGAATATGTTGCTGCTGTTAAACATAGGCAAAGAAAAAGATAAAGAAGTACTTTTTTTACCATTATTCCTGCTCCGATCCCGCAATTTTATTTAGATAGAACGATTTGAGTTCCAATGCTTCGCTTTTTAGTATCAGGAGTTTCTCTCTGGCACTTGAAACCGGATAAACCGCGGTTTCTTCTTCCTGCCGGCCGTTTTCTGTTTCCCGGTTTGCCGCGGAGAGCCGCTCTTTCAGCTTCTCAATTTCCGTTTCCTTTTCATTTACCGTTTTAGTCAGGTTTTCAATCCTGGCAAGAAGATCAACCATATCCTCCTCATCCGGTTCTTCCTCCGCGGTTACGGCTCCTGAAGAAAGGGATGCTATTTTCTTTTGATACGCCTGGATAGCTTCCTGGTAATTTTTCTCCTTCTGCTGGAATTCCTCGAACGCTTTTAAGGCTTCTTCATGACTCCACTTTAATAGTTTAACCAGTTCATCTTCACGTTTTTTAAGATTTATTACCGAAATCTTATAATTTGCCGCTTCTACCCGGTAACTGGTGGGATATTCAGAGATTACTATTTCATACATCTCCTTCGCGTTTTCGGTGTGCCCGAGTGAAAGAAGACTGTCTCCCATCCAATAGTAAGCGTTGGCTACATAAGGAGAATTGGGAAACTGTTCTATGAACGAAGAAAATATCTGGATTGCCTTCTGGTAATTCCCCTTAAGGAATTCTATACGGGCCTGCTGATATCTGGCTTCCGAAACATAATTACTTTCCGGGAAATTGGCGATGAAAAATTCCATATCTTCCGCCGCTTCATCAAGATACCCTAAAGCCATGTTTGATTTGGCGACCCAAAAATAGGCGCTTCCCTGGTACTCTGTCATACCGGGATCCACAAGAATTTCCCGAAACGTGGAAATGGCTTGATTGAATCTCGAATTCTGAAAATCGGTGATTCCCTCATTCAGGATTTTTTGCCCCTGTTCCGTTTGCGCCCAAACCGCCCCGGATACCAGTATAAATATAATGAAAATCGAAAAAATGGCCCGTTTTCCTATCATCATCGAAAAGTCCCCTTACTTAATTGTCGTACCCATTATACCTGAATGTAACCCTTTTTTCATACATATTTTATGTGTTCCATATACTCCGCAGTTCCGCCAACTCTTTTGCGGGATCGGATGAGCTGAAAAAAGCGGAGCCGGTTACCAGGAGATCGGTTCCGGCATCCCGGATTGCCGGGGCTGTGTCCGTATTTACACCGCCGTCGACAGAGATAATATAATCGTAGCCATATTTATCCCGCTGCTGTACCAAATAGGCGACTTTATCGAGGCACTTCGGGATAAGCTGCTGTCCGCCGAATCCGGGGTTAACCGTCATAATCAGAATTAAATCGACAAAAGGCAGAATCTCGTCCAGTACTGAAGCCGGTGTGGATGGTACAATCGAAATTCCCGGATGTTTCTGCAGATTTCTTATTTCCTGGATGATCCGGTGAACATGGACCGCCGCTTCGTAATGAAATGTGATGTAGTCAGCACCTGCTTCGGCAATTTTGGGAATAAGCCGTTCGGGCGTTTCTGTCATCAGGTGGGCATCAAACGGGAGATCGGTAATTCCTCGGATGTCGCTGATCATTTTCGGACCAAACGTCAGATTCGGCACAAACTGTCCGTCCATCACATCCAAATGAACAAAATCACCCCCGCTTTGAACTATAGTATTTATATCCCGTTCCATATGAGCGAAATCCGCCGATAAAACCGATGGAGCTATTAGGGGCCGTTTATTTTCCATATCTTCATAATAATGAATAAACTACAGGTTGTGCAAACAAAGATTTCTGTGTCCGGTTACTTCAGCCGGAATTTTTTGATTTGATCCCGCGCGAAGCGCCGTTTTTCCGGGAAGACAAGGCTGCAGCTCCCTCCGAATTTAACTTAATTTGTTGTGTGGGAAGGACATATCTTATTATCTATATAATATCCTGAACTCACCGGTAATTGCCGTGCTCATTGACTCAACTGTTTCCGGTGATCACATTCGCATTAAAATTGATAAGTTATTTTATTACAAGCAATTACATAAATCGGGATCACCGGGAATTGCCGTTTTTCCGCGAAAAAAAATATGCGGCAAATCCCGGTCAACCCGATCTAAATTTGTATATTATATGAAATTATGGCCTTTTCTTAATCACAAAAGGAGTTGACCGGGATTTGCTGGACCGGGATTTGCTGTCATTGACTAAGCTTTTGTATATGGTATAATAGAGTATCCCGCCGAATATATTCGGTAAATTGCGAACTGGAAAGAAATTACATTGAAGGATATGACCCAGGAAGGTACAGAAAGTCAGGATAATCAACTCGACTCGGTGTTAGAAACGTCTTACCGTGCTATCAGGGAAGAGAAATTAGATAAATCTATAGAATTGTTAGAAAAAGGCCTTTCGATAGATTATGAGAATGATGAGGTGATGGCGGCACTGAAATATGTGAACTTCTGGAAGGAACGTGATAAGGCATTGTTTTCGATATCGAGTTCCGTTGAGCAGGGGGAATATCTCCTGAATCAATGGAAAATTTTCAATAAGTTCAGTAAACGGACCGGAAAACCTGCTGAACGGTGTATTCATGCCCTGCAGCAATACGTGTTCACCCGGGCATTAAAAATATTTGAGTCCTTGCTTGACGAAAATGGTAATCCGGATGGAGAACTGATGCTCAGAATCGGCAGATGTTTTAAGGGGAAAGGGGAATACGATAAAGCCCTTGATTGGCTTTCGTCGGCCGTCCGGGAAAGGAAGGAGGATCCGGAGGTTCTTGCGGAGCTTGCGGATTGTTATTCTCTAATAAATGAAGAAAGTTCAGCAAAAGTTTTTTTTAGGGAAGCATTTTTTTTGGGACCTTCAAAAATTGATATTTCTAATCTTGAGTCGGAGATGATCCACCGGCTTGCTGAAAAAGTCAAGGAAATAGGATATGAAAGTCCGGTTTTAGAAGAATGGATCCCGGTTTACGGGGTGCTTTTCGGTATTTTTACGGTTAAACGTGAACTCCGTTCTATCGAATACGGGAAGTTAAAGCAGTCAATCTACGCTTTGGAACGGGAGATACGGGAAAACACGGGAGATAAAGAGATAATCATTCCCCGTTTAATAAACAGGTATTTTTGGCTGATCGATTATTACATGAATGTGAAGGACGACAGGAAGGAAGACAGAAACCGGATCAATGAGGTACTTCTGAAATTAAAAGAGCTGAATGCGTCCATTTATCACCAATATGCAAGATAACCAAAGTGTGTGTAGAAAGGATTTAGAAAAGAGGAGTTTTAATCATGGCAGAACAGACAGAACAGACAGAACAGGCCGGACAGGCTGAAGCGGTAGTTGGAAAAATAACCGGGTTGCTGAACGAAGAAAAATGGACCCGGGCGGCACTGAATAATTACACTATAAGCAATTTCAAAGAATTAGACGCGGTACTTGAGGAAGTGTTTGCTTCGGAAGCGGAAGAAGATGTTTTAGAGGCAGCTGAAGAACATTTAGGGCATACGAAGAATAGTATTATCGGTCTTTACATATCAGGAATTATCGTACTCAGCAGACAGATAGTGAATGATACCAACCTTATATCCCTAATACGTATATTTTCTGATAATCACAAGTGGAATATCGTTGAATATCTGGCAAACCGCATTCTTCAGTACGGAGAAAATAAAACCGCCCTGCAGACATTGGCAGAATGCTACCGGAATGAAAATCAGGAAGAAAAAGTGTATGACGTCTGGGAACGTCTGATCCGGGTCGATTATGAGGAAGCGGATATTGTCCGCCATTTAGCGGAATACAAGATGGATCAGGGAGAAACCGATGACGCGATTGATTACTACAAAAAAGCCCTTCACCGGTACATAAACAAAAAATCTTTCACAAGTATCAGGGATATCTGGCACATTCTTATCAACAATATTCCTGAAGAAACAGAATTTTTCTATCATGCCGAAGGAAAGGTCGCAAAAACAATCAGTCCTGACCGGAGTGTTCAGCTGCTTGAAGATCTTCACCCCTACTTTCAGGGAGAAAAAAACTGGAACACCGCCATTGACATAATAAAACGTATTTTAGAGTACGATCCCAAAAATGCGGAAGCCCGAAAAAATATTATTGAGTGTTATAAAAACAAGTATAAAGGCCACAGTCATCTTGAGGAGTATATTAAGGTATCCAACCTAGCTCAAAGCTGGCGGAATGTTCACGATGCAATATCCGATTTTGAAAAACACATTGCCTTTGATGCTGGAAATTTCGTTTTCCACAGGTCCTGGGGTGTCGGAAGAATAAAATCCATTAAAGATGATGAGATTGTAATTGACTTTGTAAAACGGCGGAGTCATTCCATGTCCCTGAAAATGGCGGTCAATGCTTTAGATATCCTCGGCAAACAGCATATTTGGGTTTTAAAGAGTGTTACAAAAAAGGAAAAACTCAAGAAAAAGGTTAAGGAAGATCCTTCCTGGGCCTTACGTACCATAATCCGCAGTTATAATAATGCAGCTGATATGAAGAAAATCAAGAATGAGCTGGTTCCGGCTATCCTGACTAACGGAGAATGGACAACATGGAGTACGGAAGCACGGAAAATATTAAAAACTGACAGCTCTTTTGGTAATCTGCCCGATAAACTGGACCATTTTGTTGTTCGCGATCAGCCGATTTCCTTTGAAGAAAAGACGTTTAATAAGTTTAAAGCGGAAAAAGATTTTTTTGACCGTATCGATACCATAAATGACTTCATGAATGAAGAACGGGCGGACACCGACTCCGATTTTTTCAGGGAGATGTTTGAATATTTTGCATCATTTTTAAAGACATCAACTACGGTCAATGAATATGTGGTAGCTTCTAATCTTCTTATAAAGAGAATTCTTCATTTTTTTCCCTATCTGAATCCCGGAGTGAATCTGGATTTCCGGGAAATGTATACACAGATTGAAGATATAGATGATATTTTCAATAAACTGAACAATAATGACCTCAGGAAGGATTTTATCCTGCAGATCCGGAAGCATATAAAAAATTGGCCCGATATTTATGTGCGTCTATTTCCGAATTACCTGAACCGTCAGATTATTGATCAGCTCAGGGAGAGCGGACATATAGAGAAACTGGAAGAGCTGATTTTTTCTGTATACGATAACTACCGGGAATACCGGGAACCTTTTGTCTGGATCGCTAAAAACTGTGCTGATGAAGAATGGTTTAAAGACATCAATATTACCTACGAAAAAATTCTTATCGCGATGATTCATCTGCTCGCGATCACATACCGTGATATCAATAACCGCAGGGATGTTAGTTTTAACCGGAAAGTAAACAGGCAGATCCAGAATTTTCTCTTCAAGGAAAACCGGCTTCAGGAGTTTATTCTTACTGTAGATGAGGATTCTATTAGCCGCATCTATACCCTGGTGGAAGATGTAAAGGATTTGGATCCTTCGATTACAATTTCACTGAAACATAAAATTATTGAAAAATACCCCGACTTCAAGTTTTTCGGGAAAACTACCACAGACAGGGTGAGCAGAGGTTTCTATACCACTTCAGACAGCTATGATAAGAAGCAGAAAAAACTTCAGCATATCATTGACGTGGAAGTGCCGGAAAACTCAAAAGAAATCGGTGAAGCGAGAGAGTTAGGGGATCTGAAGGAAAACGCTGAATACAAAGCGGCGAAAGAAAGGCAGGTAATCCTCAGCAATACGGTTACCAAGCTGAAGGAAGATATTGAAAAAGCTCAGGTATTATCCATGGACGATATTGATACTTCGGTAATCGGCTTCGGAACTAAGGTGACGCTGAAAAACGAAGAGTCCGGAGAAAAAGAAGTATATACGATTATGGGACCATGGGAATCAGATCCTTCAAATCAGGTCTTATCATACATGTCTCCCTTCGGCGGCGAGTTAAGCGGTCACAAGACGGGGGATACATTCGAGTTTACGATCAATAATAAAAACTATAAATACACCGTAGAGAAAATTGAACCGGTAAAGCTATAATCGCGGCCGGAACACAGCTGCCCGGAAAAGGGCAGCTGATCTACTCTACCGATTCAGATTCAGATTCAGATTCAGATTCAGATTCAGATTCAGATTCAGATTCAGATTCAG
>CAYLLE010000008.1:30570-55418 GCA_964384485.1 uncultured Spirochaetales bacterium | reverse complement strand
ATCCGGAAACCGCCGGCGGAAAACCGGCGGTTCAGTTATTTTAAACAAAAATTAAAATTTGATCAGTATAAAAATAGCCGGAATAAAATTACATATAAAATTACATTATATATAAATTTTTATGCGAATGTGATCACCGGAAATTGCTGCTGCCGATTTCATTACCTTGACGGGCAGCTATGGTCATACTACTATTTCCGGGTGGTTGAAAGCCTGAATATTATCATAAATATATTACTTTTTTCTTTAGGATGTGCCGGAGCAGCAATCTTAATCCTTCTCCATAAGTCGCTCTGCCTTTCCATAACTAAAGCAGTTCTCTGGATTTTTATTTTCTTTATAGCCAATCTCTTCTATAATTTGATTGGCTATTATTTATCTTCCATTGGAGTATATGAAAAGATTCCGGTTTGGTTACGGAGCGGCATGAGCATAATAATGGCAGGCGCGCTCTATTGGGCTATTTTCTGGACTCTTTCCGCGCTGGAAGGAGTGACATTTTTTCAGGCAGCCATACCCACAGCTGCAGTTTTTCTGCTGCAGCTCGGAAGACTTTTTCTTTATCTACTTGCCCCTCCTGCTGTTTCAGAGACACTCTATATACCTTTTATTTGTCTTATTTCCCTATACATTTTCTACGTAGGTCTCCATTTTTTAAACGGTATTAATGCTAACTGGAACCCAGCGGTTAAGCTCCTCATCAAACGGCTGGGGCTCATTACCGTAGCTTTTGCCCCTATCTCTACCGTTCTCTACATCATTTTTTTCGTGACCGGCTTAAGAAAATATATCGTTATATCACTTGACTATTTCTATCTGGCACTCTGGAGCATAATTGCTTTGGGTATAATGATCCAGTACTTATCCCAGTCACGAACCATTCCGAAAAAAGAAGCTGTAGATAAATCTTTAATGGATCATTATGGGATATCTCCACGGGAAAGGGAGGTTCTTGAACTCGTGCGTAAGGGATATACTAATAAAGAGATTGGAGAACAGCTTTATATTTCCATGACAACTGCCCGTACACATGTTTCCCGGTTATTAGAAAAAACAGATACAAGCAATAGAGTAGAATTGGTAAATTGTTTCTCATAAAATTTTATATTTGTCTATAATATACACGTATAATATATTAGAAAATTACAAAAAGGGAGTATAAATGGATATACAAAAATGGGATTATATCGAAATAGAACTTCAGGGCTCTGAAACAGGAAATCCGTTTGTCCAGGTGTTATTAACCGGCCGCTTCTCCATTGGAAACAGAACAGTAAGTATTGACGGCTTCTATGACGGAGACGGCCAATACAAAATCCGGTTCATGCCGGACCGGACAGGTTCCTGGACTTACCGAACTTTTAGCAACTCGGCTGAACTGGACGGACAATCCGGATCATTCACCTGTATTGAACCGGAACCAGGCAACCGTGGACCGGTACGAATCCGGGACACCTATCACCTAGAATATGAGGACGGGACCCCTCATTTTTCCTTCGGCACAACCTGTTACGCCTGGGTTCACCAGCCCAACCAAATGCAGGAACAAACGCTGGAGACCATCAAAAAATCACCCTTTAACAAACTCAGGATGTGTATCTTTCCGAAATGGTATCCGTTCAACCGGGTGGAGCCGGAAAACTATCCATTTCAGGGAGATCCGCCGGACCGCTGGGACTTTAGCAGATTCAATCCCGCATTCTTCCGGCACATTGAAAAGAGGGTCTTGCAGCTGCGCGAAATGGGAATCGAAACCGATCTCATCCTGTTCCATCCCTATGATGACGGGCATTGGCGTTTTGACAGGATGACCGCGGAGGAAGATGACCGGTACCTCAGGTATATCATTGCCCGTTTTTCCGCTTTTAGAAATGTTTGGTGGTCTCTGGCTAATGAGTTTGATCTGATGAAAAAGAAGTCAGAATCCGACTGGGACCGTTTTTTTAAGATAATTCAGGAAAAGGACCCGGTTCAGCATATGCGGGGAATTCACAACTGCAACAGATTCTACGATCACGGGAAGCCGTGGGTGACCCACTGCAGCATTCAGCATAATGAAATGAACCATATACCTTCGTGGCAAGTCCACTACGGTAAACCGGTAATACTGGATGAATGCAGGTACGAAGGTAATATCGGATTTAACTGGGGAAATATTACGGCAAAAAAAATGACCGATCAATTCTGGAAGGGAATAATACTCGGCGGCTATGTAGGTCACGGAGAAACTTATCAGCATCCCGAAGATAAACTCTGGTGGTCAAAAGGAGGCGTACTCCTGGGAGAGAGCCCGGAACGGATCAGATTTCTTCGGCAATTGATTGAAAACGATTCCAAAGAAGGAGCTTTTACTACTTTGGAACCGTTACGCAACAAGTGGAACGATTCCTACTACTGTTTTGACGAACCATACTATTACCTGACCTATTTTGATCTTAACCAGCAGCTCGCCGAGAAAGAGATTGGTCTTCCGGAAAACCGCAAATATACTATCGACATCATCGACTGCTGGGAAATGACGGTCACCCCTTTATCCGGCACATTTTCCGGAAATATTACCGTTGAGCTTCCCGGAAAGCCGATGACGGCAATCCGGGCTAAGGCGGTAACCCGGACATAACGGCGGGGAAGCAATTACCGGTGCCGGGCGCTGACAACTTTCCTCCGATAAGCGCTGCATACCGTTTCGACACTATATAGGGGAATTCCTGCTAATCATAGTTTATGATAGAATTACGTGAAGAAACGAACCAAATGGAAGACCTGATGTTCAAACAGCGGGATAAGCACTCTGTTGATATGTTTTTTATGCTCTGGCCGCCGGAATCGCAATGGTTTTTGCCACCGCCATTGCGTTTGTCGGCCAGACTACCTACCTTCGGCAACATAACCACTTCTCTTTTCCTGCTCCTGGTGGTTTGTTACATGGTAAAAGACCGGTTGAAAAATTTCTTTCGCGATTTGTTTGCTCGGACAATCGGCACCCGATACCCGGACCGCAAGGAAAGCCTCTACGACGCAAGTAATGTTAAAAACTCGCGGTTGTGCGAGAACGAGCAGCCTTTATTAAAGAGAGGAAACTCGAGACACCGGTTCGCGCATTACGGAACAGAGGCAGTTTCGAACAGACACTCTTTACTGCCGCTGGAGAGGTTGTGTTGTCCTACCGGAAAAATGTGAAGCTCAAGAGGAAGGTTCTCATGAAGACTCACGACAGGATACGGGGCCTCGCGGACATCAGCATTATCAACCTCGAGAACTTTCTTCACTACCTGTCCATGCAGTACGGCCGCGTCCCTGTTGCCACAGGAAAGAAGCGGGTCAACATTATTGACGTACAGCGCATTTATCACCTCAACCTTATCATCTCCTACCAGACCACGAAGAAAACTAACATGCGGCGGTTCAGGCTGGTTGTCGACGCCCGGGGCATCAAGCGAATTGAGGATGTTCGCCCGGATGGTGACAAGTTATAACATTTAAAGATAAACCAATGGTAATTATAAATCCCAATTTTTCTCATGCAACCCATATGAGAAAAATGTATAGATAAAGATTATTGATTAGAAACCGGACTCTTCGAACATCTTCGCCAGCCGGCGGGCTGTCTTCAGCATAAACTCCCCGGCCGCCGGCAGCATATCATCGGGAAATCCAAGTAAAAACCGGTCGGCCTCCAGGGTAAGTTCCCCGGTGTAGCCGATGTTCTTTAGGGCTCCCATAATACGCCTCCAGTCCGCTGATTGTAAAAAAGGGAGGGTGTGCATATCGCTGTGCTCGTCGTTATCATGAATATGGAGTGATTTCACGTATCTGCTTCCAAGGGTTTCAATTATACTCGATGCGGTATCTCCCACTAGGGGAGCATGTCCAACATCGACACAGGCGACTAAATTTTCAATCTTCATCTCCTCCATAAACAAGAGAAAGTCTTCCCCTCGGCTGCAGACATTGGCTACCGCGTGATCTTTTTCTTTATCCCAGGCAAACATGTTTTCTACAGCAATACGGGTATAAAAATTCAGGCTGTAGTCCGCCAATCGGGAATAGTACTCGCGGTTAAAACTGATTTGGTCCTTTTCCAGTGCGGTTGGATGGATTACCACATATTTTGCGCCGACAATCGAAGATATTTCCAACGAACGCAGCTGATAAAGGTAGGTAGTCCGGTTATATTCTTCATCACCGGGAATATAGCAGGGAAAGGGCGTATGGCTCTGATTAAAGGAAATTCCTGCGTCATCGGCGATCTTCTTTAATTTATGGGCTTTCTCCTGATAGCCGGGATCATCGAGGAGTAATTTCCCTTTCTTGGAGAAAAGGGATAAATCCAGACAGTCATAGCCAATATCGGAAAGCAGCTGAATTGCTTTCTGAAAACCGAATTTTTCCACAAAAAAGCTGGTTTGGGTAGATATTTTAATTGTATTCTCCTCCGTCTATTTTTATAAAAGCACAGCCCGGTATGTAGATAGAATGTCTCCCACAATTCAACTTTATTGAATATGTCAGCCATCATATCGAATTAAGCAATCTTCTCTTTTGTCTTGTCCGAATAATAGGAAAACTAACCGATCAGCACAAGGCGAAAACCGGAAAAATGTTTTTATAAACTATAATTAGCAGTAAATACCTTGTTATTCTAACCACCTGGTAAATGTTAATGACTCTATTGGGTCATTCTGCAGAAGCAGAACTTCCTCAAAGGATACACTCACCAGTCTTCCGATACGAACGAGGAACATGATTACGATAGTAGGAACTATCGAAGGAAGGGTGATTGTAAACAGCTGCCGCATTTTAGAAGCGCCGTCCACTTCGGCCGCTTCATACAGGGTCGGATCATTCGCGGATAACGCGGCAAGAAAAATTATGCGAACACCATGTAAAAAAGACCGATCATCAGGGTATTACGGAGCACCCGGACAAAAAAGACGGAAGTGAAAAACTGTTCAAGATATTTGAAACCTACCCAGGGACTCTCGAATATCCCCTTGAACGGAGAAAACCGCTTAAAAGCAATGACAATACCGGAACTCGGTATAAATTTGAACCAGTAAATCCCGGTCAACTCCTTCTGTGATTGAGAAAAGGCCATAATCCCATCGAAACCGACAACAGAAAAATCGCGGGAATGTCATATTTGCAATTCCGTGCTAAGCGATAAAACTCCAGGGCGGAGAAATCATTTAGCCTACCGCAGCCGAGAACCGGATTCTTTTAATTGCGAAAGTTTTTCTGTGTACCTATGGTCATTAGTATCAAAAAACAAATACTTCCAGACTCAGATCATCACCCGAGACTTTGCTTAAATTCTTTCCGCTGTTTTCCGGCAGTTTTCATTATTCCATAAGCATCAAACCAGGAAAGCGTCAAGGGCTGCACGGTAAACTTGACAAGTCCCTTCCCAGTCGGACGTAAAATAAACAGCTCTTCCATCCTGGCTGAATATGGGATGGGGATGAGAGTCCTGGGAGTCCCAAGAAGAGCCGTGACGGCAGAGCGGCTTCCACTGAAGATCCCCCTTGGACCAGTCCGGTAACTGGAGAGATAACCATTCTCCCGTCTCGACACCCAGATCTGTATTCTTTTTAGAAGGTTCATGTGAATAATAACCGTCGGAAACGAGAAGTCCATTTCGGGAAATGGTAAAGTGCCCGTATCCGCGATAATTATCAGGAAGCGGTATTTCCCGCAAACTGCCGCCGTTCCACTTCATGCTACCGACAAAAAAGGGACCATCGGAATAACCTCCGTGGTACACCAGATATTTTCCATCGTGGGACCACATCTCATGACACACCCAATCCTCACGTTGTCTTGGATAACCCCCGGCAGCCGGACTAGATTCCTGTTCTCCCCTCAGCCTCTTGTGGGTTTTACCGTTCCATAACCACATCCGCCTGATACCGCAGTCTGAAGGCCATTCATGGTTATAAAGAATAAGAAAAGGGTCAGCGGGATTGAATTGTGCATGAGTCACCCAGCATCGAGGTACCTCTTCACATGCCGCTACTTCTCCCGTAACAGAATCAATGATATTTAAATACGAAGATAGTTCTAAATTCTGTACCCGGGCGTCTATAGCGGTAAGTTTGTCGTCTCCAAGTGTCCCTTCAAAAGCCCTGGCGTCGGTGGTAGGTACACAGATAAAGCGGTTGTCACGGCTTACATGAGTGAACGCGGTAACCTGATCGTCCGGAATTTGCCATAAGGGAGAAGACTCTCCGTTACTAAAGCGGTGCAGCACATTATCCATGATAGCATACACAGTGCCGCTGCCGGGATGTAAAGCGGCGCTGGCCTTTCCCAATCCACGGTGAGGCTGACCGTCGAAATAGACATAGCTCTGCATTACCCCTTCTTCATTAAAAGTCAACTGCTGCTCTTCTCCTGTGGGAATATGAAGGTGAAATATATTTGGACTGCCGGTCCTGTCGGAAATAAAGTAGAGGTACTGGTCATCCAGTGAGAGACTGGAGGAGGTGAAGTATAGAAGCTGTTCATTGGCTTTGAGGTGCTTAGTAATTCGCTCCATTTCGATACATGTTATCCTTTTATTCCTGTGGTTACGACGCCGCGCATGATGAACCTTTGGAGAAAGAGAAACATAACCATGACCGGAACAATCGCGATAAGAGACGCGGCCATCTGCGGACCGTAGTAGGTAAAATATTCACTGGCAAAGTCGGACATCCCCAGGGCAAGAGTCTTCAGTTCGGGAGAGGTAAGGTAGATAAGGGGAGCAAAAAAATCATTCCAAAAGTATCTGAAGGAGAAAATAATTAGTGTAGCCAAGACCGGTTTAGAGAGAGGAAGTATGAGGGTGGTGAATGTGCGGTATTCACTGGCACCATCGATGCGGGCGGCCTCTATAAGGGAATCGGGAATAGTCATAAAAAACTGCTTTACCAGAAATGTGCCGAAAGCGGTAAAGGCTCCCACAAACACCAGAGCGGCGTGAGAATTATAGAGTCCCAGGTTCTTTACAATAATGAACTGAGGTATTACAAATACCTGCCCGGGTATCATCATTGTACCAATATAAAGCAGGAACACGAATTCCCTTGCTTTCCATTTCATTTTGGCGAAGGCGTAGGCTCCGGTAGTCGCGGTGAGCAGCTGTACAGCCACAATAGTAATGGTTACCTTTAGAGAGTTGAAAATATAAAGCAGAAAATCTGTATTACCCTGACGTAATTTCGCGAAGTTATTAAAAGTTATATTTCGAGGTATCCACTTCATGGGGTATTCAAATATTTCTGATTCGGGTTTGAATGCCGATGACAGGATTATGAGCAGTGGAAGCAGTATAATAAGGGTTGCAAAAATAAGTGATGTATACACAGCAATCTGACCCGCTAAGGAAACAATTTTGTTCTTCATAATACTATGCGCGTCTATTTTAAATTGCTTCATAATTCACCCACCTTCTCTGACCCTTATACTGAATGAGTGTAATTGTTAATACAATTAAGAGCAAAATTACCGCTTCCGCGGAGGCATATCCCATTCTGAAATAAGAGAACGCGTTTTTATAGATATCGAATACTATTACGGATGTAGAACCGGCAGGTCCGCCGCCGTCCTGACCTCCGGTGAGTACGTATATATGTCCGAACACATTAAATGAACGTATTACCGCAAGAATTACCGCGAGAAACATTACCGGAGAAAGCATTGGCAGGGTAATCCTGAAAAATTGCTGAAAGGGTGAGGCACCTTCTAAATCAGCTGCTTCGTAATATGACGGATTAATACTCTGCAACCCGCTGAGAAAAATAAGCATGTAATAACCGAAATTCTGCCAGATAAATATTATTATCACGGTAAAAAGGGCTGTTTTCGGACTGGTAAGCCAGGGTAGCGGGTCAAGCCCCAGACTTAGCAGAAAATTGTTCATAGGCCCCTGAAGGGGATGAAATATAAGCGCGAAGGCGAGGCTTATCGCGACTACCGAAAGCATATTCGGCAGAAACAGAATACCCCGGAAAAAACTGCGTCCCATAATCTGTCTATTTACTATCAACGCAAAAAACAGGGATATCAGGAGTACAACAAATACTGAACCGATTACAAACTGCACAGTAACATACATGGATTGCCAAAATTGCTCATTAGTAAAAGCTTTAATGTAGTTCTTTAAACCAACAAATTTAATAGAAGTCAGTCTCCCGCCGGAGTACTTTGCAAATGAAAAAAACAAAGAGAGTGTACACGGCAAAAGTACAAAGATAAAAAAACCGATAAAGCTTGGGGCCAGAAATACGGCTACATCTTTAGCGGATGTTTTCCCAAGAGGTGTTTTCATAACGATCATCCTTACAAGTATTCGTATTGATAGGCAGAAGCTGCCGTCCCTGCTGGGACGGCAGCATTATTTTAATCTACGGAATTGACAACCTCTTCCATTCCTTTCTGAAACCGCTTAAGCAGCTCTTCATCACTCATGTCGGTGATAAGATATTCCTCCATAAGTCGGCTAATGAAATCGTCTCTCGGTGATGCGTATTTATTAACCGGATTCTCTCGAGGGAAGGGAGCGATATAGTATCCCAGAGATTCAGGGTCCGGAATATTCCCCGCCAAGACTTCTGTCACCTCTTCGCCAATCACCGCGGGCATAAGACCGGCTTCGGCCGCTTCCTTCGCGCCCTTAGGATCAAGACTCATATAGGCCAGGACCTGAAACGCAGCGTCTTTATTTTTAGATACGGCAGCAACGTGTCCGAACGTAGCACCGCCGGGAGAAGAGTAGTGTTCTTCATTGGTGGGAATATAGGTAATTCCCCAGTCATCCCAGGTGAATCCCTGGAAAAGGTTGTCTTTTTTTGCCGTCTGCAGCATTCCGGGAAACCACTCACCGATTATCAGCATACCCAGGTTACCTTGGAAAAAGGCTTGAGAATAGTGGAGCTTGGTTGCCTTTATAAATGAAAGCTCCGGCTGTGCTTTGGTAGATTCAAGAATCTTCCGGTTCTTATACGCTTTAACAACTGCTTCGGGATCATAGATTATCTGCCCTTCGGCGCTGATGATGGGATCGCCTGTTTGCCAAAGCGAGGGTACCTGCCAGGGACCGCCCCAGGGAGCCATAAAACTTCCCCATACTTTCCCATCTCCGGATGCAATATTCTGGGCGACTTCCCGGTATTTCTCCCAGGTCCAGGTACCATTTTCCACATAGACCGTGGGGTACTGCTCCCCTGCTTCATCGAATAGTTTCTTATTATAGTAGAGATAGGTACCGGCACCACGATATGGAAGAGCAACCACCTGACCTTCTATAGTAATATCGGTCCGATATGCGTCTACCAGACTAATGTCCGCGTCAAATTTTTCAATGTAGGGGTCCAGAACTTCTATGAAGCCGTTTCCAAAATGGGCAAACTTGTGGGTCTGATTTTTCTGCATATACAGATCCATATCAATTCCACCGGCCAACAGAGTGAGAATCTTTGTCTCATAATCTGCCGCGGGCACTAATTGATGGTTAATCTGAATATCCTGGTGAGAGGCGTTAAAGCCCTCAACCATTAGATTAGTACTACTTGCCTCCCAGTCGTAGAGCGTAACAATTTTAGGCCCTTCTACACCGCTTTTTTCCTGTTCTCCTTCAGACCATACCGATACTGCAATTAGCAGCAGGATACCTGAAAACAATACTGTTCGTTTCATTACACGAATTCCTCCTGTATTAAGTTTTCCCCATATCATCACGGGTTTGGAAAACGGGCAATTTAGAATTCCTCGAAACCTTTAGTATTCCTATGAATTTCATTTAGGATTTACATTCCTGCTTAGAATTTCTCCATTATCAGTCCAGAAATCTGCGGCTATATAACCCGCCGCTTCCGGTATTGCAGGGGGGTATACCCGGTGTACTTTTTAAACGCGGTAACTCCATATGAGTAGCTGCTAAATCCCGCTTCAGCGAAAATTTCTTTCACCGAATAGTGTGTAGTTTGGAGCTGTGTCTTACAATACTCGAAGCGGGTTCTGTTTATAAAATCGGAGATAGATTCACCGCAGGTTTTTCGAAAGATGTCTCTTACATAATTGGTAGATAGACCAACTTCATCGGCAATGGAATCTGAACAAAGAGAACCATTCTGGAATTCACTTTGAATTCTCCCGTGAATATATTCCACAATCTCTTCTTTTCGGGTATCGAGTCTCTCCTTGCGCAGTTCCATCCAGGTCTGCAGCATTGCGGTTGCGGCTGTATAGAACTCTTCCCGATCCTCGGCGAAATCTACACGGTCTATGAGACTTTTTACCTCCCGGTACATACTTGAATCCGGACCTTCTACCTCCATCAGCTCTTTCACCCCGTAGAATACAAAGAGCTGTCTAAGCAGTTCAAACTGCTCAGGCTGAATCAAAGTGTCCTTGTCCAATAGTTCCTCAAGAATGGTCTCAGCCTTACGGGGACGATGATCCCGAAAGGCAATGAAAAACTGTTTCAGCTCCTCTTCTCCCGCCAATCCCATATGCTCTCCCAACATCTCCTTACAGAAGGGGATTATACTCCCGGGATTATGGCAGAAGCGAAAACTCACCGCCCGCATGGCCTCTTTGTATCCCCGCTTTAGGGCACTTATATTCTCTACCCGGGATCCGAGTCCAAAGGTAACCGTAATTCCCAACATCCTCACAGCCTCGTCCTGAATACTCTCGACTACCGATTCGTAATGGATAGGGAGAAGACAGACAAGATATACACCGTTTACCGGGTAACAGGTGATACCCGCCGCGCAGGCAATTCGGGAAAGGGAGCGCACCATAGAGCGCAGGGCAATACCTCCCGCGTGGACCTGTATCTCCCGAAAATGATCTATAGCCAATATGGCCAAGGTTACGGGAAAGGAGAAAATAACTCCGTCTATCTCTATTGCTTTATCGCCTGCCACTGCCCGAAAAAAGGATTCCTCCGCCAGGGTTTCCACCCGTTCATGATCGAACTCCTGTAGTCTTCGTGAAAGAAAGCGGACTGTTTCAATAGTCATATCTACACCTGATTCATACCCCTTTCCCTCTTGATTGCCCTCATGAAATTGAAGCCGGAGATCTTCCACCACATCAAAAAGGGTGGACATAGGACGGTATATTCTTCTCGATATGATAAAAATCCCACCTGAAGAAAGCAGCACCAGGGAGAAGTAAAAGAGCAAGGTTGCGTTTCTTGCTTGGGCAATTCCTGAAAAAACCTTGTTGTAGGGAGTAACAGAGAAAAAGTACCACCCTGTTTCAGGAAATGATGTGTATGAAATAAGAACCTTTACATCACCCAGAGTTCCAAGGAAAGTACCTTCTTCATTCTCTTCCGCAACGACAGTGTTTAAATATGCTGCCACGGCCTGATTCACGTAATCACCATCGTTGTATCCAGGCGGTGCTGAAACAGTAGACCCGTCTCTTTCTAGAATCCAAAGCCTGTCTTCAGGAGTAGAGGTGCTGTCAAGAATAAGCTCTCGGACCTTCTTCATCTGCAGGTTGGCCACAATAACACTACCGAGACTACGGTTCTGGTACCCGATGTCTCCGATAACAAAAGTAAGCACCTGAGAGTTGAGTGTAGACGGACTAAGCTGCGCTGCTGCCTGGGGGCTCATATCCAGAGAAATTTCCCGGGGGAAGTATGTGTATATAGAATTCTGCTTAATGGATGCGATAAGACCGGGAAGCGCCGGGTCGGAAACATTTCCCTTCGGTTCAACCCCCCTTACGGTGGAGTAGAATCTGCCGGAGCGCTTATTATACAGGTAAACAGAATGGAGTAGCAGGTTGGAACCGACGACTGAATCCAAATCTTCAATCGCCTTCGAAGCTACCGCGTAGCTTACCTCCTCTTCCTGAAGGAGATCACGAACTCCGCCGCTTATTCTCATCCTGAGGAATGAAGACATCATCCATTGATGCACCGAGGAGAACACCGAACGGGACTGCCGCAGCATTTCCAAAGATTTCTGGTTTATCTCTTCCACCGTCAGACGTTCAAAATTCCAGAACATAAAAAGGGTGGTAATAGAAAGGATAACGGCACTTACGGCAAGGAAGGAGAAGAATAGCTGATAAAAAGCCCTTTTTTTGTAGGACTGTTTCCCCTGGAAGAATAAATGTCGCATTGGTGAAATTATACGTCATGTATCGATAAGAGGCAAATAAAACCCGTTCCCGCCGGTGGAACCGTACCATGATGAAAATCCTAAATTTCCTTAAAAGAAAATGCAACCGATCCGATCATAAAAGGGTAGTATATAGTGAAAACTACGTTAAAAGGAGTACAAAATGGAAAAAACAGAAAACGTAAGCCGGGACGCCGATCAGGCTTTTAATAAATTTAAAGAAACCCTTAATAACCTTTCTAGAAAGAGCCTTCTAGACATTGCCGAATCAAACCTGGCAAAGAAACAAAAAGAGCGTAAAAACAGCTTTCTGAGACAGCAAATCCCGGTCAACTCCTATTGTGATTGAGAAGCGGCCATAATTTCATATAATATATAAATTTAGATCGGGTTGACCGGGATTTGCCGCATATTTTTTCGCGGAAAAACGGCAATTCTCGGTGATCCCGATTTATGTAATTGCTTGTAATAAAACAAATTATAAATTATAATGCGAATGTGATCACCGAGAATTGCTGTTTCTGAGAGAAGCGCGGTAGCACCTCCGGCTTAGACTCTCACCGGGCCGTTTTTCCAGGGCAGAACACCGCACCGTTCCGCCCACTGGTTATACATGGCAGCCATATTTTTGACCCGTCCGGGATCTTTGGCTGCCAAATCGCTGAGTTCCGTCCTGTCCTCATTCATGTCGTAGAGTTCCCACGGACCGTTTTCTCCGTCCACCGTTTTTGAAACAAGCTTCCAGCTCCCGTCCCGAACCGCCCGGTTGCCTTCATGTTCCCAGAAGATCGGACGCTCCCGATGCCACTCTCCGTCACCGCTCAGGAGCGGAGCGAAACTCTCACCTTCCAGAGGCTGGATATCATGGTCATCATGTTCCTTAGGATACCCGGCGCCGGCAGCTTCGATACAGGTGGCCAGAATGTCCGAAACATGGCAAGGCTGATGGTAAATAGACCCGGCATCGGTCTTTCCCGGCCACCGGCAGATAAACGGGGTTGAAATGCCGCCCTCGTGGACCCAGTGTTTGTACAGCCTGAAGGGTGTGTTCGACGCGTTCGCCCAGGGAAGATCGTAACTCATAAAAGTGGTGGCGGGACCAGGTTCCAGCCCCACCACGTTTCCGACCCGGCAGGTTTCACCTTCTCTGGCGGTGACTCCGTAATGCTGGGGCCATGTGGACATGTCACCGTCCTCGTTCAGGAACTCGGCGCATCCGCCGTTATCGCTAAGAAACATCACCATGGTGTTATCTTCTATTCCCTGTTTCGAAAGCTCCCCGAGAATCTTCCCTACCCCCTGATCCATCCGGTCAACCTGAGCGGCATATACGGCCATACGCAGATCTTCCCACTCCTGCCGGTCTTTCGGATCACCGGTAAAATCCCGAGATTCCGTATCCCGGGGCGAAATATCCCACTTTGAATCAAGTATGCCTGATCCTTTCAGCTCTTCATGCCGGGAAGTACGGAGATAATCCCATCCCTTCCGGTACTTACCCCGGTACCGTTCGATGTCCTCCGGCAGGGCATGGAGAGGCCAATGAGGGGCGGTGTAACAGACGTGCAGAAAGAAAGGATCATCTCCGTCCGACGCTTCTTCGATCATCCGGCAGGCGGCGTCGCTGATTCCGTCGGTGTAATAATAATCGGCACCGGGTTCAATCCGTTTATCCTGTTCCATAAGCCGCACCGGATTGAAAAAACTTCCCGCCCCGCCCAGGGTGCCGTAGAACCGGTCGAATCCCCGGGAAAGGGGATACGGGTTCCGGAGGGATCCGGGTTCATCTTGAGGTTCACCGACCAGGGGAAGACCGGCGGAGGTATGCCACTTTCCGGACCACATGGTCCGGTATCCGGCGTCTTTCAGCACCTCCCCGATGGTGACGCAATCCTGCCGCAGGAAGCCCTGATACGCGGGACCCGCACCTCTGTCGGAAATCATGTGTCCGACACCGGCCTGGTGGGGATGAAGTCCCGTAAGCAGGCTTGCCCGGGTGGGACAGCACCGGGCACAGTTGTACATCTGACTAAACCGGACACCGTCCCGGGCGAGTCCGTTCAGGTTTGGGGTTCTGATTTCCGATCCGTAGCATCCGATATCGGAATATCCCATATCATCAACTAAAATTACGATTATATTCGGTCTTGATTTCTCCTGCATTTGCCGCACCTCCGGAAGATTTACATCATGAAGTATATCAATTAATCAGGAGAGATATAAGGGATTATGCCCTGGTGAACTGGAACGAAATCATGGCCATGTTTGTCCTGTCTATGCTTCCCCCGAATATATAATATTCTTCCTGACTCAGCGTTACTTTGTTGAGGGAATTTCAGCTTCAGGCCTGAAAGGCTAAACACTCCGACTACCGATAGGTAACCCGAAGCTCGGGCCGGTAGATATCGCCGGTGTTTTCCGCGGCGGCCCATTCCGTTTTGTTTATCGTGTCATCACCGTTGGACTCGGTGGCATGCCTGATCCGAAACTGCCACCGGATCAGTGAATCCGGATCCCCCGTAGCAATATAGGTTTTCACCGCGCCGGTCATGTCGGCTTGAAACCCGTTAAATATCACGCCTTCTTCGTCCTATCTGACCCAAACAGGACTGGACCACGCCATTGCCCCTGAGGTACAGGTAAGACGCAGATAATAGTAGACAAACCTTCCGAAACGTTCTGAAGAAATTGCTGCTTCGGAAAAATACTGCCGGTCTTCGAATTCACCTTCGGAAAACCAGTGTCCCGGGGACATCCGGTAGATTACCTCTCCGTTTCTGATGAGTTCGACTTTCGCTATCTCTCCCGATGCCGCTGCCTTCCAGGCAATCACCCGGGGACCTTCCTTCTGCTTCAGCACTGAACCCATGGAGGCACCGTTTGTGTACGTTTTCAGGTAAATCCGTTCTCCTTTACAGGCGTAACAGGATCGGTTTTTAAGCGCCCGGAACACATTTTCCCGGGTTAAGCTTTCACACAGAACACCGGTAATCCCGGCGGGACGGTCGATATGATCCGGCTCGATACCGGTTCCGAATGTAAGTGAACTGTGGGTGTCTGTCCCGCCGGCAAATCCCAGGAGATAACCGTTCTGGAGCAGATCAAGAGCGTAACTGGGACCTGGATGGATATCTTTAAGGGGGGTCGGATTCCCCCGATACTCGGATGTACCCCATTTGGAGTGAATCTCCACCAGGGGCATTCGTTCCGGTCCGGGATAAATGACAGGCGGAATCTCTCCGTGTTTAATGGTCCGGGTGGTATGATGAGGGACAATAAAAAAATCGAAGTTTTCCTGCTTAGCGTATTCTTTCAGCTCCCGAACCAGGGACAGGGTATCCCCTTCTTCGTATTGATCAACAAAGCGGCGGGGAAATTTGTTCAAATAAACATTATTATCTCCCCCGGCACCGCCCTTGAGGGAGGCTTCATATCCGGGAATAGTAACGAAGTCCGGCGGGTCATTATGAAGATCGGAGACGGCTCCCCCCTCCTTCCACCGGGCCGGTTCGGACCGGCCTCCCGAGACATGGTCCGCGGCGGTCATCCAGTCGAGGCAGCTCAAATACCGGGCCGCGTAAAAGGAGAAGGTACAGGAACGGCTATATTCCACATTACAGTTGCTCAAGGCGGTGTGAATGTGGGGGTCACCGAAGAAGATTCCTTCCGCTTCCCGGGAGCAATAAACCGGATTGCTGTATACCTGCTGTCCCCGGAAGGATCCCCGGATCCGGTGAAACCCTTCTTTCACGAGGACAGCATCCCGCAGCTCCGCGAGAGCTGGAGCTCCCGGCTTGAACGGTATATCAATCGTTCCGGACTGTCCGGGAATTTCGATGGTCACCGGTTCTTCGATATCGCAGAGGGCTAAACCCGAATCATCCAGAACCGCGAGCTTTATTAAAAAAGCGGAACCCGGGTTGACCGTCATGGGCGCTGTTACCGTAAGATATCCGGAACCGCTGCCGGAACCTTCATTAGTAATTGCCTTGGCGGCCTGAGCCGGGGGGTAGTTAATATTCACACAATCCTCCGAATACATTAGTACTGTTGCTAATATTGTTGTTAATCCCGAAAGTATACCAAGAAGGGATGATTAGTACAAAGGCAGAGGGGGCAGCTTAACGGTAGATCCGTTTGACTTAAACCAGTTCCGCAGGTCGTAATTCACCAGCTGTTCCGGTTCCATCCAATTGTGGAAAATTTTACTTTCCCCGGGTTCATCAGGAAGGATAAATTCAAGGTATCCCGCCCGGCGGATTCCGCCGTAGACATCTTTCCCTTCCCAGGTAACCACAAAACTGACCGGGGGACACCATAGAAATTCCGTTTCCCGGTAAATTTCATTTTTATAGACGTGAACATGGGCGCTGGACACGGTTTCAACACTGCTTTGCTCCAGAAGGAACCAAAACCGTTTTCTGCTTACAGGATCTATACAGCTTTTATTAAAACTTGTCTCCTCAGGGGAAAGGGTAAAGAGCGGTTTATGCATAAAAAGGAGCGCGGGTATCGGGTTTCCGGTCAATATCCGGGACAGCCAATCCCACTGCTCTTTTTCCTCTATAAGACCGCTTCCGAAAAGGGCGGTATTTATCCCTAAAATTTGGTAACCACCTGATTCAAGAGAGAACCGGTCCGAACCGAAAATCTCCCGCCACCGCTTAAGCCGTTCCCTGTTCACCGGCTGGTCTAATTTTTTCGATTCAGGATCGTCACCAATGTCATGATTTCCGGGCAATATAAACACCGGGACGCTGATTTTTTCTAATTCATTCCGGGCAAATTCAAGATCTCCCCGGCTGTCCGCTCCGTTAAAGCTGACATCTCCGTTGACGACCACCAAATCGGGGGGATCGGCATTAAGCGCGTCCAGAACGACGGTCCAATTGTAATAAAAATAACTGTGGAGCCTGCTTAAATGGAGATCGCTGATTTCGACGATTCTCATCTATCATCCCCCATGCTTATAACGGTCGAACCGGTTATCCGCAAATATACAGAATCATCGGGTTGCGGATCGGTATTACGCCGGAGTTTGACGGAGATTCTGTAATCACCCCTTTTAAGAAAGCAGAGAACCTGATCACCCAGGTACATCGAAGTCTCAACCCGGGTTTCAAAAAATCCGTCTCCCGGTTCTGCCCGGATTTCAGTATCCTCGGGCCGAATCACGGCAAATCCCCGTTTACCACACACCGGCAGGATAAATCCCGGATCACCCTCTGCATGGGAAGTTCCGTCCTCCAGGGGAATCAAATTGGCGGCGCCGATAAACCGTGCCGCGAATTCATCCGCCGGATTTTCATATATTTCCCGGGGAGAACCTACCTGAAGAATTTTGCCTTTATTCATAACCGCTATCCGGTCGGAAAGAACCATCGCTTCCACCTGATCATGGGTAACAAAAATGATGGTGATCCCTATGCGGCGCTGCAATTCCTTTATCTCCAGCCGCATCTCCTCCCGCAGCTTCGCGTCCAGATTCGAAAGGGGTTCATCCAACAGCAGAACCTTCGGCTGAGCCACCAGGGCTCTGGCCAGTGCGACCCGCTGCTGCTGGCCTCCGGAGAGCTGACCGGGATACCGTTTTAATAGTTCCGGCATTTTTACCTGCTCCGCCGCTCTCTGTACCCGTTCTTTTATTTCCGCTTTAGCTGTTTTCCTTACTTTCAGGGGATAAGCGATATTTTTGTAGACATTCATATGGGGCCATACGGCATAGGACTGAAAAACCATCCCCAGATTACGCTGTTCCGGGGGAATAAAAATCCCGGCATGGGGATCGGAAAATATTTTTCCGCCGATTTCCACCGTTCCCGCGGTCGGTTCGATGAATCCGGCTATCATCCTAAGGGTAGTTGTTTTTCCGCATCCGGAAGGCCCGAGGAGGCTGACAAACTCACCATCCGGAACATCCAAAGAGAGATGATCAACCGCGAGAGTAGCATCAAATTTTTTTGTTAATGATTTAAGAGAAACATAGGACACATTATACTCCTAATCTGCCCCGGGAAAATTTCCGGGTTAATATATTTGCTATTATCAGGAAGAACATCATTATCGCCGCTAAGGCCGCGGAACCCACAACATCTCCTGCTTCCTGAAGATTGAATACCATCACTCCTATAGTTTCATTCCGGGAGGACCAAAGGAGTGCCGAGATCGTCAGCTCCCGGAGAGCAGGCATAAAAACCAGGAACCACCCGTTTACAAGCCCCGGTTTGATCAGGGGAATAACCACATCCTTAAACGACCGGAGCCATCCGGCACCGGAAATCCTGGCCGCTTCTTCCAGACTTATATGCACCTGGGCTAGAGCCGCTGAAGACGACCGCACGCCAAAGGCAAGATACCGCGCGGAGTACGCGATTAGAAGGATCCAGATCGTATTGTACAGCCTGATACCGGCGACAGGCCGGAGCCAGGCAAGGATCATGGCTACTGCCACCACCGTCCCCGGCATCGCGTAGGGCATGTTGGAAACAAAATCGATAACGGAACGTCCTTTTATTTTTGTCCGCACAACCAAATAGGCAATTAACGCCCCGATCACCGAAACGGCGGTTGCCGCGGTAACCGCAAGAAATAAACTGTTCCGGATTGCCCGTTTCGTTACCCTATTTACAATGAGGACGTGATAAAAATTATCCAGCGTCCAGTTGCCGGGAACAGGCGGGAGTCCGTAGGTTTTAGTAAGAGCTGTAAGGAGGATTGCTATCAAGGGAGCCGCTACAGCGAAAAGGATAAAAATAAGCACCGCCCCGGATATTATTCCCCGGGAGGGGCCTAATTTCACCCGGTTCGGCTGCATACTCTTCCCGGAAATCACCGTGTAATCCTTTCCCTTTATAATAAAGCGCTGCAGCAGGAGTCCGGTACTTGCGATAAGCGCCAGGATTACCGAAAGTGACGCCGCCAGGGAGAGACTGTTCGGCTCAGCGCTTCTGGTAACGGCGGCAAAGACCTGGGTAGTCAATACATAATAGTTTTCCGGAAATCCCAAAACGGCAGGTATTCCAAAGTTCGCGACAGCAGCGATAAAGACGAGGGAAGCTCCGGACGCGACAGCCGGCAGCGTCAGGGGAAGGGTGATCCGTCCCATCACCGAGAAGGGGCGGGAGCCGGAAATTTGCGCCGCTTCTTCCAGTTCCGGGTTCATCCGGTCAAGGGCTCTTAATACAGTAAGATACACAAACGGATAGAGATGGATGGTCATTACTAAAATAATACCGTCCGGACCGTACATATTCCAAAGAGGTTCCTGACTTCCCGTAACGGTTTTCCAAAATCCGTTGAGAAGGCCCACCGGGCCAAGCAGCTGTTTCCAGGCTACCGCGCCGATAAAAGGGGGAATAATGAACGGAAACACCAGGGCGCTTCGAAAAAATTTTCTAAGCGGAACATTTGTTCTTGCCGCTATCCAAGCCAGAATGGTTCCCGCCCCTGTCGAGAACAGGGTAACCCACAGAGCAATCTCGAATGTGTGACCGGTCGCCTTAAGGAAACCGCGCTGAGTTACCGCTTTTATATAATTTTTGACAGAGAATGCGTCGTCGAACTCGAAACTCTGGATAACGATTTTAATGAGCGGGTATACCACAACTACCAAAAGAACGGTTATCGCGACAAAGAGGATGACAAAGCGGGAATCAGGTTTACGTAATTTCATACATTATTTATACGTATGAACCCGCCGGGTTACCGGCAGGTTCCGTTATGATCATATAAGCATTTATTCAGCAAAAAGCTGAGTCCATGCTTCCCGCACTTCATCGGCCTCTTCAGCCAACGCTTTCCAATCGATATCTAACGCGTTTATTTGGTTTAGACGGGGGGCTCCTGCCGGCGGATCAACATCATTCCGGACCGGTATAAAATTTCCCTGCTCTACCAAGGTCCGCTGACCTGCCGCGGAAAGGGCGTAGTTCACAAATACCTTGGCTGTTTCAATGTTATCGCTGCTTTTTATAATGGCAATGGGACTGGGGATAAAGACCGCTCCGTCCTCCGGCCAAACATAGTTAACGGGAGCACCCGATTCGACCCGGGATCTCATCATGTAATCCAAAACAATACCCGTTTCGTATTCGCCGGTTGAAAGGTCATCCCGTACTGAACCGTTGCTCTTTGCCTGAACACCGCCGTTTTCTTTGAACTCGATAAAATACTCCTCTCCGTATTCCATCCCGATAGCATATGCCGCGGCGAGTGCGGCGCCGGCAGTGACCGGTGAAGCCATGGCCTTCGGTCCGTCATATTTCCGGGTAAGAAGATCCTTCCACGTTGAAGGAGGATCCGTAACCTGATCGGTGTTGTAGCCGATAATCATGTTTATAAGCCTTCCCGCGTAGTAGTATCCTTCCGGATCAGCCATTCCCTCAGCCAGAGCCGATGCTTCTTCCGGGGTGAACTTGAGCAGGATTCCCTGACTTTTGAAATGTTCGTACGTGGACGGTTCGGCTACCCAGATAAGATCGGCCTGAATCTGTCCCGCCTCCATTTCCGTGGCAATTTTCGCGATCACCGACCCGGTGCCGGCCCGGAAGACTTCAAGATCAATATCCGGATATTTTGACATGAAATCACTCTGGATTTTATCAATAATACTCTGGGGCACAGATGTGTATATCGTGATGATACCTCCCGGGCCTTCGGTTTCTTCCTTGCTTCCTGCTGCAAAAAGCACGGCACTCAGACCTATCAAAAGGACACAGATTAACAAAAACTTTTTCATACTTTCCTCCTCTTGTACCTGGATTTGATTTTTGGCTTCCAGGTTACTCATCTGATGACTTTATGAGTCTTTGGTATTAGATCTTGATAAACACCATATGAATTTTCGGTTAACCTTTGAAATATTCTTTCCGCCGCGCAAGCAGTTCATCGGGCCAGTCAGACCCAATCATATCAACCTCAAGGTCAAAGAGCCGGTCAAAATCGGCGGTACCTTTGATTTTTCCCCAGGCAGCCAGGGCCTTTCCGCAGCGGTGAACCTGGTCTACGATATCCCGAGTAATTCTGCGGTGATCTAAATGGATATTATCAGCATACGCCTGATGGGCTACCTTTACCAGACAAACCGGCACACACGAAAGCAGCACGCCTGTCCGAACCGAGGGAAGCAGTTCTTTGGCTCTCAACACCCGTTTATGGATAAAGGATGTAAAAATTACCCGGTGCTCCATGGAAAAGGACCGGACAAGTTCTACCGCGGGATGTACCGTATCCTCTCCTTTCAATTCTATTTGAATGTAAAGACGGGTCGGCTCAAGAATTTCAAAAACATCCCGTAGAGCAGGAATCGTTTCCCCTCTCCCCGCCGGTAAAGCGGTTACAATCCGGGAATGGGTTTCTCTGATCACAAGCTGCTCCTCCCCATCGGATACAGCAGGATCGTGGCTCACAACCGGTACCATATCAGCAGTGACATGAATATCCAGCTCCACACCGTCACAGCCTATATCCGCCGCGTATTGAAAAGCGGATCGGGTATTCTCCGGTTTTATTCCGGCCGCTCCCCGGTGTCCGGTAACCAGGGGAATCCGCTGCAATCCGATCCGTTCAAGCATTTCCAGCTCCCGGATGAAGGGGCACAGGAAATGGAGGTTTGGGTACAAGGGGTTGGAGGATATTGCTTGTTTTCGCGGCGTGCCAAACTGCCTGCCGAACCTTTTTAACCCGTTCGTCGGAAAGGGATCTTCCGCATACTAGAAGCGTTTCGACCCTGAGGGTCGGAACTTCCTCACCCCCCGGACCGGCCGAAACCTTCGAGCGCCGCCAGCTGCCCGTTTTCCCGCACAGTTTGTGGAGTATATCCGGTTCTATTCCGATTACCTTTAAGGAGTGTGTTTCCGATAAACGGTGGAGCGCGGTTCCCATTCCGCCGGTTAGGTAGAAAAGGAGATCAATTTCACCCCGGCTCAGCGCTTCAGCCGCCCGGGAAATCGAAAGAAACCGCTCCTCATACGCTGAGCTCTCATGGCCGTATTCCAACAGCAGCTCCCGGGCGATGCGGGAAGTTTCACCGCCCCGGGTTCCCAGCGAAATCCGTTTCCCTTTGAGGCTTCGCAGACTGTCGATCCCGCTGGAAGAAGAGGCGACAATCCAAAGATCCAGCGCGTGGGTCCGGCATATCATCCTCAAATCGGAAAACGGAACATCAAAAGGTTCTTCGCCCCGGTAAGCAGCTTCAGCGACATGGGCCTGGGTAAAGGCAATATCACCATTTCCCCGCGCAAGTGTCCGCAGATTTTCCAGCCCTCCGGCAGAAGGTTTTACCCGGAGGATCAACCCGGAAAGATCCCGGAGTCCGGCCGAAAGTTCAAGACCGGCGGAATAAAAGGTTCCTCCAATCGATCCGGTTAGGCATGATAGCCGCTGCTCCGTCGGCACCAGACTCCGGAGCAGCAGCTCCTGATCGGTGAGCAGGGAATTTATTTCCGTTTCGCTTCCCGATTCCAGAGCATTTTTAAACTTTGTCAATGAATCGGCAAAATCATTAGACCGGAGGTGTGTATCCGGCGAGATGTATGGGGCGGAACAGATTATTTTAACCGTCATCCGGATGATGTCACCGAAAAGCGGCCGCTTAAGCGGTGCAATTAACCCGGAATAAAACTCCCCCAGAGCTTTTACCGCACCGGCGGAATCCGCGGCGCTTCTGATTTTTTCAATTGCCGGTTCCAGGGGATAATCTCTCCTCTGGGATCTGCCTAAATCCCGCACCAGCGACCGGAGCGCGGTGATTAGCACGGTAATACTTTCATCCAGGGAATAACTCCGGGCAAGCAGACCCGGATCAACACTACCGGCGTAGTCGGAAATAGACGGCCTGGCCACGATTGTTCCCCGGCCGTGTTCGAGACGGATGATGCCCAGGGTCGATAGCACCTGCAGCCCCTCACGAAGGGAGGGTATTGATATTGACAGGTCGTCGGCTAACGCGGCATGGCTTGGAAGCTTATCCCCTTCCTTTAAATCCAGCTCAATGATCTTCTGCTGCAGAGCTGCCGCTATTTCTTCAGTTAATCTTCTCCGTTCCAGGGCCATATAACTCCTCTAGAGATCTGATGAATTATGATGACCCGAAAATGTTAGAATTTATTTAATTTATCGGTAAATTACGGTGAAACCCCATGCTTCAGAATCTGGAAGACATAATTATTAAAAAAGAACTGGAATAACCGCAGTTAAAGCACCCTTCCTTCTGCGGTCTCACTGGTCATAACAAAGGGCATTTCCCGAACCTCCCCCTCCTTGGAGCAGAAATAAAGGTGTGATTCGGAAAACCCGTCAGGATTTCCGTCGGCCCAGAAGGCGTAGAATTCCGGCTGCGCACTAACCGGCCGCCGGGCGTAGGCGTGGTTCCGGGTGCTTCCCGAGGTAAGAACCGCCGTCCGCTTCCAGCTCTCACCGTTATCTCCGCTCACCCACATTGCCATCTCCCCGCCGGTGCCGTGATGCTGGGGCCCGGGTTCGGTCGGACCGATGATCCGCCAGTTTCCGTTTCCCTCATTATATAGCGAGCCCATGTCGTAATTATGGGTTGACCGGGTGACTTCGGTAAAACTCCATGAGGATCCGTTCCAGCGGGCCAGGGTCCAGATCCGGGGATCTCCGCCGGGTCCGGCTAAATGGTGGGCGCTGGTGATTACCAGGAGCACCGGATTCCCGGCATCATCGAAACTGATATCCTTCATATAGACGAGCCGTGATTCCGCGGCGTAGTTTCTGACCAGTGCAGCGTTTTCAGGTTGTTCCAGAGGCAGCGACACCGGTTCTCCGGCGGCATTCCGCCAGGTCTGCCCCCGGTCGTAAGTCTGAAGAAAATACAAATTGGTCCGCCGGTCCACGTCTCCTTCCGGGTGCATATTGAACGCGGTTATCACCCGGTTTCCGGAACAGGCGCTCATTTGATAGTGGCCCCCCATCCCCGCCATTTTTTTGGGTTCGCTCCAGTTGGATCCATGAACATCGGACACATTCCAGTAGAGCTCCCGGCCCCGGGTATACCGGGTGAAGAGATGCAGGAAGCCTTCTCCCGGTATCCACCACGGCTGGGGATAGGTCAGTTCCTCCTCCGATATTTGATCGAATCCTTCTATGGAAAGAGGGGTTTTACTCCGGTATTTAAACCCGGGCCGGAGCTGTCCCCGGCCGCTGACAAATACCCAGATGTACCCGTATTCATCCACGGAAATACTGGGATTGTCATGGGGATCATCAATCCCCGCTTTATCATGGACAACAACAGGTTTTGCCAGTTTTCCCGACGCGTGATCGTACTGGGAAACCATGGCCAAAAGATGACGCTCCCCGGAATCACGGGTTCCTCCGTAGACAAAGAAAGTTTTCCCCGCTTTCCCGGAGTACACCGCCAGAGGCACATGCTTGGCGGTGTATGTCCCCAGGCCGCCGGAATACTTGGACCCGTATTCCGAAGGTTGACCCAAATCAAACCAGATTCCCTTGAAGCCGTCGATCTTTCTTACCCCTGTATCCCGCACTTGTTACTCCTGTCTGTTATAACTTATTTTCCGCATTAGTTCTTTCGGATTTATAATATTTTTATATCAGGAGTTATATCATAATCTATCTGACATGCCAATGCATAGAGCCCGGTCAGGTATGTTGTGCTGCCATTTTCTAGTTATCCGAATACATTATTCATTTAATTTCAGCATAAACTCCATCACCCTGTCGTTGAATCCGGGCAGA